>JAGPCC010000309.1 GCA_018058245.1 Verrucomicrobiales bacterium
CAGTTGAGCAGCCTCAAAACCTCCGCAGGGGAAACTTTCAACCCCCTTGAACTGAAAAATTTGAACGATGAGCGAGTCTCGAACAACAAGATCAATGCGCATCTCACCTCTCTCCGCAGCCCCGCCGAGCTCCCGCCTGTCTACATGATGAACTGGCTCATCACGATTGAGGAAATCCACTAAGCTGGTTCGGGTTCGAAGTGGCCCATACCTCACTTTTCATCGGTTCTCGCATCCACCCGAACCACTCTCGCGAAGTGGTATCCTCCGCTCTCAGATGTAGTGGTTTCAATTTTCTAAAAACTTTTCTTGATATTTTGCTCAAGCGGAATATAATTATGAAATTTATTGTTTTTACAATCATTTCACAATGACACTCCCCCTATGAGCAACTGCGATCCCTCCATTCAAATTCCTGAAGGTCTCAAGATCGGCTACAGCGGTCGATTCTCGAAAGGCTCTTCTAAAACCGAACTTGCCACGGCAGCCACCGGCATCGAACTGGGCGACGGGAGGCACCTACTACTCGCTCGGAACGGACGGGGAAAGACAACTCTCTTAAAAACCATTGCAGGCATCATCCCCTCTCTCGCTGGACAGATCACTTGCCACGGCATGGTGCAGTTTGTAGACGAAGATCTCCGCTTTGATAGCGAACTGAAACCTCGCCAGATTTTTTCGGCGCTCTTCAAGAATGGTCAGCGCCAGTTCGCCATGGACATGGCAACTCGCATCGAACTCGATGTGGAAAAATCCTACGGGAAGTTGTCAAAAGGCAACCGTCAAAAGGTGGGTCTGATCGTAGCCGAGGCCCGCACCCACCGGAACGGCCCGCAGGTTCTCCTGCTTGATGAGCCATTCTCCGGACTCGACTTCGCAGCGCGGGAAAAAGTCGATGAAATCTGGCGGGAAAATGAAGAAGGCATCATACGCCTCGTCTGCGTCCATCCGGACGAACCGACCCTCAAAGCAGACAGTGCCATCGCAATCCGCGAAGGACGCCTCGAGCAACTGGAAGTCAACGGCGTCCTCGACTGGATGGAGACCCGACTTTCACTCAATTAATCCCTCTCCCGAAACATCCCATGGAACTCTACCGCCTCACCCTCATCTCGATCCTCAATCGGAAGACCTTCGCGATTTTTGCGTTGCTCTTGATCGCCCTCCCCTTTGCCCTGCCCATCATGACGCCTTGGGAATCCAAGCCGTCCCTGCTCGAACCCGCTCGAGCACAAATGGCTTGGATATTACTCTGGACGACCGCAATCGGTTGGCTTCTCTTCCAAGGAGCCACCATTGGGGATCGCTGGTCCTCCCACGGAATCCTCGAGTATTTTAAAACGCTCGGTGTGAACCGCCGGAAGCAGATGCTACAGATCTGGCTGAGTTGTTTCACGGTATTTGCCGGGATGATTCTGATCACCTTCCTCATCAGCACTTTCACGGCGATGCCCGGAAATGCCGTAGAAGCACGTCACTGGCTGGTGACGAACTTTCAATACGCGATCCTCTTCTGTCTTGTCGTAGCTCCCTTGTTAGTCCTCTCGATTAGTCTCGGGACTCGTTTCAACGGAGCCGCCGCCTACGCGATCACCATCGGAATCGCCCTCTATGGACTCTTTGGGATCAGCTATCTCGAAGTCTTTTTAGCGGACAACAGAAACGTTGTCCTGAACTTGGTCTATCTGATCTCTCCGCACTATCACCTCTCCGACCTCACCTCCCGTCTCGTTTTCAAATTGGGCTCAGTGCCATGGAGCGAAATGGGACGCATCGCAGGGTATCTCGGCGGGCTCGCTCTCATCATGACCGGGATCTCCTACCAAATCTTTCGCGAAGGAAAGTGACTATGAAAAAAGATCACCTCATCTCCGCCGCTCTCATTCTTGCCGGAGGAATCTTGTCCGCTCTTTGTGTCCAACCGATGAAGTCGGATGGACAATTCCAGGACAAGGGCAACCCCTTTGCGATCCAGCGTTCCGCCTACGGAAAGTTGTTCGCACGACTCTCCGAAACGACGATCGACCGGGTCTGGCATCTCGGTGTCGAACAGATCGTTCCTCACTACATGTCCGGGATCGAACATGATGAACATGATGAGCACTGTGAACATTGTGAGCAAGGCGAATGTGCCGAACACGGCAAATCAGGAGGTTCTCCTCACCTCTCAGAACTACCGCCAATAACTCGCCAGGTAATTGAACGCTCGGCGGAAGACATCGCCGCAGTCACGGCAGCGAATCGAAAAACCCCGCTAGAAAAGGGAAAACGATGGATCCAGGACCGAGTCATCGCGCAGCACACGCGAACCAATCCCAATGCCATGAGCAAACAGCATCTTGCCACGGTGTATCACGACATCGAGGAGCTTCTCCTGAGGAGCTTCAAAATGGATCCGACCCACTACGGAGCCTACGATTCCTATCATCTGTTCCTGACCACCTATGACTTTGGCGGCGATCCTCATGTGAAAGAGCAGGCCGTCCTCATCGCGAACGTCGCGATTTCATCAGCCCAAGGAGAAACGGAAGATCCAGAACCATGGCTGACGGCCGCCACCGCCGGGATGAATCTATACCTTCTTGACAGCACTCCGTTCGTCGAAGCCGGAAAACCGATTCCGTTGGAGCTCCTCGAGCGTTATCGTGATCTCATTGGCACCTGCATTTCCCACTTCGAACAAATTCAAGCTCAGGCAGAGGAAAACGGAAATTGGGGCCGTCTCTCGACCGATCGCCAGATGGAAATCGCTCAGCGGGCTTATTTTGCAAACCGAACCTTTGCGCAGTTCGAACCCATGATCGCCCGAGCCACAAAATCACCGGGGACTCCCGCACCGGGTGCTCCCACACCGGGTGCTCCCGCGCCGGAAGAAAAGGTGGCCAAAACTGACCTCGAACCGCTCGGATCCAAGCCTGAGAACTGATTGCACGATCACTCCTCCGTCCCCGTACTGAGAAACCCACCCTTACCCGGTGGGTTTTTTTGTGCCTCGGCCCGATATCCAGATTTCCCTGAAAAATCCGAATGTTTCGGAAAGAAAATCGAAGAATACCCTGTTCGTCCTCGAAGCAAACAGGGTCGGAAGGAAGAGGTCTCCCAGGGACCGACCCTGGCGGAATCAGATCAACGGGCATCGAATTGATTCGCTCTTCGAAATCCCGGTGCCCCCACACTTGGGAGATACCCGAGGGAAAAAACAATCTGTTTTTTACGGAATTACTTATTTTTATGAAAATTTACTTTCATTATGGTTATTATTGAACTAATATTAATCGTAACAGTGATCGACTGAATTAACGAAATGGATCCACACGCATACAATCAAGCCCACCACGTAATGAGCGAGGTTTTCGCCGTTGCCGGTAGCAGCTCGATCTCCGACATCCAGATTCGGAGTGGTTCGTGGATCTATTGCCACACCAAGAAGGGCTTGGAGATCGTCCGCCGTCTCGGGGAATTGCCTGCGGAGGTGGTTATGAATGTCGTGGAATACCTCTATAGCCGGCAGGAGAGCGAGTCCGTCGGCGCGATGGCAAGCCTCCAAAATCTGAAGGATGTTAAGCAACGGCTTTTTGATGACAAAGTCGCCGACTTTAGCACCGAGGGGTTCCCTCTTCCGGATGGATCCCTGTCTGGTCGCATGAGGGTGCAAGCACACCTCAGCACCTCTGGCCCCGGACTCACTTGCCGTATTCTCAGCGACGAGATCGCCGATCTGAATACTCTCGGGATCGGCCCGGATACGACTCGTGCGCTCACAGAGTTCATGAAACGTCGCCAAGGTTTCGGGCTTGTCACCGGCCAGACTGGTTCCGGCAAATCAACGACCCTAGCGGCGATCTTGGACTGGCTCCGGCAGAATCAACCCCGCCACATCGTCACGGTGGAAGACCCGATTGAATATCGTTACTCCCGATTTCTCGCCAGGCCCGACGCAAACGGTCTCCCGATCCCCTCCCCTGGGTTCTGCACCCAGCAGGAAGTGGGCAAACACGTCTCTTCCTACAAGCAGGGCCTCAAAGACGCTCTTCGGAAGGCCCCTCACGTGATCCTGATCGGCGAGATCCGCGACCGGGAAACGATGGAAATTGCGATCGAGGCCGCTCAGACTGGTCACGTCGTCATCTCGACTCTTCACACCAACGGAGCAGTAAAAACGCTCAGTCGTATCCTTGAGTTTTTCCCCCAGGCCCAGCACCGCTCCCTCCTCGGTCGCCTCTCCGAGATTCTCATGTTCATTCTCTCTCAGGGGCTGATCCCGACTGAGACGGGGCGGATCCTCAACTACGAATTCCTTCAGAATACGAGCTCGGCAGTTCGATCGGGCATCGCCTCGTACGATGGTGCCGCAAAATCCCTCGAAGATGCCATCCGCCACAGTGGCAATATTCAATGGGATGCCAACCTCAGGAACTTGATGAACGCAGGCAAGATCTCCTACCAAGCTTTTCAGATGAACCGCATGAACGAAGAGGAAGGCGAAGACCTCCTCTTTATTCCCAAAAAAGCGGGCTGATACCAATCTCGGCGGTCCGAGTCAATACTCGGGTTGCCAGGAAAACAACAACAACAATAACGTTATATAAACAATACTAGTATATGAAACTGAACAACATCAAAAAGCAGGCCGGACTTACTCTGATCGAGGTGACCCTCGTTATCGCAGTTCTCCTTGGCCTGATCTCCGTCCTTTTCATCGGCGTTTCCGCCTACAAAGAGGGTTCGAACCGTGCCAAATGCATCCTGAACATCTCGAACGTCCAGAAGGCCGTTCGTTCTTATCAGAATATGTATGAGAAGCCTATCGCAACCGTAGCTCTTCTCAATGTGTTTACCGGTCCAGGCAAAATGCTCGAAACTGTGCCGACCTGCCCAAGCGGCGGAACATACGCTGTGGCCGGGATCATTCCTGCTATTGGAACGGCTTACCTCACTTGTAACTACCAAACCGGGACCGATTTGGCCCACGTTCCTTCGAGCGTTAACGGTTGGTAATTCGTCGCACCCGTGAGGGTGTCATCCGATTCGACTTCTGTCCGCAGGGTTTTGTGCCCTGCGGGCGGGAGTTCCCTCTTTCTACGCTCCCTCCTCACCGGCCCTTCTCTACGACTACCGCCCTCGCTTCCCCTCTCACCTTCCGCCCTTCGTAGACAAAATGGATCTCCTTCCGCAGAACGCATCTCCTCTCAAGGTCTATAGTCAGACCAAGCAGATCCTAAAAAACACTAGCCGCTCCAAAAATGCGGATTGGTACAAATCCGCAACGGAGATCAATCTCCAGTGGCATATCTGGGTAGGTTCCTACAGCGTATCTACCGCGATTTACAATCTCTCGCAAAATCTCTGGTTCGACGGCCCCCTGCTTCCCCAGATGTCTTTTGATAAAGACGAAGTCGGCAATCCAACGAATCTCGACGAAGCCTCTCGCAACGGATTACACGATCTCCTCCGCCGTATTCTCGCGACACGAGAATTTGGTGATAAGGCGACTTCGCTAGGGATCATTTTCCACCTCGCAGACTCCATCCGCATTCGGGATCTCTCCCCGGATTTCTCGTCGGACATCGACTTCGAAGGAGTGAATGAACTCCTCATCACCGCACCGGAGGTCGCCTTGGGCGACGACACCCTGAGCATTGAAGAGGGCTGCTGGCGCCTCCTCCCTCTCCCGGGTGCTCCTGAAAACAGTAGGCGATCCCTTGC
>JAGPCC010000310.1 GCA_018058245.1 Verrucomicrobiales bacterium
ATGTGAAAAGCAAAAGAGCTGCCTTTGCGGCGAATCAGTGGAGGTAGAGGAATTCGCTGGAGTTGAGCAGAGAATGACAAAAATCGGTAACTGCCGCGAGGAGAGCAGGCGACACTTTAGTCGTGGGCGCTGGAGTCACCGACCGTAACCACTGGCTACCCGGAGCGGGGGTTTCTCCGTTGTTGCCGGCAAAATCCCAGTCGATGAGCCACTTGGGCGCGGGGAGAAGAGATTCCGCATCGGATTCCGCATCGGATTCCGCATCGGAGCGACCTTCCGAGAATAGCAATTGCGAAGAGACCAATTTCCCGCTGCTGACGCTGATGCGGGCAATCTGTCCGTCCCAAAGGTGGCCCTTCTCTTGGCGACCGCCAATGAGAGTGACGACTCCCGGTTTTGATTTTACTCCCCCGACGATCTGATGCTGTTTTGTCGAAACTTGCATTTTTGCAGCCGGATCCGAGAGATCTTTCAGGTAAAATGTCACGGTGCCTTTGGCAGGGTCTTCCTTCGACGGGATGGTGGAGACCGAGGCGGCGAGATAGATCGGTTTGTTCAGGGGGACATGCAGGCCGGAGGCGACCACCTCGTAGATGCGATTGTTCTGGAAATCGTCACCGACGATCTGGACGATGAAGTTCTGTGGGTCGAAGCGTGACTTGGCACTGGTGACACCGAGGGACCAGCCGATGTCCTCGTTGGATCCGTTCCAGTGGCTGATCAGGGTGTTGACCGAAGCGTCGGAATACACATTATCGAGATTGGCGATTGCCTCGATCGTGAATTCTTCGTCCGGCAAGCCTGGCACATTCACCTGGAGCCGCTCAAAGCGACTGCCTGGTTGAAGCCAGAGCGCATTCTCCCCAATGGAAAGATTTTTCACCTCCTTAAAGAGTGCCGCAGCAGGACGCAGACCGGTTTCATTGGGAAATTTATTCGACAAATCCGGCGTACCGCCGAACGATCCTGCTTGGGATTCTACAAAGGTGAGTGATGCCTCGACTTCCTCGGTGAGCGCCTCTCGCCCGTAAGCGAGTCGATACGCTTTCCGTACCTGTTCGGCATCAAAGGTAGACACCCCGGCTAGGACGCGCTTTGCGAAGGTCTCCGCCCGTGAGAGGGACCAGGCTCCATTCACTAATAACAGCGACTGGATCGGAGTCGTTGTCGGGATGCGGTTCGGAGTGGTGCTGAAGCCGGACGGGGAATCGAATTCCCCGAGGATGGGGTCACTCGTATTCCTCTTTTTCATGACATAGATGCTCCGGTTCGGGACGGTTCCCTCGACCGCAGCACCGCCATCGCGGTTGGTGAGTTCCCCCGAGGCAGCGAGGGCCGCATCGCGGATTTCTTCGGCATCGAGGCGCTGGGGTGGGTAGCGCCAGAGGAGGCGGTTCAAAGGGTCTGCGACCGCTTCTTCCTTGGTCGGTTCTCGCCGGGCGGTCTGCCGATAGGTCGCGCTCGTCAGGATCGTCCGGTGCAGTTCCTTCATTTTCCAATCGTTGCCGAGAAAGCGCGAGGTGAGCCAGTCGAGCAACTCGGGATGGCTCGGTGGTTCACTGAGCATCCCGAAATCGTTTGGGGTCGCTACGAGCCCTTCCGCGAAATGGCGTTGCCAGATTCGGTTCACCATGACGCGGGCGGTAAAGGGATTCTCACTGCTGGCAATCCAAGCGGCGAGAGCGGTGCGACGTCCCGTTGTCTTTGCCGTGGGAGTGATCTTGGGGGCCGCTTGCCCCAAAAGAGTCAAAAACGCAGGCTCCACCACCTCTTCGCCTGCCCTCCGTTTCATGACTGTCTGGGCAGGTTTTGTACCGACATCCGTGGTGATAAAGGCAGCAGGGAGAGGAGCCGGTTTTACGGAATCGAAGGCTTTGAGTGCTGTCGTCAGTTCCAGATATTTCGCCAGCTTGGGAGGGTCTTTTTCAAATGATTTCGCAAAGTTCAGTCTACGATATTCAAAATCGACCTGACGTTGCACGAGTTGTGTGAGCTGCTCCTCCTCGGCGGTACGATCCTCCCGCTTCTTCCAGTAGATCGCTTGGATGTCCTCGGGAAACTGCTTCACGGCACCCTTCCGTTTTCCCTCGTAGAGGCTCGCGGTGAGTGTGTCGAGTTCTTCGCGGAGGGTTTTTGTGGCGGTTTCCCATTCGTGCATTTTTGCGTCGTAGGCGGACCGTTCTTTCGGAGAGGCAAGCAGCTCGTTTTCCGGCCACCAGGTAGCGTTCAGGAAGGATTGGAGAGCGAAATAGTCTTTTTGCAAAATGGGATCGAATTTATGATCATGGCACTGGGCGCAGCCCATTCCGAGACCGAGGAATGTTTCACTCGTGACATTTGTCATCTCAGTCAGGATGAGTTCCCGCTGCATGCGCGAGTTGCGCTGGTTCCACTCATAGATACCGAGGCGAAGGAATGCGGTCGCGATGAGGGCATCGGGATTGTCTCCGTCGATCTCATCGGCGGCGAGCTGTTCGCGGATAAACTGGTGGTAGGGTTTGTCCTCGTTAAACGACCGGATCACATAATCCCGATACATCCAGGTTTCCGGTCGATAGTCATCCGCCCGGTAGCCGTCGCTCTCTGCATATCTCACGACATCCAGCCAGTGTTGTCCCCAACGTTCCCCATAGCGAGGACTCTCCAAGAGCCGGTTGACTAGGTCCAGAATCGCTTTGTCCTGATCGACAGAGTATTCTTTTTCAAAGGCCGTGACATCGGCATCACCAGGAGGGAGTCCGTGCAAATCAAAAAAGATGCGTCGCACCAACTCCCCGGCATCGGCCACTGGGGCGGGTCGCAGATGTTTCTCGTCGAGTTTCTCTGCGATGAATCGATCAATTTCATTTTTTGCCCAGGCCTTTCCGGACTGAGGGACGGAGGGATCAACGACCGGCTGGGCCGCCCACCAAGCTCTGTCCTCTTCGGTGAATCCGTGTTCATCCTTTTCCTCCCGCGTAAGATCCTCCTGCGGCCACGGGGCCCCCAGAGTGATCCATTTTTCGAGAGCCGCAACCTGCGCCGGTGCGAGTTCCTTTTTGGGTGGCATGGAAAAATCCGGGTCGGTGCGATGCACCGCTTGGATGAGAATGGACTCCCCGGGGTTTCCGGGAACGAGTGCAGGCCCGCTTTCACCGCCCGTGAGGATGAGCTCGCGATGGTCGAGTCGGAGACCTCCCTTGGATTTTTTGGGACCGTGACAGTCGTAGCATTCCGCAGCAAGGAGAGGCCGGATCGACGTTTCGAAAAACTTCAGATCTTCGGACTTCGCCGTGTCGGTGCTCGGAGTGACCGTCGTAGCGGCGACCGACGTAGCAGCGGTAAACGTGAGAGCGAGGAAAAGAAATCTCATGGAGCAGGGGTGTGTTGTATCCAAAGGGTAGGTGCCGGAGCGGTGGGATGCTCTTTAGAAGCAAAAGCATGGACCAATCCTTGCTTGTCTGCCTCTCCGGTTTCGCGTACCAGCATGAGGGTCAGGAGATTGCCGGGGTACGATTGCAAAAAGTGAACCATCTCCTCCGAGCTCGATTCCAGGAAACTATTCGAAGATCCCTTCCGAATCTCAAAACCGGCGAGCCGTGTCGCGAAGCCTGGTGGGAGCGGTTCGGCCACGAAGGAATTCCCGTCTTCCCAGATCAAAGAATTTTCGGACCAGGACGACGCAGAATCCTCGTTGATCCCATAGACAGCAAATTTCGAGTCGGGCACGAGAGCCGAAAATCCGAGACCACTGGACTCCATTTTTAAAGAAAGTTTTGCATTGAGGATGCGACTTCGGTCCATTGAAGAAAGATCAAATGTCAGGATCGCCCGTCGTTCATTTCCAGGGGCCAGATCCGTATGTTTCACCATCAGCAGAGGGGCGGCACCGTTTGCTCCGTGCGGGTCATTTCTACGCAAGAAAGTGTCCTTTCCCGCTCCCGTTGCCGTCGAGATGGGTGTCCAGTCTTCCCCCGGTGCCGGCGGGAGGACCAAACGGCCTATCTCTTGATCCGCGACCGGAGAGGTTTCTCCGTAGTGGAGCGATCCTCCTGTAAAGAGATGTTTTGCTTCTTCCTGGTTCTCTTTCTTTACCGTTACTTCGCCTTCAAATACGAAAACATGGGAATCACCGAGGGCGGTCGCCGTCACTCCGAAGCGAGTCCCGAGATCGACCACTTTCATTTTCGCCGTATCGATCGTAAACCCGTGTGCCGATTCCGGGACATCCGCCACGACCGAGCCTTCGAGGAGCCGACATTTCATCGCAGACTCGACCTCAAGGACAGAGGGTGCCTCTAATGTCACCGTAGCACCACTCTCAAAGCGGATCGTGGCCATTCCCTCCGTCAGGGCGAGGGTGCCGGTGCCTAGACCGGAGCCTTCGACGGTGGGGAGATCCGAACCCGCCCAGCGGCAGTTCTGCGCCTCGATCAGCGTCGCGACCGTTTTCTGGGGGCTGCGTTCCAGTAGTAGAAACAAGGTCGCGCAAAAAGAGACCAAGGCAGCCGCAGCACTCCACCAAACCAGCGGACGCGAGGCAGGGGAGACCGTCGATAGACCAGACGCGGCATTCCCCGGAGCAGCCTCTCCGAGAAGGCGGGGGAGTGATTCCCCTTCCGAGAGGAGCAGGGAGTGAATCCAGCGTTTTTCGACGTAGTCCCGTCGCAGATCAGGGTCCGCGAGGATCGCCGCCTGCAATCCCTCCCATTCATCCGGCGAGAGCTGGCTGTCAAACGAGCGATCGATATTGTCCCGATGATTCATGCCGTAGGTGCGTTCATGCGTTCTTTCACGCATTCGTTGAGGATGGCGCGGATGCGACTGAGAAGACGGTAGACAGCGGCTTCCGTTCGTTTGGTCATGGAGGCGATCTCCGAGATCTCTGCCTCGTCGTAGTAGCGCATCAGAATGATCTGGTGCTGATTCCGGGGGAGTTCCTTTAGACAAGATTGCAGAGCCTCCGTCCGAGCCGAGAGATGATCGCTCGAACGGTCGATCTCCGCTGCGACCGCTTCGATGAAGGCAGGATCCATCGAATAGAGCGGCTTGCGTTTAGCAGAACGGCGGTAGTTCAGGATCTGATGGAGAGCGATCTTTCTCGACCACGCCTGGAAGTGGCTGCCAGGTTCAAAGTGGGCAAACTGCTTCCACATCGTGAGTTTGCAATTCTGGATGATGTCTTCTGCGTCATGTCGGTCGTGGACGAGGGTGTAGACGTAGGCACACAGAGCCTTCTCATGCTGATTGAGTAGCACGAGGTAGTTCTCCGCAGCCTGTTCCGGTGGATAATCTGACATCTTCAACAAGTCTAAGGTCCGGAGGCGGAAATTTTGGACAAAAAAATTCTCGCGAATGGATTTTTGCGCCAATTTTCATTCAGTAGGATCAAAACAGGCTCCTAGTCACGCTGTGTTCGTCACCGTGCCTGCCCCGGCAACTCCCGAAACCATTCGCTCGAGAAACCCGCCTCCGTGATCCGTTCGGAAGAGGAACGTGCGAGAGGGGGACGAGGGTGCTGTCGCCTCCGTCCCAGTCTGTCCCTTTTCACGACAGTTCTGATTCACGGCAGAGCAGGAGATTGATGAGGCGATCCTGATTTTCGTCGCTGTTGTCGAAAGAATTGACTCGGATTGAAAAATGCGAAACAATTCAGGATCAGAGGAGAGAGATGGGCACTTGGTGGGCTCCGCGGTCTTCAAAACCGTTGTCGG
>JAGPCC010000065.1 GCA_018058245.1 Verrucomicrobiales bacterium
ACTCAGGAGAGGGTGACATTTTCTTCTGCTCCTCTTCGCGCTCTGACATGACCTGCTACGGAGAGCCACGTTTTTCCCGACGGAGTCTGCGTGACAATGGCCAGACCGGCACCGCGTTGGATGTCGGGTATCAACGAAGCTATCTCGACACTTGCAAGCGACGCATGGGAAGGTCTCGACCTTCGCCCGAATTGGCGAGGGAGCGCGACGGCACAATTTCCGAGCGGCGCACCGTCGCGCGATTCAAAAAGATTCGAGATGTTCTTGAAATAGGTGGAGGTGAGGGGAGTTGAACCCCTGTCCTAATCGCTGTCTAACCAAGCGTCTACATGCATAGTTGATCATTTGATTTAGGAGCGGTGGCTTCGATCAACAGAATCCGTTCACTCCGATTGCCCTGTAACCTCTCGTCCCAACGGCCGGACACCCGCCGCGAGACCAGTCTGCTAAAATGGCGCGACTTGACTCAGCAGACGTCGGCCAAGTCGCGTGGCCGCTCAATTAGGCAGCCAATGCAAGTTCAGGTTCGTTATTTGCGTTTGTTTTTTGAACGGCTTTTTACGAGGCCAGCCGATCAACCTCGACATGCAGCTGGGTCTTCAAACCATCAGTCGAAACCAGTACACCCCCTTACAAGGAGATTATCCAACTACAAGGTATGACCGACCGAAGCAAAATGCAAGTGCTCTCGTAGACGACTCAGAAAAGCAGACCATCGGTCGGCTCGACGGTAGCTTCGATCCGTTCGACTTGCAGGAGTGGGATGATCTCTCCGTCCTCGGTCGCGTAGTGCAGTTTTCCGTAGATCTTGTACCAGCCCATATCAACATAGGGAGGAGGTGTTTTTCCAAAATCGATGGGAATCGAGAGGGGGCGGGCGTCGGCAGCGCAGCATTCGATAAAAAGCCGGAAGGCTTTGAGTCGTGTTTTGTTGGGATTGTGGAGCGTTTCCTCCATGAGTTGAGCGGTCGTTTCGACCGGGATCGCCTCCATCACTTCCATTAGTTCTTTGTCACCGGCGGTGTAAAAAATTTGTGGGACATCGAGGAGGAACTCCCCTTTGTCGTTCTGTGGGACCATGTTTTTGAGATCATCCATGGTGAAGGAATTCCAACTGGGAGCAGCCTCGGCAGTTTCTCCCTTTGGTGTGGGCGGGGTGTCTCCCGCTCCGGGACTAGCGGCGTCGATCCCTTCGCGAGTATAAGGATTGCTCGCTGCGCTGACTTCGTTCGCGTCAGCCTGGGTGGGTTGATTGTTGCGTGCGATCCGCATTTGCATCATTTGACGCTCAATTTTTCCCCACTTCGAGAGGTAATCGCTGCTAAAGCGATCTTTTGAGTATCCGGTCGCAACGAGAAGGGGGACGAGAAGAACGAAAAGGGAAAATAGGATGCCGCTCGGTGTATCGTCGTGGTCGTGCCCATGAGCGTGAGCGTGCTCATGGGTGTGGTCGTGCCCATCAGCGTGCCCATGGATGTGGTCGTGAGCATGAGCGTGATCACCGTGTTCGCAGATTTCACTGTATTCATGGGAGTGATCGTGGCCGCAGGCGTGTCCATGTTCGTGTCCATGTTCGTGTCCATGTTCGTGTCCATGTTCGTGTCCATGTTCGTGTCCATGTTCGTGTCCATGTTCGTGTCCATGTTCGTGTCCATGTTCGTGGTGGCACTCGTCTCCGTGAGAATGATCGTGCGTGCAGACTCCGGTTCCGCGGTTGCGATTGAGAAAGTTGAAGGCAGCGAGGAGGAGGAGACCCACTCCGGAAATCAGTGCATAGATGCGAAAACTGGGATCAAGATATTTCTCGATACGTCCACTGAGATAGAAGTAGAGAAACATCCCTCCCCAAATCGACAGGGTGAGCATGGTCAAGATCTGAAGGGTCTTTTTCATTTTCGATTCGGAGGTGGTAGGGGGCGCAATTCGTCAGATTCTGAACCAGAGGTAGCTGAGGATTCCGATGACAAAAAAGAGACCGATCGCGAGAGTGATGACAAAGCGCGATTTAAAGACGGCGAGATACATGAAGACCAGCTTTACGTCCATCATCGGGCCAAAGACGAGAAAGGCGAGTTTTGCGGATTGAGGAACTGGGAAGTTCGCGGCAATAAAGGCATCGGAGGTGCTGCAGAGACTGAGGACAAAGGCGAGAACCATCATCAAGCCGACTCCAGTCGCTTCGCTCTGATTGAAGAGCAGAATGAGGTCTTCGGTCACGTAGGCCTTGAAGACCGACGTGATCGCGACGCCTATCGTAAAGTACATCGCCGTTTCGGTGAAATCGCGCATGGTCGTCCGCATTGCGAGGACAAGGCGGTCCGGTTGCGGGGAGACCTTTTCGGATACGTGAAGGTGACCGTGACCGTGGGCGGAATGGTCGTGAGTTTCTTCTTGTTCCTCACGTTCGAGTTGGCGTTCGTCTACGATCCCCGGTTTTAGAATGCTACGAGAACGGATTTTCAAGACAATCAACCCGACGGCAACGGTGACGATAAAAGCGAGAAGCAATCGACTCGAGGTCATGAAAAGCGGACTAAAAGCGATATTGGCATCCGTTTCCCGCAGGGAGAACTTTCCGACCGAGGACGAAAAGGCCTTCATGGTACTGACAACGACGATGGGATTAATGATCGGCGCGGAGAGCATGTAGGTGATCGCGCAGGAGACGGGGAGGCCTTTGCGGATGAGTCGGCGGATCACGGGGACGATGGCACACTCACAGACAGGAAATATGGCACCGAGAAGTCCGCTGAGAAAGATGGCGAGAACTTTGTTCTTTGGCAACCAGCGGTCGATGAGTCCTGCTGGGAGATAGGCATCGATAAATCCCGAGACGAGGGTTCCCAGTAGAATGAAAGGGGCTCCCTCCAGGACGATGCTCAGGAAGAGAAGGCAGAAATCGTTGAAGGGGGAGAGGGCGGCGGAGTCCATCAGGGGTAGGGGCGAGAGGCGGAAGTTAGGGCCGGGTCACGGGAATGCGCAAACGCGGATGTGCGTCCGGAACAAGAAGGTTTTTCGAAAACCGACCGTCGTGCGTTCCACGCGACGATACAGGGATTTCCTCGAAGTGAATGATCGTGTAGGATTCCAGACTCAACCCTCTCGCTTTGGCAGGGTGGATAGATACTTGGCCTTCAGTTCTTCAATGTGCTTCTTCTGGTCGACCAGTTCCTGTTCTTGCCGTTTGCGTTCGGTTTCGGCCTCGGCCAACTCGCGAGCTGCCTCCACTTCGGCTTTGGTTCGCTCCGCGATGACTTGAGGTGTCTTCTGTGCGACTTGGTCGGCGGTGACAATGGTGGATTTTGTTTTGGTTGCGGCCACGTAGGTCGAGGCGAGGAACTGCTCCAGTTCATTGAGGCGATCCTTGAGGCTTCTCACTTCGGCGTTGAGTTGGTCGGGTGTTTTGTAGGAGAGTGTTTCTGCTGCAACGATGCTCACTGCTGCCGGACTTGTGCCATCGGTGTTACGACCCAGCGTCGGATTCGTCGGGGTGACCTCCTGAATGGCACCCTCCCGTAGTTCTGCAACCGCCCTGCTCGCGACGAGGGCGAGAGCGCGTTCCAGAACGGTCGTAGACGTCTCCTGTAAGGCTTTCGTACCTTCCGCGACGGCCTTCTTGGCGGTGGCGAGGGTTGATTCGGCTTCCGCTCGTGCCTGAGTCGCCTCGACGGCTCCCTTCTTGGCGACGGTCTCCTCCTCGACCATATCACCGAGTTTTACAGCCATATCGTCGAGGTTTTCTGTTTCGCGTTTCGCTGTGAGATTGATGGCAGCGGCTTGCCACTTCTTCTGAAGAAACTGGCTTCCGTGGAGCTCTGCTTTCGCTACTTCGATGGATTGTTTCGATGCGGCTTCTTTCGCAACAACGGCGGCGATCTTGGCAGTGGCGGCCTCCTTTTGTTTGGCTGCTGCGGCGAGTAAGGCCTCCGCTTTCTGGAATTCTGCCTGAGCGGTCGCAAATTGCGCCTGGGCTCCCGTAAGCTCCTTCTGCTTTGCAACCAAAGCGGCGGAAGATGCAGTTGCCGCTGCCTGAGCAGGGGGGAGTTTGGCTTTTTCCTCGTTGTTCTTTGCTGTCGCAGCAGTGACTGCCGCAATGCTGGCATCCAGGGCGATTTTCCCCTCTTTTGCAGTTTTGTCCGCGAGTTGGAATGCGGCAGTTTTTGCAGTGAGGTCCTCCCGGAGCACTTTCAGCCTTGCTTCTCCCGCTGCCGCTGCATCAATGAGTGGTTTCAGGGCAGCGTCCGCTTTAGAAAGGACCTCGGATTTTGCGCTCAGGATCTGGTTGAGACTGGCGAGTTCTGTTCCAGCGGTTTTTAGTTTGGCTTCCAGTTGTTGGATCACCCCTACGGCCTTGAGATTATTGGCTTCGGCGGCGGCGAGGGTGGCGGTGGCTCCTGAATGAGCCGTGCGGGCGGTCGCTTCACGGTCTGCGGCCGCTTTTTGTGCGGCGACAAGTTCCGCTGCGGGAGTGGCTCCGCCTACCGATGCGCTCGCGAGCGCCGCCTCAGCAGACTGCTTTGCCGCTGTGGCGACATTTAGGGCAGTGAGCGCAGTGGCAACGGCGGTTTTTGCTTGCGAAGTTCCTCCTGCTGCGGCTACTCCGAGTTTCCTTGCGACCTCTAGGGAAGCACTGGCCTCTGCCTGCTCCTTTGTCTTTGCGGCAATGGGGGCGGAGGCGGTTTGTTTTTCCTTTTCTGCGGACGCTTTCGCTGCGGCGAGGGCGTCATACTGCGCCTTCTGTTCCGCCGTCAGGGCAGGTTTGGATGCCTCCACTTTCGCCGCGTCGAGTGCTGCTAGTGCGGTCTTCAGACCTGCTTCGCGTGCCGTGAGATCGGTCGTTAGTTTGACGGTGGTATCTTGCTGCGTTTTTAGGGCCGCTGCGGCGGCATTCAGGGCATCGGTGATGGTCTTTACCAGTCCGTTTTTTGCCGTTGTATCCGCTTGAAGGGTCGCAACTTGAGGGGTCAGCGCCTTCACGGTTCCGTCGATTTTTGCAACGACCGCTTTTTGTGCGTCGCGGGCTTGCGTTGCGGTCGCGATCTTTTTGTCTGTTTCCGCAAGCTCATTCTGGGCGGCGATAAGCTCTGCGGATGCGGCTTTCAAACTCTCCTCCAGTTTGGGGAGTTGAGTCGTTAGGTCGCCGATTCGCTTTTCCGAATAGGCGAGTTGCTGTTCGATCGGAGGGGGATTGGAATCGATTCGAGCGATTTCCGCACCACTTTCCACGTTCCATCCTTTGATGACTCCGTAGACATCCCCGGTGAAAACGCGCATGCTGTCTTCGCTGAAGGCAACGCTCAGAACGACATCGTCGGAGGCCGGAATCGTTTTGATCGCAGTGCCGTCGCCTTTCCAGATCTTCAAGTTCTTATCGCGTCCCACGGTTGCAATGGTTCCATTGGGGGCAAAATCGACTGCCTGGACCCCACCGGGATGCGCGTCCCATTTCTTGATCTGGGTTCCGCCGGTCATTTCCCAGAGGATCACGCTGCCGTCCTCACTACAGGACGCAAGAACGTTTCCGTCCATTCTCCAGTCGAGATCTCGGACTGCGAGAGTGTGTCCTTTGAGCGTGTAAAATTCAAAACCCGTCGCGGCTTCCCACACATAGAGACCGCCGCTCCGATCTCCGGTCGCGTAGATGACGCCATCGGGACTGTAGGCAGCAGTGAGGAGCCAGTCGGTATGCTTCTTCGTGCTGGAAATTTGTTCACCGGCGACGGTGTCCCAAAGTTTGATATTTCGGCTTGGCCCGCCCATCACGGCGTGTTTCAGATCCGGGGAAACGTCGGCCCCGAGAACGATGTCGAATTCTTTGCCGACTTCAATGACACGCTCTCCGGTCTTGATATCCCAAGCGACGACATTTCCAGACTTTCCACCGCGCCCGCCGCCGCAGAAGAGATAGGCTCCATTCGGGCTAAAGGAAAGGGTTCGAGGGAATCCTTCGGGGTAGGGGAGCACTCCGAGGAGGTCAAAATCGCTAGAATGATATAGGAGAATCTGCTTCTGACCGGCGACTGCGAGTATCGGTGCCCAGGGGCTATGGGCGAGAGCGGGAACGGAGTTGGGTCGATCCGTCACGAGGGACGGCTCCAGTATGAGATGCTCGGGCATCGCAGGTGGGCCATCCGGTTTTCCTGTCGAAGTGATGGAATTGAGGTCGACCTTTGGTTTTGTGGCTTTTTTGGCGGTGGAGTTCTTTGTTTCGAGAAGGCCACCCGTGATCCAGTCGGCGATCACTTTCATTTCGGCTTCGGTGGCACTGGTGCCCTTCGGAGGCATCAGCGGTTCCTCAAGATGCGCGGCAAGAGTGTAGAGGCGAGAGGCCTTCGGGTCTCCGGAGAGGACGATCTCGCCCCCTGATCCACCGGTCATCGCGGCACCGAAACTAGACAGATCGAGGCCCCCTTTTGCTTCGTCGGTATTGTGACAATTGAGGCACTTGCTGTCGAGGATGGGATAGACGTGGTCTTCGAAGGTGATTTTTGCGGCTTCCTCGGCTGCGGACGAATCGTTACTTCCCAAGCTGCAGAGGACAAGAGAGAGCACGAAGGCGGAACGAAGGGGAGTCAAACGGTGGATCATATTCTGATATTCGTTTTGGCTGAGGTTTCTGAGCGTTTAGTGAGAGGATTCGATTTAACGCTCGATAATTCCCTGTACGATACGACAATTTGCGAGATTCGTCTTCTGGAATCGTATCGCAAAAGTGTGCGGCGAGTATAGCCCAATATGGCCCCCTTGCGTGCCGCAGACGCGTTCTACGTAAAGACGCCCCTTGAAGTTGATGGGATACAGGTGACCTTTTGGAAAGTGATTTTACAAGAAAGAATATTATGAAAGGCTGCTCCGGATTCTTTACCTCAGGCATGGCAAATCGCCGTGAATTCTTGCAAGTTGGTTTTGCTGGGGGGCTAGGGTTAGGGCTTCCAGAACTCCTTAAGTTTGAAGCGAAAGCGCAAGCAAAATTCTATGAGTCAAAAGAGGGCGTCGCCAAGTCACTGATCCACATATTTCTGCCTGGTGGTAGCGCCCAGCAGGAGACTTGGGATCCGAAGCCGTATGCCCCGGTGGAGTACCGTGGTCCTTACAACGCGATCAACACGAATGTAGACGGGATTCAGTTCAGTGAAAATTTCAAAAATCTTGCGAAAGTGGCCGATAAAATGACCATCATTCGTTCGATGACGCATGGAGAGGCCGCTCACGAACGGGGGACTCACAACATGTTCACTGGGTATCGCCCCAGCCCTGCTCTAAAGTATCCCAGCTTTGGATCGGTCATTTCCCACGAGTTCGGATCTCGCAAGAATCTCCCTCCCTACGTCTGTGTTCCGAATGTTCCCAATGAATTTGCCGGGACTGGATATTTGAGCACCATGTATGGTCCTTTTTCGGTCGGCAGTGATCCGGCTGCGGATAAAGGGTTTACGGTGCGTGACCTGACTCTCCCTGGGGGAGTGGATGCTGCCCGATTTGAGCGACGCCGCACGATGTTGGAAGCGGTGGACAATCACTTTCGTAGCAGGGAGAAAGCGGATGCCATCGACGCGATGGACAGTTTTTACCAGAAGGCGTATAGCTTGATTGGATCCCCTGAGGCTCGCGATGCATTTGATCTTACCAAGGAAGACGAAAAGACCAAGGAGCGATACGGCAAGAATACCGCAGGGATGCGGATGCTTTTGAGCCGCCGTCTTGTGGAGTCCGGGGTACGTCTGGTTACGATGACTTACGGTTCTTGGGACCACCATGATCGCATCAAGGATGGTATCGCTAGTCAAGTGCCCAATTTTGATAAGGCGCTCGCAACTTTGCTGACGGATCTGGATGAGAGAGGACTTCTTGACTCCACTATGGTGATGGTCTCCTCGGAATTTGGGCGTACGCCGAAAATTAACAAGACGGATGGTCGCGATCACTGGCCGAAGGTATTCTCCGCGATGCTCGCCGGTGGTGGGATCAAGGGTGGATATGTTCACGGTAGTTCGGATTCTCTTGCGGCAGAGCCTGATGAAAATCCTGTCGATGTGCAGTCCTTTGCGAAGACGGTCTATTCCCAAATGGGAATCGTCGGGGATAAGGAGTTGCTTGCGCCTGGGCCACGTCCTATTGAAATCATTGATGGTGGAAGTGTCATTGACGCGATCATTGCGAAAGCCACCGTATAATCTGCACCCATTTCCGACTTATGAAGCGTATTCTGAATCTCCAGAGTGCGGTTTCCACAGTTCTCTTGAAGCAGGTGCTGGCAGTCTTCGGGCTGGCGGCATTTGCCTTGTCAGGGGGCTTATTGGAAGCCGCTTCCCCAGACCTTAGCACAACGATCCCTCGTGGGGGGCAGGTGGGCAAGGAGGTGAAGGTGACGATGATGGGCGCACGCCTGAGTGACGCGGAAGAAGTGATTTTTCACGGGGAAGGCATCACGGCAAAGGATCTCAAGGTCATTGATGACAAAAAGGTAGAAGTGACCTTTGTAATCGCGCCTGACTGTCGGCTTAGTGAACATCATTTCCGCGTCCGTTGCCGCAGTGGTATCAGCTTTGCTCGGAATTTCTGGATCTCCCAATTCCCCAATGTTGAGGAAGTGGAACCGAATGACGATTTTGCAGCACCGCAGAAAATCTCGATGAATGTCACGATCGAAGCAGAGGCAAAACCCGAGGAAACGGATTATTACCAGGTGAGCTTGAAGAAGGGTGAGCGCCTCTCCGTGGAGATCGAGGGACTTAGGATCAACAATATTACCCAAAACATTGCGATCGATCCCTACGTATCGATTCTCAATAAACAGAAGTTTGAAATCGCTTCGGCTGATGGATCAGCTCTCTTGAAACAGGAGTCAATTCTTTCCATCCTAGTACCCGAAGACGGGGATTACATCGTAGAAGTCCGTGATTCCGCGTATCAAGGGCGTGGGCGCTACCGGGCGCACATTGGGAATTTCCCCCGCCCGACCGGGATCTACCCGGCAGGAGCGAAAGCTGGTTCGGAGATCGAATTTACGATGCTGGGGGATGTGAAGGGTACCTATCCTGCAAAAGTGAAGCTTCCCCTCGAAGCGGAAGGGGGAAACTTCGGTGTCATCAGTTCTAATGGTGGATTTTTGGTGCCGTCTCCGAATGTCGTCCGCTTGAGTCCCTTTGAGAACCTGCTTGAGGTCGAGCCAAATAATGCCGGGCCTGAGGCTACGGTAGGTGCCGCGCTTCCGCTCGCCTTCAATGGAATCATCAATCAGGAGGGAGACATCGATTTTTTCAAATTTACTGCGAAGAAAGATCAGGCGTTTCAGATCCGGGTTTATGCCAATTCGATCGGGTCTCCTCTTGATCCGGTTCTTACGGTTTACAATGAGAAGATGGGGGGCCTCGGAAGCAGTGATGATGCCGATGGTACCAAAGACGGGAAGGTGGATTTTAAAGCTCCGGCCGATGGGAGTTATTTTGTCTCGGTGAAGGACATGCTGGCTCGCGGTGGAAGTGATTTTGTCTACCGCGTTGAAGCGGTCGCCCCGCAGGCGACGATCGAAGTGACCATGCCCGAAATGTTGCGCCGTGAACTTCAGTACCTCAAGCAGTTCAATGTTCCGCAAGGGGGCTACTTTTCGATGGTGGTTAACACAACGCGGAAGGCCGTTGCTGGTGATTTAAAACTGGAGATGCCGTCTCTTCCTGCGGGAGTCACGCTGGTTCCGATTGTGATTCCGAAATCAGTGAGTCAATTTCCGATCCTCCTGAAAGCCGCTCCAGATGCCCCGATTGCCGGGGGGATGTACACCCTGCTCGCGAAAGTAGCAGAAGGGGAGAACCCGGTTTCTGGAGTATTTACGCAGACTCTCGATTTGGTGCGCGGGCCTCAAAACGGCGTCGAATACTACAGTCGGTACTACAGCAAGCTCCCGGTGTCCGTTGTGGAACCGCTTCCCTATTCGGTGACGATTGACCAGCCGAAAGTTCCTATTGTGCGCAATGGGATGATGAAGCTAAAAGTTCGAGCCGTTCGGAAGGCCGGATATGACAAAAAAATCACCGTTCGTTTCCCGTGGGTTCCGCCTGGCATTTCGACACCGGCAACGATGACATTTAACGAAAAAGACACGGAACTGCTCTACGAGTTGAATGCCAATGCCAACGCCGAGTTGAACACGTGGCCTCTCACCCTGATTGCAGAGTCAGACGGGGGAACGGGGGTTGCTTTCAGTGCGGCACCCTATATCAATCTGGTCGTGGAGGAACCTTTTGTTGATGTGAAATTCAGCATGACTTCCGCGAAGCAGGGGGAAACCGCTGACATGGTCGGAGAAGTGGAGCAACTTCGGCCTTTCGAGGGGGAGGCGGAGGTGCAATTGTTCGGACTCCCGGCAAATTCGACCGCAGAAGTGCAGAAGTTAAAGAAAGAACTTACCGGAATTACCTTTCCAGTGGTGACGACGGACAAAACACCAGTAGGTCAGCACAAAGGTGTCTTTTGTACGGTAACTGTGATGCAGAACGGCGAGCCGATTCTCCACCGTCTCGCGATGGGTTCTGTGGTACGAGTCGATCCTATGCCAAAGGTTGCGGTAGAGGCACCGAAGAAGGTCGCCGTCGCGGCTGCCGCTCCGGTTCAAAAAGAAAAACCTCTCTCGCGGCTGGAGCAACTCCGTCTAGAAGCCCAGAAAGAGGGCGCGGCGAAGTAAAAGGCATTCAATTTTCAACAGACCTGCTTCGTCAGTGTCAACCCTAGTAAGCAATCCAATGAAGTTCTTTTCCCCTATTCTTTTCCTTGCCGCGGTGTTCTCGGTTGTCGGAGTACACGCGGAAGAGGCCAAAATCGATTTTGTTCGTGATATTCAACCGATTTTGGAGTTCAACTGCGTTAGCTGTCACGATGCATCGGAGTCCAAGGGGAATTTGCGTTTCGATAAGGCCGCCCTCTTTTTCGAAGGAGGCGACGGTGGTGTCCCTCTCGTGAAGCAAAAGCCGGATGAATCACTCATGATCGAGTTGGTTTCGCTCCCGGAGGATGATTCCGACGTGATGCCCCCGAAAGGTCGGGTTTTGCACAAGCATGAAATTGCGAAACTTCGCCAGTGGATTCAGGAGGGTGCCGTGTGGCCGGAAACTGCCACTCTCGTGGCCCGTAAAGAAGAAGATTTCAAAGGGGTGGAGCCGCTCCCGGAAACGGAGAAGAAAATTGTCTCAATCGCTGCGTATCCTCCCGATATCAACTTGCAGAAGAGCCGCGACGTCCAGTCCGTCATTGTTGTGGCAACCTACGACGATGATACGACGCGTGATGTAACCGCAAATGCGACTTTTACTTTCGCGGATCCGACTTTAGTGGGGCTCAATGCGAGAAACCGATTTACGCCTGCGAAAGACGGGCAAACAGATCTGGAGGTCAAAGTCGCCGCCATGTCTGTTAAACTGCCTGTTATCGTCAAGGAAACGGCCGTAGATCGCCCCATCAATTTTAACCTGGACTTGATGCCTGTGTTCATGAGCGAAGGCTGTAACACGGGGGCTTGCCATGGTTCGTCGAGAGGGCAAGATGGTTTCATGCTCTCCATTTTTGGTTATGATCCCGATGGAGATCACTACCGACTCACACGCGAGATGGCGGGATACCGAATCAATCTCGCGATTCCAGAGGAATCGCTCCTTGTGGAGAAGTGCATTGAGGCGGTTCCTCATACGGGTGGGAAGCTCTTCGAGAAAGGCAGTCATGCTTACAAAGTCATGGTGGAGTGGATTGCAACGGGAGCCAAGAAACCGGCTCCGGAGGATGTTCCCCACGTGACGAAATTGGCGGTCTATCCACCGAAATTGGTGTTGGAAGGATCCGGCGCGACGCAGCAATTGACCGTGAGGGCGACGTTTTCAGATGGTCACGATCGCGACGTTACCGACCTAGCCGTGTTCATTACAAATAACGAACCTTCTGCCGCAGTGACTGCGAGTGGTTTTGTTACCGCTGGGAAACGGGGGGAAGCCTTCATTACAGCTCGTTACGAAAGTCATACTGAGGGGATTCAAGCCATCGTGATCCCAGAGAATCTTGAGTACACGAAACCGAAGATGCCGGAGAACAACTACATCGATTCTCTCGTGCATGCCAAGCTGCATAAGCTCCGCATTATCCCGTCGGGCAATTGTTCGGACGAGGAGTTTTTGCGTCGGGTCTCTCTTGATATCGTGGGGCAATTGCCCACCGTACCAGAGTATCGAGCATTTATGGCTGACGTGGATCCGAAAAAACGGAGCAAAGTCATTGACACTCTCTTGGCACGGAAAGAATTCACGGAAATGTGGGTGATGAAGTGGTCAGAGTTGCTCCAGATCCGTTCCAATCCGAATCTCGGTCTTGGGATCTCGTACAAATCGGCTCTGCTCTACAACTCTTGGTTGCGCGATCAGATCGCGGCGAATCGACCGATGAACCAAATTGTGATCGATATGCTCTCTTCGGAAGGAGGGAGTTTTGCGAATCCTGCGACCAATTTCTACCAAGTCGAACGCGATACCTTGAAACTTTCGGAGAACGTTGCTCAGGTGTTCATGGGGATGCGCCTCCAATGTGCAGCGTGTCATAATCACCCGTTTGATCGTTGGACGATGAACGACTATTACAGCTGGGCTGCCTTCTTTGCGCAGATTGGGAGAAAAGAGGGTGTCGATCCGCGCGAGCAGATCGTTTACAATCGTGGCAGCGGGGATGTGAAGCATCTGGTTGGGGGACGCGTCATGGCTCCGAAATTCCTCGGTGGAGAGGTTCCGGATGTGGCCGGAAAAGACCGTCGGGAAGTGCTAGCGACCTGGATGGCATCGCCACAGAACCCGTATTTTTCACGAAATATCGCCAACATGGCTTGGTCTCACTTTTTCGGCGTGGGGATTATTGATCCTGTCGATGACGTGAGAATCAGCAATCCCGCCTCAAATCCTGAATTGTTGAGCGCCCTTTCGGAGCGCTTCCAGGGCGAATACGAGTATGACTTCAGGCAGCTCGTTCGAGACATATGTAACTCTGCGACCTACCAGCGTACTTCGGTCGCAAATGCGTCCAACAAAGACGATTTGACGAATTTTGCAAAATCCCGTATTCGCCGTCAACGGGCTGAGGTCATGCTGGATACCATTACTCAGGTAACTGAAACAAAGAACAAGTTCCAAGGTCTTCCCTTGGGTTCCCGTGCCGTTCAGATTGCGGATGGAAATACGACAGACTACTTCCTCACCACCTTCGGGCGGGCGACTCGCGAGACGGTCTGTTCTTGCGAAGTGAAAATGGACCCGAGTCTCTCGCAAGCGCTTCACCTTCTAAATGGACCTGCCGTGAGCACGAAGATTGAGCAGGGGGCGCTGGTGACGAGAATGCTCGCCGAAGGGAAGAAACCGGAGGAGATCATCGAGGAGGTTTATCTCCGCAGTCTCACTCGGAAGCCTACGGCGGAAGAGGTCAAGCAACTCCTCGGGCAGGTCAATTCGGCTGGTGACAATGCCAAGGAGAAAGAATTGATTCTCAATGACGTTTTCTGGGCGGTTCTGAATTCCAAGGAATTCATGTTTAATCACTGATCGGAATCGGTGTAGAACTTTTTGATTTGAAAGGCGGTCCGGTTTTCGGGCCGCCTTTCTCGTTTTTCGGTGGATGGTTATCCTCGGCATTGGGTGAGGGGAGTCTTGGCGGGAGAACTCAGGTTTGAGGTTCCTTGCAAATTCTTTACAACTTCCTGCTTACCCATTCGTCGTGCTTTGAGTTACATTTGGGAAAATTCCAATCCATGCACTCCCTCATGAAAGATTTCGCACGCGCTTCCTCTCCCTTCCTCCTGGCCCTGATCGTGGGTTTCTCCATTTTCACTCTCCCGAGACTCGACGCCGAGGAGGAAGTAGGGTTCATCGAGACCTTCGCTTTTGCAAAAGATCGCGCAAAGGCGATTACAGATCTTATCCCAGGCACCGACGAATACTACTACTTTTCCGCACTGCTCGCGCAACAAGAGGGGAAACTCGAACAGGTCGATGCCTTGTTGGAACCATGGATTTCTCGTCATGGAAACACTCCGAAAGTCAACGAAATCCGGAATCGGCAGGCATTGTTGCGTTATGCAACGAATCCCGCTCTGACCTTAAAATACCTTTCCGACCAGCTCGGTCTTGCCTTTCATCACGAACAACAGAGGCTCGATTCAAAACCGGAATTTCCCACTACCGTACAACCTTCTGAACTCTCTGCGGAAGTCTTCCGTGCGAAGGCGTTTCAGCGGATTGATCTGAGTGGAATCACAGATGAGGGGCTTGATGCTCTGTTGCGGGATCGTGCGCAGTTGACCCCGGTGCAAAGGAGGGAGCTTCTCAGTCGCTTGCGATACCCGGATCATGAGCAGTTGGTCAATGTCATAGCGGCGGACTTGCGGACCCCCGAGAGTTCAGGATTTGGAGGATTTGGGATTCATCGGCGATTGACACTTTCTCAGCTCGATGAACTGCTACGACTTCTTCCGGAGCTGGTGAATCATCCACAATTTGTCGAGACAAAACTCCAACGGCTCGCACCCTCCGAGGACGAGTCACGTGAACGCGATCCCGAAGTTGCTCGGGCCTATCTCGACAGGCTCTGGAACTATGTGCAGACGCTTCCGATCACCTTTGCCAGCTTGAAGGCCTCTGTGTTGTATCAGCGCCTTGCCCAAGCGCAGAGCCGGGGCGAATACCCACGGGACGAGTTCGTTGCCTATCTGGAGTTGCCACGTGCCATGCCCTACATGAACCCAGAGTATCTGCGGGAGCAGCAGCAAAAGGGGATCACGGTTGATCTCAATCAAGAGATTGCCGGTGGTTCCTTTCTTCCCCGGATTGGATCGGATGAAGAACTGGTGCGTGGATACCTGGAGCACTTTTTTGCTGGAGACGAGAACTACACTCGATTCTCCCCTTTGATTTTGGAGACCTACTTGAAGCAGGTCTTTGCTGAGACAAAGTTGCTACGGGGAGTGGGCGATCCCGCCCGCTGGTATTCCATGCTCTCGCCGCTCCAGGTTCAGCAGTTGAAGGACCGAATCGAGATCTCGTTCTCGCCGTCGAATCAGGAGCACTATCTCGCAGGGGAGGGAGTCACTCTCACGGCCACTTTGAAAAATGTGAAGGAGTTGATGGTAAAAGTGTACGAGATCAACGCGTTCAACTTCTATCAGAGCCGGGGCGAAGAGATCAATACTGACCTCAATCTGGATGGTCTCGTCGCCAATGAGGAAACGGTCTATCGTTACGAGGAGACCCCTGTTCGGCAGCATGTGGAAACGTTTGCGTTCGACTCGCTCCAAGGGCGGCGAGGGATCTGGGTGGTGGAATTGATCGGAAACGGGATTAGTTCCCGCGCGTTGATTCGAAAAGGAAAATTGCAGTATCTGTCGAAAGACACGGTCGGGGGAGCGCTTCTCACGGTCCTCGACGAGGAGAACCGCCCTGTGAAGGCGGCGTCGATCCAGTTTGGCGGGAAAGGTTATGACGCCGATGAGAAAGGGTTTGTGCTCCTTCCGTTTTCGGAGTCCGGTACTGCTTCCGTGATTCTCAGTGACGGGGATCTCGCGACTCTCGCAAAACTCGAATTACCCCGCGAGGCCTACGATTTTACTGCCGGCATTCTTCTGGAGCAGGAAACCCTCCTCCCGGGCACGGAGTCGTCCCTCATCGTGCGGCCGGTTCTGAGTCTCCATGGTGAACCGATCAGTGTCTCGAATCTGAAGGAAGTTCATCTGACGGTCACCACGATGGATCTGGACGGAATCTCCTCCCTAAGTGAGTCGAAGGATTTCCCTCTCTTTGACGACCACGAATCTGTCCATATCTTTCGGGTTCCGGACCGCCTCAATCGGATTGCGGTGGAACTCACCGCAGAGATGCCACTCGTCACAAAACCAGGGGAGAATGCACCGATTCGTTTTACCACCGTATTTGAAGTCAACGGAATCGACGCGCAGGACATCGTTGCTGATTCGTATCTTAGTCGCATTGGGGACCACTATGTAGTGCAAGTGTTAGGCAAAACAGGAGAGCCGATCCCGGAACGCCCCGTTCAGCTCCGGTTTTCCCATCCGGATTTCATCGAGCCAGTTTCGTTGACACGGAAGACCACCGAACAGGGTCGGATTGATTTGGGTCCGATGGAGGGAATCTCCTCGCTCACCTGTACCCCGGACCAGCTTCCGGAGCGCACCTGGACGATGGAGGGAGATCGGGTGTCCCTGCCGCAGACGATTCATGCAAAAACGGGGGACGTCATCGAGATCCCGATCGGGGAGATTACCGCCCCTTTTAGCCCGGATGATTTTGCGATCTTTGAGACGAGATCGGGGAATTATCTCTCCGACCAGTTTCGCAAGGCAGCATTCTCGGCCGGTGTCGTGACACTGACAGGTCTCTCTGCCGGAGACTATGATGTCGTTGTCAAAGCTTCCAATCGTATTCTCAAGGTGAAGGTGACCGATGCACGCACCGTTGAGTTTGGATATGCGCTTTCCGCGAATCGACATCTTCAGTTACTGAATCAAAAGCCGCTCCAGATATCGGCAGTGGAAAGAAAGGGCGATCAAATCGTGATCTCCGTTCTCAATGCCGACGAGCAAACGCGCGTGCATCTCGTTGCGACGAGATTTCTTCCCGAATTTGATCCTTTCACCGGACTCGACCGCGGGCACCATTCCATTCCCGTGGAGATTCGTCGGGGAAGCAATGCTACGCGGTAT
The DNA here is from genome assembly GCA_018058245.1 of Verrucomicrobiales bacterium. GTDB lineage: Bacteria > Verrucomicrobiota > Verrucomicrobiia > Verrucomicrobiales > DEV007 > Arctic95D-9. The sequence continues at coordinate 16,733 of JAGPCC010000065.1, forward strand.
GTCTCCGGGCGGGATATTGGTGAGGAGTATCGATACATCCTCGAGAGACGAGGCTCGGTGAAATTTCCGGGGAACATGCTAGGTCGTCCCGGTCTCCTCCTGAATCCGTGGGAGCTAAATAAGACTTCGACCACGATCGACGAAGCAGCAGCCGGAGAGGACTATCGGAAGTCGGAGGCCATGGCCGAATCGCTGCGGAAATCAGTGCCTGAAATGCCCGTGGTGTCGGCGGGGGCTGCTCGCGCGCCTGGGCAAACGGTGACCCCGTCTCTCCAGTTTCTTCGTCAGCAAGCTGTCGTTGTTCCGAATCTGGAGGTGGGCGAGGAGGGAACTCTCGCAATCGACCTCGGCGCGCTCGGTGATCGCCAGTTTCTCCAGGTCGTAGCGGTGAATCACTTCAATACCGTCTCCCGACAGTTGTCTCTCCCGGAACCGAAAGAAGGAGTTGGGATTCGGGATCTGCGGTTGAAAGAGACCCTGGATCCGGCCAAAGACTTTACCGAGCGCCGTAAGGTGACTTTGCTGAAAGCCGGGGAAGTTCTGCGAGTCGCCGATTTTCGGGCGTCCGAAGTCGAGACGTACGACACGGTTGCCGGGATTTATAGCACCTTGGCTGGAATCAATGCCGATGAAACGTTTACAAAATTCGGATTTTTGGCGAACTGGATCGAACTGCAGGAAACGAAGAAGAGAGCGCTCTACTCTGAGTTTGCCTGCCACGAACTCCAGTTCTTTCTGTCCCGGAAAGATCCCGCTTTTTTCGAAAAGACAATTCTGCCCTACTTGAAAAATAAAAAGGAAAAAACGTTTCTCGATTATTACCTCATCGGTGCCGATCTCACGAATTTTCTTCAGCCATGGGAGTTCAGTCGCCTCAATATGGTGGAACGAATTCTCCTGGCCCGTCGCATCGGTGCGGAAGAACGAGGGCGGACGGCAAGCCATGTGGTAGGATTGTTAGAGCTCCTTCCTCCGGACCCCGAACGCGATGCAAATGTCTACTTGAAAGCCCTGCGCGGGAGAAGCTCGGAAACAAGCACGGCGCTCGGGTCCCTTGCGGGTGCGGCTGCCGGTGGAGTCGACTACTTTGCCGCCGATGCCGACCGGCCGGCTTCAGCGCCAATGGTAACAGCGAATCGAGAGAGCGGGGACGCGAAGTTGAACGCCCGCGGTATTCGGGGAAGGAGCGTTGCCGTGGCAGCAGAAGGTGTCGCGGCCGTTTCCGCCGCTGCTCCGATGAAGAAGTCCGATCAATTGGGTGTTGGTCTCGCGATGGGAGGGAGCGATAAGGAGCTTCTCGAAAAAGCGAAAGACCTTGCGCTCTACCGGGTTCTCGAATCGACGCGGGAGTTGGCCGAGAACAACTACTATCACCTGCCCATCGCAGATCAAAATGCCGCGCTTGTCGAGGTGAACGGATTCTGGAAAGACTATGCGATCTGGAACGGGGAGGGAGGTTTTTACTCTCGCGAATTTCCGGCCGCGACGCGGAATTTCACGGAGATGATGTTTGTTCTGAGTGTCCTTGATCTCCCGTTCTCCGCCGAGAAACACGGATACCAGGTCACCGACAATGTTCTGGAAATCACCGCCGCTTCCCCCCTCGTTGTATTCCATCAGGAGATTCAGGAAGCCCCGCGAGAGAAGGAGGCGCTCCCGATTCTGGTGAGCCAGAACTTCCTGCGGGCCGATGATCGCTTTCGCATCGTCGAAGGACAGCAAGTCGATAAATTTGTGAACGAAGAGTTCCTCACCGGAGTGGTCTATGTCACACAGGTCGTGGCGACCAATCCCACTTCGTCCGCGCACCGTCTTGATCTCCTCGTACAGATTCCCGAAGGGGCTGTGCCGGTCTCCGGCAGTGACTACAGTAAGTCCTACCCGACCAGCCTGGGATCCTTTTCCACTCAGAGTTACGAAGTACAATTCTACTTTCCGAAGTCCTCGGGCGACGCCTCTTTCCGGGTCTATCCGGTGCGAGTCGCCATGAAGGAAAAAGTGATCGCAGCGGGAGCGGATTTTTCCTTCAAAGTAGTGGGTCGGTTGACTCACTTTGACGAAGCCTCGTGGGAGTATCTTTCCCAGTTCGGCAGCGTAAAAGAAGTTCTCGACTACCTCGCGACGAACAACCTCCACCGCATCGATCTTAGTCGGATCGCCTGGCGCGCTCGGGAAGATGTCGATTTTCTGCGAAAGTCAGTGGACCTGATCGGTTCTCGACATGCCTTCAACGAAACGCTCTGGAGCTACGGCATTCATCACAATGTTCCTTCGGTAATCCGCGAATATTTGAAGCACCGGGAAGACTTTTTGTCGCAATGCGGCCGCTGGATCGACTGCGAGTTGGTGAGCCTAGATCCCGTTGAACGGAACTGGTACCAGCATCTCGAATATTCCCCACTGGTAAATGCACGGACCCACCGGCTCGGGCGGGAGCGAAAGATTCTAAACGACCGATTCCGTGATCAATACAGGAGTTTCCTCGAAGTGACCTCCTACAAGCCAGCACTGAGCGCTGAGGATCGGCTCGGCGTGACTGCCTACCTCTCCCTTCAGGATCGAGTTCAGGAGTCCCTCGACTGGTTCGACTCGATCGATCTCGCTGGGGTGGAGTCGCGCCTCCAGTATGACTATTTGAAAGCGTATCTCTCGTTCTCCCGCAACGATATTGCGGGAGCCCGAGTGATCGCGGCGAATTATGCCGACTATCCGGTCGATCACTGGAGAGAAAAGTTTGCACAAGTCAGTGCTCGCATACGGGAAATCGAAGGAGGAAAACCCGATGCGAGCGACGCCACCCGAGAGGAGCAATTGGAAACTCTTTCCTCCAAAGGTCCGTTTCTTGAGCTTTCTGCTTTGGGGCGTTCGGTGAAATTGAGACACCAGAACATGGAATCGGTCGTAGTGAACTACTACGAGATGGACCTGGAGTTCCTTTTTTCCAGCAAACACTTCGTTTCTGGAGAGACGGGTCAGTTTCGT
>JAGPCC010000311.1 GCA_018058245.1 Verrucomicrobiales bacterium
AGATTGCCCGCGACAGCGGCCTCTCCCGGGAAAGCCTCTACAAGGCACTTTCCGGAGAACGGTCGCCCGGTTTTGACACAATTCTAAAGGTGATTCACGCTCTCGGCTTGAAGCTGCATGCCGGGGCGGCGGAGAGTCGGACTGGGGAGGTGGTTCCCTGAATGCGAAAAAATTCCCGAGAGACAGCTGGATGGAAACGTAGATTCACGTGGAAATGTTTTACAATTACTGATATTATGATAATTTTATTTACTATAAAGGCAGCGCAGAATGATTCCCAGTCCAAAAACAGCCCAAAAATCATCTGTTCGCTTCAGGCTGTTACTGGAATCCATTGCTGAATTCGAAGGACTGACTGAACTCGCTGCCTTGGCGTGTGGGGCTTCGAGCGCTGCGATCGTTTTGCGAGAGGACGACGAGTTTTTGCTTTTGTCGGGCTATGGCAGGCAATCAACTGTGTGGCAAGGTGCTCTGGGGGTTGAAGAATCGATTATACAACAAGTTGTTGAAGGTAAAGAGATGCATTCCTGCGCCCTTCCTGAGACAGAGCAAACGGAGATTGCCGTAGGGCTCGGGCAATTTTGGGGCATTCCATTTGGCTGCCCGGAGGAACCGGATGGGGTAGTTTTTGTTCTCGCTTCAATTACCACAGATGAGCCACCGATTCGAAGCGGAATCCTGGCAAAAGTGGCAAGGCAAATCAAAGTGCTGATCGAAGGATGCACGACACAAAGTATAATCGGGGAATCTTCCAGCGAATGCATCACGATTCCGGACGAGGCGGGGAATCCCCGTCAGTCAAACGCGACTGGCCTGAACGCAAATGAGTTGAAAATTGATTCCGATTCCCCGGTCGACATCACCGAACGAAAGCATGTAGAGGAGGCGAGTCGCTTGAACACGATGCATCTCGCCGACCTCATCAATTCGGTTGACGGTATAGTATGGGAGGCTGATCCCTTGACATTTAGAATCAATTTCGTGAACTCGAGAGCCGAAACCGTTCTGGGATACTCTGCGTCTCAGTGGATTGAAGAACCCACATTCTGGGTGGATCATATACATCCAGACGACCGGGAATACGCAATCAACTATTGCGGGCAATGCTCGGATCGACAGGAAGACCACGAATTCACGTATCGAATGCTCGCCTCCGACGGTCGTACTGTCTGGCTTCGCGATCTGGTCAAGGTAGGAGTGGAAAATGGACGCACCACTTCGCTCCGCGGCATCATGGTAGATGTCACGGAGCAGCACTATGCAGAGCTTCGTATTCGGCAACTGAACCGGACCCATTCGGTTCTCAGCGGCATCAACCAACTCATCGTACGCGAGAAAGCCCCTGATGCCCTTCTCAAGAAAGGCTGCCAGATCGCGGTAGAAGAAGGTCTCTTTGCCATGGCATGGATCGGACTGGTTCATCCGGAAACAGGAGAACTCGAATTGGTCGGGCACGCGGGAGCTTCCGATAACGTGATTGAAATGTTAAAATGGCTGTTGAGTGATCAGGAAACGCTTCCGTCCTGTTGCTTTACGGAACGTTCACTTTCCCTCGGAATCCACCAGGTTTGCAACGACGTCGCGACCCATCCGGATTCCGAGCCCTGGAGGGAAATCGCGCTCGGATTGGGATACCACTCCATTGCTTCGTTGCCTCTTCGAGACGGCGACCGGGTCGTCGGAAACTTTAATCTATATTCCACAGAGACTAACTTTTTCGACGAGTGCGAAATGGAGCTTCTCGACAAGCTGGCCGAAGACATTTCTTTTGCTTTGAAGATTCATAAGCAGGACGAGAGGAGACTCGCCGTGGAACAGGAACTCCGAAAAAGCGAAGCAAAATTGAGCGATGCGATGCGTGTCGCGCGTCTTACCCATTGGGAATTTGACCTGGAGAATCAATGTTTCCAATTCGACGATAATCTGTACGAACTGCTCCATGTCAGCGCTGAAGACATCGGCGGGTATGAGATATCTCCCGAACCTCTATTCGAGAAATTTTGTTTTCCAGAGGATGTTCCCCATCTCACTGCGAGTATTGAACGAATGGTTACCCAAAACCACGAGACGTCCACGATTTTCGAGAATCGAGTCACTTTAGGTAACGGCGGGATGGCATGGTTCTCGACGGAAGTCTTCTCCGAGCGAGATCAAGACGGTTGGCCTCTGAGAGTTCATGGTGTTACTCAGGAAATAACAGCGCGTCGAAAAGCGGAATCGGCTGTCCAGGAAGTCGAGCATCGCTTCCGCCGCCTCATAGAGCATAGCGCTGATTGCATTGTCCTGACCGACAGGGAATACCGGATTCAGTATGCCAGCCCATCTGTCTATCTACTCGAAAACGTAGAGCCCGAAAATCTCATGGGCCGAAACATTCTGGAAAACATTCATCCCGACGATTCCGAGCCACTCACGCTGAGTCTTTCGAAGCTCGCGGGCAATCTCGCATCAACAGTCGAGCTTTCCTGGAGGCGTTGTGATTCTGCGGGAGGATGGCTTTGGTTGGAGGGCATTGCTACGAATTTACTCGAGGACCCCGGCATCGAAGCTATCGTGATCAACTATCGAGATGTGACCGCCCGCAAGCAGCTCGAAGAGAATTTTCGCCAATCCCAAAAGCTGGAAGCGATTGGACAGTTGGCAGGAGGCGTCGCCCACGATTTCAATAACATCCTCACGATCATCGGTGGCTACGGTTCGGTTCTGATGGCGGAGAATGCCTTATCTCCCGAAATGGAGGACGCCTCAAGGCAGATCGTGCAGGCATCCGAACGCGGAGCCGGCCTCACCAAGCAGCTACTCGCGTTCAGCCGCCGACAGGTATTGCAGACACGGCAGCTCGATGTGAATGAAAACGTCACCAGTCTTACGAGTATGCTGCAACGCATCCTCGGAGAAGATATTCGGCTCATCATCGAGCTCGACGAGAACCTTCTCGCGACCCGGGCCGATGCCGGAATGATCGATCAACTCTTGATGAATCTTGTCGTCAATTCTCGCGATGCGATGCCCGACGGAGGTACACTCACGATTGAAACACAAGTGTGTTATCTGGGAGAAGATTCGGGGAAACGTTTTCCCGATGCCATGCCCGGTCCCTATGTCCAAATACGTGTGAGCGATAGCGGTGAAGGCATCACTCCGGAAAATCTAACCCGAATCTTCGACCCGTTTTTTACGACGAAAGAACAAGGGAAAGGAACCGGACTTGGGTTGGCGACCGTTTTCGGAATCGTAAAACAACACGCGGGTTTCATAGCCGTAGAAAGCGAACCGGGAAAAGGCACGAGTTTCCTGATTCTGTTGCCAGCATGCGAGCCTCACCGGAATATTCGTGGCATTTCTACCGAGAAGCCCGCTATCAAAACGGGGACGGAAACAGTTCTCCTCGTTGAAGATGAAGAACCCGTAAGAAGTCTAGGCCGTCTTGTCCTGGAACGCGCTGGATACACGGTTATCGAAGCTGCCAATGGGGTCGCGGCCTTGAAATTGTGGGAAGAGAATCGTGATAAGATCGAGCTTCTCTTTACCGATATCGTGATGCCGGGCGGCATGAGCGGACTCGATCTCGCAGCAAATCTGCAGGCACAGGCGCCCGATCTTTCAGTCATTTTCATCAGCGGCTACAGTGCCGATATCGCCGGTCGCGAACTCCACTTACGCGAAGGGCAAAACTTCGTGCAAAAGCCATGTTCGCCTCGAAAGATGCTGAAGATCGTCAGAAAGGTTCTCGACGAGAGAGTTGAGGCTCTCTATTCGTGATAGACTGAGATTCGAAATTAGAAAATGTTGAAGGATGCTCAAATCAACGGAACTTTTTGTAAGTTCCGCTACGCGAATGCCTTGTAGGAGAACATGCGGAATGTTCTGATGAACGTTCAATTCGCGAAAGATTTCGCTAAAATCGAACCATCCCGAAACCCCACACGCAGCGACTACTCTTTGAGTATTTCCGCGAGTAGTGAGAGGCCCATTTGGCGGCAAGCTCGCAGTATGCCCAGTCTTCTCAGATTCGCAGTAATCCCTTGCCGAAATGTTTGACCATAGAGCGAATTTCGGGCACGATCAAAATGAATGAGTCTTTCCAGCCCCTTTCTCCTCCCGAACTCCCGCTATCCCCGGCCTTGCGGTGGGGCGGTTGCGAAAGGGAATCCCAATCAATTGCTCTCAACACTACGCCATACATCCCTGTACAGTGTTACTTCCGGACGGGAAGACGGTGTTCTGCGTGTGGTCGATCAATCACGCGGGTCACCTGGGCCCGCTTGCCCGTAGCGATGACGGTGGTAAGACATGGAGCGGCTTGCTCGAGGTTCCTGACAACTGGGAGGAAGTCACCCATACTACGCCGACGATCCATCATTTGACCGATCCCGATGGCGTTGGACGCATCTTTGTTTTCGGAGGCTGTGACTTTCCTGGTCGGCTTCGACAAGCATACTCGGAAGATGGCGGGAAGACATGGACCCCAATGAAGGACACGGGCTTAACGGCCGAGTGTGCGCCGAAGACCATCATGGCCTTTGATGAAGGCAAGCGGTTGGTCATGTGGTGCGACCGTCGTGGAGCCTTTGCTCCCAATCTACCGGATGCAGACCCTTACATTTGGCAGGCGGAATCGCTTGATGGCGGCCTCACGTGGTCGCCGGAACATCCGGTGGTGCATACGCAGTCGCGCTGGGGCCAGCCGGCGGTCATTAAATCGCCCAACGGAAAACAACTCCTGATGGTACTTCGCAACGAGAGTTCCCACTCGCTTTTTTCGGTAAGCAACGACCAGGGCGAAAACTGGAGCGCGGCCCGACCGCTACCCGCAGCATTGACCGGTCACCGTGCTAAGATGCTCTACGCACCTGATGGACGTCTGGTGATGGTGATGCGTGACACGGCAAAGAACTCGAAGACGAATGGACACTTTGTCGCCTGGGTCGGGAAATATGAAGATATTGTCTCGAACCGTGAAGGGCAGTACCGGATCAAACTGTTGCATAGCAATGCCGGATCGGATTGCGGCTACTCTGGATTCGAGTTGCTTCCAGACGGAACCTTTGTCGCGACCACGTATATCAAATATCGCACGGGTCCAGAAAAGCACTCTGTCTTAACCACGCGATTCAAGCTTGAGGAGATCGACGAAAAAAAACCGATGGAATAGTCTTGGTTTTGTAGCGCCTTGAAGAATCCAAGGAGCAGAACAAGATGCGTCGATCCTAACACATGACCCGCTCCGAGTTCAAACCGTCGTGACCATTCAATCAACGAACCCCTCTATCCCCGGCCATGCGGTGGGGCGGTTGCGGAAGGGATGTAAAAGCAAATCCCAATCAATTAAGCTGCTTTACAAGGGCGGAACATGTTTGTAGAGGATCGGCATGAAGAAGACTTTTCTGATTCTCTGGGGCGTTGTTTCGGTGTTGCTTGCGTGTTCGTGCAGAACAACCCAATCGCAAACTGATTCGCCGCCGGTGAAAGGAACTGAAAGTAGTAGAGCGGTTCGCGGATGGGAGGAAAATGTACGTTCGGATCTTAAGGAAACCGTTTCACCGTCGGGAATCGAAATTCCCTTGGTGATTTGCAAAAATCCCGGGAGCGGCTTTTCCGGCATAAGCTGGAGAACAGGCTCGCGAGGACAATACGAAGCCTACGATGCCAAAGACCAGCGGTCGGCCGGAGGC
>JAGPCC010000066.1 GCA_018058245.1 Verrucomicrobiales bacterium
GGCCATTTCCACTCCGAGGCGTCCGGAAAGATAAACCGCTACGAAAAAAACGATCCATCCTGTGGTCTGTCCCAGAATACGGAGACGCCGGAAATGGGCGGACCGGGCCGGGGTGAGCTTCTCTTTCGTCAAATCGTGCACTCTTCTGTGGGGTAAGTGAGGGAATCTCAGGGATTTCGATCAATGCGGTCAGAGAGCTTCCGGCTGCTCTGTTTCAGTGTATCCCGTTCCGCTTCGGTGAGGCTCTGAAAGCCCTGTTCGTTGATCTTATCGAGGATCGCGTCGACGTCGCTGCTGACAAATGGCTTCTTTTGACCTCCCGCCTCCCGGACTTCTGCGGCGTCTCCTTCCTCCCTATCACGAATCAAACGAATTCCGAAACGACTTTTGGCTGGTTTGCTAGGTCTGGCGCGGGAAGGAGAGGCCTTTTCGAGATGAAGACGATAGTGTATGTAACACCAGCCGAAGAAAATGCCTCCGAAGTGGGCCATTACGGCGATGCCGTTTTCCGCGCTAGATCCAAAATCAAACAGAAGTGAGACCACATTAAAACCGATGATGACCAACGCGACCTGCTTCATCGTCAGACTCACAGGGATCACAAAAAAGAGAAGCATCGTGATTCGCTGGTAAGGGATGAGAGTCGCCACCGCGATGACGATCGCGAGCACGGACGCCGAGGCACCGATGATCACCGCGTCTGGTCCGAAGGCTGCGTTCCAAGCGAGTTGGAGCGCTCCCCCGGCGAGTCCCCCGAGCAGATAGATCCGCACCAGTTGCCTAGGGCTCGTGAGCGTCATCAGCATTTTTCCCAGAAAATAGAGACCCACCATGTTTCCCAAAAGATGCCAAGGGGTCGCATGGACGAACTGATAGGTGATCGGAGTCCAGATCCGAAAGGATTTCAGCGCCTGGATTGATAAGCCAAAGAGATCACGATCTGGCGAATAGAAGAGGAGATTGTTCCCTAAATAAACGGCTCCGTTGATGACGAGCAGCCAGACGAGAGCGCTCCAGCTTCCCGGTCTGAAGTCAGACTGGGGTGAGCGGTCTTCGCGGATGTAGTCACGATCATAGATACTCATTGCAGAGGAAAGGGGGGCAGAAGTGGCAATTACGTCCCTGCTACGGCAATGAGCAAGGGGAGGGAATCGAAAGAATCTGAAAAATTTTGATAATTTGGAGTTGAAAGTATCTAGGAACTCTTGATGATCTAGGATAACCATGACAACCTGGGGCTACCTCATCCTAATCGCCGCGCTGACCTTCCTTGCGGCAATCATGCTCTACGCGAGATTTGCGAATCGCTCCAGAGAGAAATCATTGCATCATCCGCCCGTGGATCTGATGTTTCCGTATGAGACGATCTCGGTGGCACCTCCCGCAGAGACCGATACTGCCGCCGTTTTCCTTGCTGGCGTGGACCTTGCGGCCTCAGAGGGGATCAATGATGTCACGATGGATCGGCTCGAACCGCCTTTTGATCGCACCGCAATTCCCAATAAACGGGCAGAGCAGGAAAATCGATATTTTGACGAATTGCAGGAAGCGGCGGCTGGGTTGGCCATGCTAATGCGTTCCTCCCCAGTCGGTCGCACGGAGCCTGTCATCTTCGCTCCCGAGTCCGATGAATCGGATTTCTCGGAACTAGAGTCGCTTGCGGCGGAGATCGTGAAAGAAGTGGTCGCATCTGCGGACCTCGTCGAAGAGCCAATTGCCCGCGAGGAATTTGCGCTCATTGACGAATCTCTTGTGGTACCGGAATCGGCATTCGAAGAAAACGAGATCCCAGGCAGCGAGATTGTTATCGAGAACGAGGACGTTCTCGCTCAGGACGAAGTCGTGCTCACTCAGGACGAGGTCGTGCTCACTCAGGACGAGGTCGTTCTCGCTCAGGACGAGGTCGCGCTCGCTCAGGACGATCTGGTGCTTGCTCTGGGGGAAGTCGTGCTCGCTCTGGAGAACGAAGCGATCGCCGTGGAGAACGAAATGCTCGCTCACGAGGAAATCGCCCTCGCCCATGAGGAGGTTGTGATACTGAGTCGCGCCGAGCTTTTGGGAGATCAGGTCTGTGAGAAGTTGGATCTCCTCGATGAAAACTTGGACGCTCTAGAGGCCCTCATTTTTAATATTGAATCGAGTCTACGCGCTCTCGACGGAGTATCCACCGGTGAAGCCTATCCCGAGAGACATCAGGAAGGCGTCTCAGTGGCCGCTTAAAGCGCACATCGGGTCTGTATCTTTCCTCCGTCGGGGGTTCGGGGTTCAGGGGTTCAGATCATCCGATATTCAAAGCTCAAAGCTCAAAGCTCAAAGCTCAAAGCTCAAAGCTCCCCAAGTCGCCTCTATCTCCCTCCTACGACTGCCTAGACCACACACGGCAGCTGCCGTCGGAGTAGAGGTCTTTGTAAATGGTCGTGACGACCTTGGAGCAGCGACGATTTCCGAAACGGTCGAAGGTGTAATGGGGTTCGCGTTTTTTCGTGACAACGATGGTCTTGAGGAGATAGGGCTCGGTGTAGACCGTTTCACCGCAACAAGGAGCGGCATTGTACCGCCGCCGATCTTCATAGTGACGATAGGGTAGCAGTTGGTTGTAGCGCGGAGTCTGAAACTTGCTGCTTGCGCAGGCGCTGCCTCGGTGAACGGAGGTCGGGTATCCTGTCCCACCAGCTTGGAGGGAGGAAATAGACGCGGTTCCGCTGAGGATCAGAAGGGCAGCAATCGGTAGATAGGTTCTCATGGCTTCAGTTTGTGTTTCCACTCAGTGTAAAAGACTTAAAAAATCATGTCCAGTCAGATTTTTCATTGTTGTGGTCTCAGCAAACTGGCGATTGCTTCGAAAAGTTCCCGTTTCAAGTCGGCGTCATATCCTGTATGGACCCAGGCAATATTTCCTTTTGCATCAATCACCACTGTGTGCGGGATGCCTTCCACGCCGTAGGATTGGCTGACTTTCATATCGAAATCGAGTGCTACGGGGAGGTCTTTCCATTTCCTCTTCTCAAGAAAATCTGTGATGATTGGTGTTGTTTCCGCCTGATTGATCATGCAGAGGGTGACAAGGTCTGCGGGGAATGCCCCGACGACTTCTTGGACGTCTGGCATTGCTTTGACGCACGGTCCGCACCAACTCGCCCAAAAATCGAGCACGATGATTCGTTTTCCGACGTTCTCGCTCAGTTTAAATGTCGAGTCGTCGAGTTGTTTCAGTTCGAAGAGTGGTGCCTTTTTCCCGGCCAAGGGCGATTCTGCTTCCCCGTCTTCTTTTGGAATATCGGGGTCGGGGGCAAATTCGGTCTGCCAGTCGGTGTAGACGACGAGGTCGAGCGGAGGTGCCTCGTGGGCGGGGAGGGGAGGCGAGCAATGAATTTCGCGGATGTTTTCAAGAGAAAGAGTGCATTTCCCTAGGAGGCTTGAGGTACCCACGAATCGGTTCTCCGAGACGGAGTCCCCGGAGAGTGCCAGTCGAGTTCCGTCCCGCAGCACCAGACGGTGAGAGATCGTCGCATTGTATTGTTTCAAATCCGCAAAGTTTTCCTCCGCGAAGGGATCGATGGTCTTCGGAGGGGAGGCTTTCTGGTCCGCGTCGGTCGATTTTTCGGATGTCTCTGCCTTTTCGAGCGGGCGGGGGGGAGTCAGTTTTACAATCGTGGCGATGCGAGTGGTCGGGAGCTTGAGATTGATTTCCCCTGCGAGAAAGGAGACCTCCTGAGGATCGGCACTGACGATTTTCCCTCGCAACAGATCGCCGTTGGGAGAGATGAGGAGATGGCTGGGCGGATCTTCCCGCATGGTGCGGGGGATGGTGAGGAGATGTTTCTTTGCACGGGGATCGACGATGCGGCGGGGGATATTCCCTGGGGAGTTTTCGATTTGGAAATCCCGGATTTCGATCGTGCTTTCCTGCTGATTCCATCCCTGCCAGCCGCCCCCCATTTTGATGTAAATTCCGTTGCCCGAGACGTTCTCTGCAAGGATCGGAGCGCTGAGCGCGTTCTTGCCGTCGATATGGATTTCGACCGATTCTGGAAGCACAAAAAAGTCGATCGAGGCTTTGTTTTTTGTGATTTGGATCTGATCTCCGGTGAAGGAAAAAGCTCCGTTCTCATTGAGTTTTCCGATGAAAAGGCGATCTCCCTGGGAGGCAATGATGATGTCTGTAGACGCGGCGGAATCGTCTGGTCCTGCGGCAAAGAGGCGGACGGTCATGGCGCCGTTGCCATCCTTCCAAGTCGTTTCCAGATGAATCCGGTCGCCGAGGAGGATAGACGGATTTCCAAATCTACCGTTTTTCAAAGTAACGAGGGTCGGGGTCAGGAGGACGTCGCCCTCGACTGGTTCGACTTTCTCCCATTCGGAGTCGCCGAATCCTTGAAGAATCCGACCCGCGGTACCGATATCAAGGGCGCGGAATTGGGAGGCCGGTAGTTTCACTCTCCCGGTGATACGGCTTTCGAATTCCACTTCGTCAGGAGTGATAGAGGCGAGAGTGCCGCTGAGAATCTCGTCGTTCTCTAAGTAAAGTCGGGCCTGACTGAGAGTGCCAGGAGACAAGGTGTCCACCTCCCCGGAGGGTCCTCGATTAATGATCACGTTTGCCTCGGGTGAGAGGGGGACCGCACGAGTCGCACCGGATGGTTGCCACGCGATGAGACCTCCAGTTTTCCCCCCGTCCGCGAGACGCATCGTTCCCCGGATCACAGTGCCGCTGGTGCCGTTCTTACGGAGAGTGTCGGTTGCAAAATCGAGAGGTTCCGGTTTTTCCGGGAAACGGATCTCCCGAGCGCCGGCGAGAGAAGTGCGAACCGGACCGTTTGACCAGGGTGGGGAGATCGCTAGTTCGCCGGGGCCTACCGTCACAAGTGTCCCACTGAGAGTGGAGCCCGAGTGCCAGGCGACACGGGTTGTCGCAGCGACGGATTCATCCGAAAGCTCCTCCCTCGCGGTCGGGACGATCAACTCGATGAGATCGGAGAGGGGAACCGACTCTCCACGAAAGCGCAGAGTGTCCGAATCAGCTGGTAGGAGAACGTCTTCGACTTGAAAGCGCACGGGTTCGTTGCGGAGAAGGAGACGCGGTTTTTCCAAATCCAATATCGGAACTGGTTTCCCGTCCCATTCGCGAATGTTAAGTGACAGCAGGCGAATCTCCGGCGTGTGATTGAGGATCGAAAACCCTTGTTTCAAAGATGTCGCCGAAGGTTTCTTTCGAGTCGCCGTCGCGCCCGTAGGAGTTTTTGTGAGGGATGCCAACTTTTCGCCGGAAGCGGCACAAACAGTGACATTCTCAGCCTCCTGATCCCAGAAAAGTCGCAGATCCACGTCCTTTGTTTCCGGCGTCAGCTCCATAACGGGGGTAAAACGGGAGAGGTAGGTCAGGACAAGAGTGTTCTCCCAAGTCTCCAACATGGGGCCGAGATGAGGATCCCGCATCAATCCGACCTCAAAGTTCGGGGAACCATTGGGAAACTGTACGCGGAAGCTCACTTCCACGCGGGTGGGGAGGTCTAGTTCGCGGAAGAGATTCCCCAACCACTGATGAGAAGCCATTTCGCCCCGGAGATCGGTGTACCAGTCCGACGCTTTTCGGTCTCTCCCTTGGGAGATCCATTGCGTGAGTTCGCCGAGTCCAGGTGCGATCAACTTGGATTCTTCGATCCGCGTGAGACGTACGAGTGAGACCCGTTTGATCACGACGGGTTCAGGGATCGCATCGCATCGGAAGCGGAGAAATTCTTTGCTCAACTCTAGCAGAGTGCCCTTCAATTGGTCCCCATTGGAAAGAGTGATTTCAAAGAGGGAAGAGTTCGACGGTTTCGATTGATTTGCAGCCCGGGGGAAGCGAATGCCAGACAACTGACCGACGCGGAGATCAAAGGGACCTGCGAACGAATGATTGGAAAAACGAATTTGCGTTTCCTTGCCTGCGAGGAGCTCTCCTTCTAACTCATCGCCATTTCGCCACTGGAGAAGGACCTTGTCCCTCGCAAGGGAGCGGATCGGATTCACCTCCTCGGTCGCGGCAGACGAAGAAGAGAAACGTTGAAGCTGGGCTTTTCCTTCCTCTGGCAACAGTACCACAGGCAATGCCACAAGCAGACCAGACAGGGTCAGGTAGCGCAGCAAAGAGGGTTCGGTCAGGGGGCGCATCAGGTCAGAATCGTTCGTAGATCGGGAGGAAGCGATAGTTCAGCGCGAGCGAGAGCAGCGACATCGCTGTTCCGTAGGCCTCGCCGTAGCTACCCGAAAAGCTACCGTCTCCCGCCTGTTGCTCGGCGAGAGTGGACGCATTGGTGAGATTCCATCGATCCCACCCGTCTGGATTGCCTTGGTAGAGTGCTTGCGCCATGTAGTAGGAAAAATAATGGGGATGAGCGCTCTCCCGATGATCGAGGCCTTCACTGATGTGATGAAGTGCGGCGGTGTATTCTTCCCAATCCCGCTTTTGCCCGACGGCGTACACGAGGGTTGCGACGGAGGATCGAGCCATCGACTCGCCGCCACCACCGAGACCGCCGCTGTAGGCGACAAAACCAGAGGCCGCCGTGTTCCTCTGCATGTAGGTGAGACCCGTTTCTAGCACTTCTTTTGGCACGGCGAGACCGGCGTTCCGGCAAGCAAACAGACCCATCAGGATCGAGCCGGTCACGGACGTGTCTGCATCGGTCGAGTTCGGCGCGTAGCGCCATCCGCCCCATTTGTTAGCCGCCTGCGATTTTACGGTCAGTTGAATGGCTTTTTCGAGAGATTCCGCTATGGAGACGCGGTCCTCGGCTTTTTCGGAGCCGTCCCAGAGAGTCGCTTCGTCGACGGCTCCGTAGGCCTCGGCGAGAGCGAGCATCGCAAACCCGTGGTGATACATACTGTTCGGGAAAAAACCGCTGTCCTTTTCCTGCCCGGCGAGGATGGAGCGAATCGCTTTTTTGACTGCATGGCGGTAGGTGCCGAAGTTCGGATCCTCGCCGCTAGCAAGGAAGGCCATCAGACAAATCCCGGTGATTCCGTGTTCGGACCGGCTGCGCCAGGATCCATCTTCACTCTGGGAGCGAGCAAGGAATGCGAGACCTCTTTCGTAGACGGTATCAACTTCTGGAGGGATCTCACCGCCGAGTCGGATCGCGGTAGTCTGCGCCGAAAGTGGCAGCACAATCCCGGCGAAGCTCGCGATCACGATCAGCAATCGTCGGTGGACAGAACTTTTCACGATTCTTCCGCTGGTTTTTTGACTTCGTCCTTTGGACTGTCGATTTCTCTCGCCTTTTCTTCGGATTCTCTTCCACCGGATCGCTTCCGAACAGCCGCTTTTTCCTTGGCCCGCTTGAGTCGCCGCTTCTGATCCCAGAAGTGATCGAAGTTCGCCGTTGCCTCGCGGAGTCGATCAAATTGCTGCTCGTTCAGGATGGATCGCAGGGTTTCCTCTTCGCTGGCGTTGGCGAGGGACATCAGCATGTTGCGTTCGAAGTAGTCGCCCCAGTAACTCTGGACATCGTCGAGATAGGCTGCAGCAGAGGCATGGACGATTTCGGCCATTTTTGTTCGCTGATCTGGCGTGAGGCGGAGGTGCCCATCAATTGTCGAAAGTGACATCCGGGCAAAGGCTTCGATTCGGTCGAGGCGGCGCTGTGCAAGGATGTTTTCATAACGGGAAACTTGTTCAGCAGTGAGGACATCCTTCAGGGAATCCTTCCAGAGGTCGAGTTCTTCGCCTTCCTCTTCTGACCGGTTTCCGTCGAAATTCATCCCTCCCATGCCTTCGAGCATTTCCTTAGCGGCATCGCCTTCTGCGGCATCCAGACGGGTGCGAAAATAGCGTTCAGCCGCTTCGTGCCATTCTTTCATAGACCGTTCCGAGGCACCCTTTGCTGCAAGTTCGAGACGTTCCCGCTGAGGCGCGTCGAGATCGCAGAGGCGAGCGATGTCATCAATGACCACTTTCATGAACCCGATCCTTTTGTCCCGCTCCGCTTCGGCGAGTTTTGTGATGTGTTGGGAGATCTGTTCGCTCAGGGGGGCAGAGTTCTCCGGGGTAGTGTCGGGTTTCGACTCGAGTTCTTTCTCCTGCGGGTCCGCGAACGGATCGAGTGGTGGGACGACGACGTTCTGCGCCTGGACGTCGACGTTCTGCGCCTGGGCGACGTTCCCCGAAATCGGAAAGATCACGGCAAGGAGAAGCGAGTAGAGGTGAAGCAAAAGAAAGGGCGATGGCCTCATGCGGGAGCTAGTTCGATTCGAGTTCATTAAAATACGTGTCGAGTCCTCGACGGAATTCTTCGGGGAGTTCGCGGCCTGCTTTGCCGGTGGATTGCTCTACCTCGCGCGATCCTGCTCCGGATTCCTGCGCCTGCGCACCGCCGGGACCAATGTCGCTGAGGGCAGACCCACCGCCGCCAGAGCTGGAATCGCCACCTTGGTTGCTGCCTCCACTATCGCCGCCTCCGGATTGCTGGCGCTTGGATTGTAGTAGCAGCTCGATCGCTTCGGTCTGCGCTGCGATCACCTCGGCTCCCGTATCGGGGCGGGCTAGGATGGCGTGGGACTGGCGCATCACATCCGAGACGAGAGAGAGCAGCTGCACCTCTTTTCCAAATTCGGCTGCATCTGGGAGCTCGCCGATCAAGGTCAGCGCTTCATCGACACGTTCGCGGATTTCGGTTTGGGTGAATTCGAGAGGGCGTACCTTCGACGCATAGACATCCGGGGCATAGACGGGACGCGTCGATTCCATTTCGCGTGTTTCATCGCGCAATTGCATCTCTTCTTGCAGCGATTTCATGATCAAGAGAACGATTTCGGGGGGGAGGTTTTTCATTTCGCCCTTTTGTTCGCCAGACTCCTCCTTCGAGGCTGCTGCGACGAGTTCTTCGGCCCAGCGGTCGAGCGTGTCGGCCCAAAACTCCGCAGCGGCGATGGAACGTCCGTTCAAATTGACGAGGGATTCCTGACCGATTCCCTTGAGCCCCGGGACTACGGCACCCGCTTTCATTTGTTCGAGCACGTTTTTGTAAATGACATCCTGTTTGCGCTGATAGTAAGCATCCAGGTCGGTTTGAATATTGTAAACGAAGCGGCTTTGTTCGTCTTCTCGTTTGACCGTCTCCGCTGCGAGGTCGCGGATGGATCGCTCCAGACGATGGCGCGGGGTGCCAAAGCTGTTTTCCAGAGTCCGGCTGAGATTGCTTGCGATTTCGGTCTGCTGGCGGGAGGCCGCTTTGAGGCGTTTTACAAAGGTACTCGCTTCCAGGCTAGAGAGGATTTGTTGCAACTCTTCGGTGATTTTGGCAAAGTCAGCGAGTAGGTTTTTTTGTTCCTTGATGGCACGATCCAAGGTTTTCTGGGCCGGCGATGCTTCCGGGTTCTCCTCTGCGGACGATGCCAGAGTGGTTTGCGGGAGACCACTAGAGGGAGGGGAAGAGGGAGGGGATTGGGCCGATTTTTTCTCCGAGTCCGGAGCCTTCTTTTCGGGGCCGGGAGACTTTTCCGAATTTGCTATTGGAGTTGTAGGCTCCTGACCAATGGGCGCAGGAGTTTGGTCATCCGGCGTGTTTTTTGGTAGAGTCGAATCTTTTGAGGTCGCTGAGGCGGCACCACCGGGGGCGCTGGATGCTTTTTCCAACAAATCGGCCACGGGAGGCATCCGATTTTTGGCGATTTCATCGAGCGCTTTCACCATTTCGGCCCAGGACTCCAATTTTTCCGCGTCAAATTCATCATTTTTTGTTGCCTCGCCGACGAGTTCACGACCACCCTGCGTCACCGCTTCGAGTCTGCGAGCATTACTGGTCTCGGCCGAGGCCTGATCTTGGAGGCGGCGTCTGCTGTCCGGTTGATCGAGCTCTTCTGCGCTCAGCGCGCGGAGCGCGAGGTTGTTTTCGTGCAGTTGCTGCTCGCGTTCATAGCTTTCTCTGGCACCGCGAAACCATCGGCTGAACTGATCGGTGAGCCATTTTGCATGGTCCTGAGGGTTCATGATTTGCACAAGAAAGGCAGGAGAGTAGGAACGCTCTCGATTCGGGAGGAAGTCATTGGTAAAAGCACGGATCTGCAACCATTGGGGAGCGACGCCTTCCCGTTTCGCCGAAAAAGTTCCTACCGTCTCGATGTCCCGTCGCTCCGGAGATCCCGCCGAAACGGGTTTTTCCCCGAGGAGAGTGGAGGCACCGTCGGTATCACTGCTCACACTTCGCCATTCGAGACCGATCTCACGGACTCCGAAATCGTCTTTGGCGGAGAGCTGGAAGCTGATCAATTCCTCCTCGAGAACGATCTTCCGATTTTCGATCTGGCTCGCAAAAATGTCTGGCGCAGCATCTTTGACGGGAGTGATCTGGAGTGTGAGCGGAGATTTTGCCTCGAGCCCATAAATGTCTCGCCAGTTGAATTGACGCGTCATTTCATCTGAAACCGGAAACGGAGTCGTGCGGAAGCTAGCCCCCGTGATCTTTGCGGGTTCGCCGTCTGCGACCGCCTCCGATAAATCTCGGGAGGTGGTAGCAAAGATCGTCGTCGTAGCTCCCTCGACGACGGAGAGGCTACCACCTCGCACCGGCACGACTGCGTCTTTTTCGTATCGGAGATAATCCGGTAGTCTCAGGATCGCCTCGACCGAGGTGAGTTCTGGACGTGGGAGCGGCTCGACGGAGACCTTTTTTGTAGCATCACCGACACGAAGGGAGAGCGTTCCTTGCTCCTTTTGTGGCGGGATCGTGAAACCGTAGCGACCAGATTCCTGCGGAGAGGACAATTTCGTATTTCCCGGGAGTTTCACGGTGGCGCGTTCGGGAGTCCATTCGGTAGATTCTGCGAGTTTCGGGGACAGATCGAAAGGCTCTGCGAAAGGAACTACCAGCTTGTCTGGGGCCGCCTCTAATCGGGCAAAAGTGTATCGCTCGATCTTCTTCCAGGGGGAGATCCAGCGAGCAAGCGAGTTCTGCGTCGCTCCTGATACAAATACAAAAAGGATTCCCGCAAGGGACAGGAGAATGAGGGCCGCGCTCAGCCATCGGCGATAGAGGGGGGCCGGGACCGCTTCGCGGAAGTCCTCCCGCTCGACCCGGTCGTCTACCTGGCGCATTGCGGCATCGACGAGGACACGGCTGCTGCCCGTAGAATGGTGAGCGAGTTCGATGACCCCGAGCAGCTCGTCGCCGAGGCGGGGATATCGCCGACGGAGGAATCGGGCGGCTTCCTCAAGAGTGCGTTGCTGCCACACCCAGCGATGCCACAGCAAGGGCAGTCCCAGCGCAGGCACCGCAAAACCGAGAATCAAAATCGACGCCCGCAGCGACGTGGGCGTATCCAGAACGCGATCCAAGATGAAAACGAGGAAAAAGGAAACGCCCAGACCGACGAGACCAGCGAGTGCGCCTTCCGCGATTTTGACCGACCAGAGTCGCTCGCGGAATTGCTCCAGTTTTTGCTCCAGGCGTGGCGGCAGCGGCAGATCACCCTTCGATGTCCGCCCGCGCTGTGCCGGTCTGTCGGTATCGCCCATTACGTTTGAAAACTAAACACAGTCCTTGTGATTCCGCCAATCCCCAATTCCACCCTCCCGTGAGTGTTTTTTGCGGAGTTCCCGCAGAAAACAAAGGAGTCTCAATGCCGAAGCAAAGAGGCTTGGATGGTTTTGGAAAATATCAGTTACGAAAATGTAGACTGATCAGATGAGACGGAGAGCTCCAGAGAGGATCATGACTGCCAATGTCAGAGATACAATTGGCTTTTTCATTTTGCTTTTGCGACGACTGACCGATGATCTTCGACTTTCGCCTTTAAAAAGTACGATTCGAAAGTCGTTTTGTGACAAAAATCGGCAATTCTGTCGAGAAATTCGAGTTCGGGAGTCATTTCCTGGCGAAAGAGGAAGTAAGTTGCACCACTCTGTCTTTGCCACGGTAATGTCTCCCAGCGCTCCATGAGCCGAAATATCGAACGAGTCCAGCTCTCACTGTCCGAAACTCTTCATTTTGATGAGGTGATCGACGTCCGTTCGCCCCTCGAATTTTCTGAAGATCACATGAGCGGTGCGGTGAACCTCCCCGTTCTCAGTGACATTGAACGAGCGCACGTTGGAACGATTTTCAAACAGGAATCGAATTTTATCGCTCGAAAAGTGGGTGCGGCTCTTGTCTCGAAAAACATCGCCCACCATCTGGAAACTCATTTCGCAGGAAAAGGGAAGGACTACCGCCCCCTCGTTTATTGCTGGCGTGGAGGACAGCGGTCTGGGAGCATCGCGATGATCCTGAGCGAGATCGGCTGGGCTACTACCGTCGTTGAGAACGGATATCGTGGGTACCGGAGTCATGTCATCGAGACGATCACCGCAAAAGCAACCGAGCTTTCGTTTGTGGTCCTGAATGGATTCACTGGCTCCGGCAAGACGCTCCTATTAAAAGAGCTGGAAAATACGGGCCACCAGGTGCTCGACCTCGAAGGGATCGCCTCGCACAAAGGATCCGTCTTCGGCGGTGATCCGGTAGCGCCTCAGCCAGCCCAAAAACGGTTCGAATCGGTCATTTATGATTTTTTAGCTCGATTTGATCCAATGCGTCCGGTCTGGATCGAAGCGGAAAGCGCCAAGATCGGTCGACTCAATCTTCCGAACCCGCTCTGGCAAAAAATGAAACTTTCGCCTGTGATTGAGATCGTCTCTCCGCTCGAGGCGAGAGCGGCCTATCTGACAGCGGACTACCAAGAATGGCTCGGCGATTCCGCACGAGTTTCTCGGACGATCGATCGCCTCAAAGAATTTCAGGCGAGACGCACCTTGGAGGAGTGGAAGGGGATGAGCGAACGGGGTGAGTGGGAAGCCCTCGCGACCCGACTCCTCAAGGAACACTATGATCGCCGATACTCCGTAGCGGGGAGCGGGCATTTTCAATCTCCCTCCGCAATCGAAGGACTGCGGGATCATCGTCCTGACACGGTCCGGCAGTGCGCCCTTGCCTTGTCGGAGAAAGCGTTGGATCTCTTTGCTCGTGTCCCCGCAGGGCCTCACCCGAATTCCCCTACACCGAACTGAAGGCATGGCCATTTATCTCGATTCCAATGCCACTACCCAAGTGCATCCCCGCGTCATTGAGGCGATGATGCCCTTTTTGACCGACGCCTGGCACAATCCTTCCAGCGGATATCGCGCCGGTCGTGAGGTAAAGAAGGCCGTGGAGAATGCGAGGGATCAGATCGCTTCACTCATCGGGGCGTTGCCCGAGGAGATTGTTTTCACCGGGTGCGGGACCGAATCGAACAGTACCGTGATCAAGTCGCTCGCCCGTGAGATCGGTCGGGAACGATCGAAAGTCCTCGTCAGCGAGATCGAGCACAGCGCCGTCCTGCGGCCTGTCGAAGCGATGGCAGCGGTTGGATTTGATGTGGAAACAGTCGGCGTTCATGCCGATGGGCGACTCGATCTCGATGCGTTTCGATCCGCCGTGAAGAGTGATCGTCCCGGTTTTGCTTCCGTGATGTGGGCGAACAATGAGACCGGAGTGATCCAGCCGCTTCCCGAAGTATGTGCCATCGCCAAAGCAGCGGGGTGGTTCGTCCACACCGATGCGATTCAGGCCGTTGGGAAGATTCCTCTTCGAGTCGATGTAGTGCCGGTAGATTATCTCTCGATCAGTGGCCACAAGTTCCACGCACCGAAAGGAGTGGGTGCTCTCTTTATTCGAAAAGGAGCTCCCCTCGAACCGATGATTCGTGGGGGAGGACAGGAGTCTGGTCGCCGCAGCGGGACGGAGAACGTTCCGTATATTGTTGCTCTGGGGGCCGCTGCCGAGATCATGAAATCGGAATTGGAAAATGGAGGGATCGACCGGGTCACTCGCCTCCGTGATCGCTTCGAAAGAGGGTTGTGTGAGAGACTGAAGAGGGTTCAGGTCAACGGATCCCGTGAGCATCGCACCGGAAATATCGCGCACCTTTCCTTTGGTGGTCTGACCGCGTCCAACCTGCTCCCCCTCCTGGACGAGAGAGGACTCCAGTGCTCCGCAGGCAGTGCCTGCATGACAGGGAAGGGAAATCCGAGCCATGTCCAGAAAGCGATGGGGTATAGTGATGAACGGGCCTTCAGCAGCCTCCGCCTCAGTCTGTCCCTCTTCACGACAGAGCAAGAGATAGACGAAGCGATCCAGATTCTTGTCGCTGTCGTTGAAAGGATGGAATCTCTGCGGTTCACCTTCCCCGCAGCTCGCCGCGATTAGGATTACGATTAGGATCTCTTCGCGGATCGATCCTTCGATCTGCGCCTAGGAGAATACCCCGCAGCTTGCTGCGGTGATCTCTATTCAGACGGCTTCCTTGGCGTCGCCATCTCCGACGGTTCGCCTTGGAATTTCTTGGAAGGCAGGGAACACGGGATCTGAGCAACCTGGAATCGGATAGATGTAAAGTTCCTGGTAGGAAGGCGATCAATGACTAATCGGATATGTTCTGAATTCCTGAAAAAAGCCAAGCAGACTCTCCGGGAGTGACATCCTATCGGCTGCTTCCGCAAGAAGTAGATACGTTTTCATGATTTTCTCGATCAAGGTAGGGACTCCAGATGCCCCCCTTACTGATCCCGGCGTGCGGACCTGCCGCACCGAGGTCCTCAGAGGACACGCGCGCAGAGCGAAACGGACCGTTGGTTGGTTTTCTGATTTTCATCATGCAGGATTCGAGGGCGTTTGGCAAGTCTTCAGAACGAGGTTTATAGAATGAACATTGAAATATGGAAAGAACCTATTGGAAAGTATCAGGAGGATAGGAGCAAAGGTCTCGTGTCTCTCAATCGTCGCTACATCGAATCATTCCAGACGGAGCTGAAGACAACGCTCAGCGCGGGAAAACTGGAGGAAGCGAACGTGATTCAGACGAAAATTAAAAGCCTGGAGGAGGAGATCGTCCAACTGGAAAAACAAGCCGAGACTGTAAGGTCGGGGCCGTCCAAAGTCGATGCACCTGATTTTCTTGTCGGGAAGACGGTAGGGTTTACCAGGGGATCTGACCAGGCACTCTATTACTTTTCGTTTCAAGAGGAGGGGAAAGCACTGTGGCTCGGCACCAAAAATCAGGCGATCGCGAGAACCTACAAGCCAACGGAAAAACCACGGGAGTTTCAGCTATGGTGGGAGTCACGTCCCAACGACAGCAAATACAGCATCCTCGTATCGGAGGACGGAAAATCGGCGAAAGTGATCGAGCTTTTTGGGGACGGAAATATTTCGGATGCGATCATTGAGAAGACCGACTGAGAGGATCGCCTCATCCCGGCAGGGTAACTTCGGATTCCGTCGAGAAACTTCGGCTGATGGAGAACTCTTTGATCCTGGCCTCAAGACCGGCGCGATCATACGGCTTTGGAAGAAACGAACGATAGGGGCCGGGAATAAAATTGTCCTCACGCAGCATTTCGGCGGAATAACCGCTGGCAAGAATGATGGGGAGCTGGGGCGATTCCAGTTGGAGTGTTTTGGCAAGTTGCAGCCCGCTCATACCTCCCGGCATGACCATGTCGGAGACTACGAGATCGATTTCGTTCCGGCATTCGCGCCATTTCGCGAGTCCGCTGTGTCCGTCGATTGCCTCGATCACCTGATGCCCGAGAGATTGGAGTAGGCGGATGCCGATGCGACGAACAGAAGGTTCATCTTCCACGAGGAGGATCCGTAGGCTCCCATGTGCGCATGGAGACTCATTTCCCCGTGTGGAAACGGGTGCTCGTGGAATTTCGTGTGGGATGGGATCGCTCTGGTCGACCGGCAGGAGGAAACGCAGTGCGGTGCCTGACTCCCGATGGGGTTCAATCGAAATACTTCCACGATGGCGGGTAATGATGCCATAGGTGGAGGCCAGACCGAGGCCGGTACCTTTGCCCGTCTCCTTGGTAGTGAAAAAGGGTTCAAAAGCGCGGTCGGCCACTTCCGTGCTCATGCCATGACCCGTGTCAGCACATACCAGCATGACGTAGGCACCCGGGGCAACTCCCCACGAGGAGGATTGTTGCTCGTCTTCGAAATGCAAGGATGAGGTGGTAAGGGTGAGCTGACCTCCGCCAGGCATGGCATCGCGGGCGTTGATGGCGAGATTGAGGATCACTTGTTCCAGGCTGGCAATGTCGACGGACACTGCTCCCAAGCCTACGCCGGGTTGCCAGAGAATCTCGATGTGCTCGCCGAGGAGACGGGTGAGGAGGGAGAGCTGATTTTCGACGATGCTATTCAGATCGGTCTGCCGGGGTTGGAAAACCTGGTGGCGAGTGAAGGCGAGAAGCTGTCTGGTGAGATCGCCAGCGCGAGTGGCAGACTGGATGATCTCGTCGAGAAGGAGAACCTCATAGTCTCCGTTTTTCCCACGGGCGTCGCGAGCCATGTGGGCATTGCCGGTAATGACGGTGAGTAAATTGTTAAAGTCGTGCGCCACCCCGGCTGCGAGCTGTCCAACGGCTTCCATTTTCTGCAACTGACGCAGATCCGACTCGAGGCGCCGTCTTTCCGTGCAATCCTGAATCATGAGCAGGAGGGCGGGGGACTCTGCCAATGTAAGAACGACCGAGGAAAGAATCACATTTTTCTCCTGACCGGATCGATTCCGAATCACGGCTTCCACTTCAGTGATGGGGTGGGACTGGCTCAGGATCGCTCCGAGGCCGGTGCCTTTGATTGCCTCGATGGCGGATGCCCTGTGCTGCCAGATCTCGAGTTCGCAGCCAGTCAGTTGACAGAGCGCTTCATTGACCTCAAGACCGTCAGGGCCCCGATGGTCGATGATGAGCTGGGCCATGGGTGCAGATCGAAACATGGCGGCGAGACGTTCCCGGCTGGCACCCAATTCGCCGGTGCGCTCCTGGACGCGACGATCCAGTTCGGCCATGGTGTTTTTGACCTCATTACTGAGTTGCCATTTGCGGGTCAGGTTGTGGGCGATTTGTAGCACTTCCACAACGTCGAAGGGTTTTTTGAGAATCAACAGTCCATCGGGAACTCCGAGACGTTTGCGTATTTCGTCCCAGGAATAGTCGGAGTAAGCGGTGCAGATGACAATCTGGATGGAGGGGTCCGCCTTGACGATTCGTTCCGCTGTTTCCAGCCCATCCCAGCCGGGGGGCATCCGCATGTCGATAAATGCCACGGAATAGGGGCGTCCCGCTGCGATGGCTGCTTCCGCCATCGCGAACCCTTCCTGCCCCTGGAGGGCATGGCTCAGTTCGTAGCCTTGTTCGTTCGCGGAGGGTGCTGCGGGAGCCGGAAAGGCGCTGGAAATGGGGCTCCCGAAAAGCAGTGCTTCGGCCTCGGCAAGAGCATCGGTGGCTTGGTCATTGCGAGGTGCGAGGATTTTGTCAAAATCCTCGTGAATCGCAGGGTTGTCGTCGATGACGAGGATTCGGGAGTCAAGCGGCTGCATGTTCCGCGGCGGGTTGAACGGTGGTACGGGGCGATGACTGAGGGGATTCACTCTGAAACACTCCCAGTTCGAGAGTAAAGACGGCACCAAATCCGGGGCCGTCGCTGTGTGCGGTGAGGGTTCCCCCCATTTCTCTAGCGGCGGCTTCGCTGCTGTGCAGGCCGAAACCGTGCCCGTCCTTCCGCGTCGTGAATCCGTGAGAGAAAAGTCGGCACATGTTCTCCGGCGCGATTCCCGTACCCGTGTCGGCGACGTTGATGCGGACCCGGTCGCCGGACCGCTGCACGGCGATGCCGAGATCTCTGCGGTTGGAGTCGGCGTCGTCGACGGCGTGCTTGGCATTGCGAATCAGATTTACAAGGATCTGAAGGACTTTGTTCCGGTCAGCGAATACGAGCGGAAGTGATTCTTCCACCTGCTTTACCAGACGAATGCGGTGTCGGGTGAGAGACGCGGAGTTGATGCCGAGAGAGTCCTCGATCAAATCGACAATATTGACGGGCTCCATCGAACCACCGGTGCGGGCATATCCTTGCTGGAGATCGACGATGTTCTTGATGTGTTCAATGTTTTTGACCAATTTATCGACTTCCAAAAGTACTTCGGTTTGCTCCAGGGCAAGGTGGCGGCTGAGATCGTTGAGGTAACCTGGAATCATTTTGCCCCGAGGATCCGTGTCGAAAAAGACAGGGAGATTTTCGCCCTGAGACTTCAGCAGATCCGAGAGTTGGCCGAGAGTTCCCAATCGGCTGTTGTTGAGTCGCTGGTGAATTAGGGTACTGGCGACATTGACGCTGTTCAGGACATTACCGACATTGTGCAGAACACCCGTTGCAACCTCGGCCATCCCGGCGCGGCGCGAAGTGTCGACAAGTTGACGGTGCGTTTTCTCCAATTCAGAAGCGGACTCCTTTTGTTCGGTAATGTCATGAAGAACGCCCCGCAGGAGAGTGATTTCCCCGTTTTTATCGTGGGCGGGATTCCCGATCTCACGGATCCATTTCACCTGGCCGCTGTCGTCGAGAATTCGGTATTCGAAGTAGTAAGAACCTTCTGAATTCGCCAGTTCCTTACGCCGGGCGATGGCAACCTCACTATCATCCGGATGGAGATGTTCTTCCCAGCATCCTGTCGCCTCCAGCCATTGCTTTGCCTGGACTCCGAGGATGCGCTCGGTCTGATCGCTCGTGTAGATGAACCGGTTTTGAGCAGGGTCCCATTCATAGACCACTCCTTCAATCGAGTTGACGAGGGTCTTGAATTTCTCTTTGGCAATCCGCGTCAATTCAGCAATTTCGCGTTCCCGGAGGTTTTCCTGAATGATGATCTGATTGGAAGCGACTGAGGCACCTCCAGCGAGTGCGAGCACGATCAGCCCGGCATAGACCAACACGGTTGCTCGGGCCCGCTGGAGCGATTCCACCCAGGTGGCGGCATCAAAATCCACCCCGACTGCAGCTTCAACCTTACCGTCCGGCCCGAAAATCGGGGCGTAGGCGGTTATCCAGGTTCCCCATCGGTCTGCGGAGGGAATACCGCCGAAACTTGCTTTCCCCAGGAATACCTGAAGCATCTCATTGTCCGTGTCTTCAAATGGCTCGCCATTTTCCACGCGACTTTCGTCGTCTCCTTCATAGACTCCGTTTTTGTCGTAATCGACTTCGCAGCATACAACAAAATGCACGGGTTCCCCCTTTTTAAATTCGTATGAAAAGTCGGGATTGAGCCGGTAGGTGTAGATGGAGGCTGCCTTCGGATTGGCCTTGAGCCAGGATTTCTGGACATTGATCAGTTCCAAATACTGAGGATCTTCCGCATCGGTCTCTGAAGTGATTTCCGTATGTCCCATGCGCGCCATTCCCTCTGCATAGGTGGGAGCAAAACCCGTCAGCGGGTCCATCAGATATCGTCGTTCGCGATTTTCCGCGTGTTTTGCCATCCACCAACCCAACGGAAGGACAAGAAAAAGTCCCATCCACGCGAGACGATGCACTAGGCCGAAACATCTCCGCCACCAGAAATATTGCAGAGCCGCGAACAGCAACACGGCTATGATGGTGAAGAGGATGAAGTCTGGTTTCACGAGAAGAGTTGAAGTTCGTTCAAATTACTACAATTATATTAAAAGGCAATTAATATGGTTTTTACAGTTAAGGTTGTGTTCGTTCCATTCATACGCCACTTCGTGGCTTAGTTTCAGGTTTGGCTCCGCCTGTCTCGCCAGCTCGGCTCAAGTGATCGGGATCTGCGTCGCTGACAAGATGGACGCTTTTGGGCTGGCCGAGGCACAGGCTGTCTTTCGATATTC
>JAGPCC010000067.1 GCA_018058245.1 Verrucomicrobiales bacterium
AGGCGATCCTGATTTTCGTCGCTGTTGTCGAAAGAATTGACTCGGATTGAAAAATGCGAAACAATTCAGGATCAGAGGAGAGAGATGGGCACTTGGTGGGCTCCGCGGTCTTCAAAACCGTTGTCGGTGAGTGATCCTTACCGGAGTTGGTTCGATTCCTTCCCTCTCCGCCACCTATTTTATTGTTTGGTGCAATGATAGATGGCCTCCAGCGATTCGGTCATTCGGTGGCGGTGTTCAGGTTCCCGTCGAGCAAGGCGATGCCCAGCCCCTCTCGGATGAACTCGGCGTCGATCTCGGCCAGCGGGCGCGGCGGCTGGAAAACGTAGAAGTGGCGATTGAAAGGGATCTCGTAGCCGACCCTGGTCTTGTCGTGGTCGATCCAGGCGTTCGCGCGCAAAAAAACAGGGAGACTCAGGATGTCCCACCCCTTTTGTAGGATACAGGTGGAACGATTCTCCCTATGCGCCAACTCTCCAAATCCAAGCTCCTCTCCGTCCGCCGGTACCCGAAACGTTTCTGGCTACGTGCCACCACTACCGTTCGACGCTACGAGCCTTACGGATGCTGTGATTTTGTCGGGGAGAGTGCCTGGTCAACTCGTGCAGCCATCATTGCGGCACAGGTTCGATTCTCTGCGCCGAGCTTTTTGAGAATCGCATGGACGTGAACGGAGACGGTTCGGTAGCTAATTCCCAAAATGATCGCGATTTCTCGATCTCGTTTCCCTTCGCAAATCCAGTAGAAAACTTCTTTCTGTCGAGCGCTCAGTGTATTGATTCGATCAATCGTCTCTCCTGTCTGTCCATCGATCGGAACTCCAGGCACCGCAGGTTTTGCGTTGTGCGGTATTCCTTCGGATTCACTGGAAGCAATAGTCATTGGATTCCCCTACGTGAGGATTAGGCAGTTGTTAAAGAACGCCCGATGAATGCTCGTTGCGAGGGGAGGGTTGCAAGCGATGGGTTTCGCAAAAAACGATCAAAAATTGTCATTGCAACCGATGGGTTTCTTGCTTCTTGAAGCTGTCGGCCCATCGACACAGAGGAAAACTCCGTGTCTTTGCTGCGCATTGGTAAGTAATCAAGTATTTCGTAGTAACTCATCGGAGATTGCTTCAACAGTCTACCCCCATAGGCTAAGTCGGATACTTTGTATGGGGAATGCGTAATTCTACGTAATTGCTGGTAGCGTGACTCGGACGTAGGAACTGGTTGCGCTGGATAGATCAGAAAATCTGCCAGGTCCCAGTTCGACCCGAGGACCCGACGAGATAGGTGTGTTACGGCTTGGGTTTGACCCGAATTTTCACTCTGGAAATCATTTTGGGCGTACGTTTTGAGCGGTGACGAACTGACTGTGAGCGGAGATTCGCCATCTACTCCAACTGCAGTTTGGCGAGGGTCGCGTAGAGGCTTTTTTCATTTTCTACGAGTTCCTCGTGGGTTCCGCGTTCGACGATGGCACCTCCTGACATCACTAAGATCTGGTCGCATCGCCGGACGGTGGAGAGACGGTGAGCGATGATGATGGAGGTGCGATTTTCCATGAGAAGGTCGAGGGCGTCCTGAACGAGCCGCTCGCTTTCCGCGTCGAGGCTGCTCGTCGCTTCGTCGAGAATGAGAATGGCCGGATCGGCGAGAATGGCACGAGCGATCGCGATGCGCTGGCGCTGTCCACCGGAGAGCTGGGCACCTCGTTCACCGACAAGAGTGTTGTATCCTTCGGGCAGCTTCTCGATAAACAGCGCCGCATTGGCAAGACGGGCGGCTTGTTCAATTTCCTCTTGGGATGCGCCGGGCCTTCCATAGGCGATGTTTTCCCCGATGGAGCCGCCGAAGAGCAACACCTCTTGCGGCACGAGCGCCAAATTGTGCCGCAGAGTCGTTAGGGACATGTCCCGAATGGGGTTGCCATCGATAAGGATTTCTCCTGTGGTCGGTTCATAAAATCGATAGAGTAGGGAGATGGCGGTGGACTTGCCGGAACCACTGGGGCCGACGAGGGCGATGCGTTGGCCCGATTTGGCCTCGAGCGTAAAATTATGCAAAACGGTCGCATCGGGTCGCGTCGGATAAGCAAAGCCGATCCCACGCATCTCGATCGCTCCTTGAAATCGGGGCCGGGGTGCATCGGCGTCTTCAGGTTCGATCTCTTCCTGTAGTAT
This sequence comes from Verrucomicrobiales bacterium, assembly GCA_018058245.1. Lineage (GTDB taxonomy): Bacteria > Verrucomicrobiota > Verrucomicrobiia > Verrucomicrobiales > DEV007 > Arctic95D-9. The sequence continues at coordinate 2,168 of JAGPCC010000067.1, forward strand.
CTCGCGGACGCGCTCGGTAGCGCCGAGGGCGCGCTGAAGCTGGGCCATCAATTCAGGGAATTGGGCAAAGGACGCCGCCACGAGGCCACTGAACGCTCCAAATTGGGCGAGTTGGGCGGCATCGATTTCCCCATTGCTCACCATCTTGATCGCAAACCAGATCACGAGGGTCAATGCGACCGAAAAACAGAAAATAATAAAGGCGATAAACGAGGCTCTCGGTAGCGCGGCATGGATCGCGGTGCGGAGAAACTCCCCGAGTTGGGTGCTGTAGCGGGCGATCTCGTGCGTTTCGTTGCGGAACGCTTTTACGCTGACGATGCTTTGGAGGCTTTCGTCGACGACGACCTGAGAGCGGGCCAGCTCATCTTGCGCCTTGCGGGTCAGCTTGCGAATGCGGGATCCAAAAATGGCAATCAGCACCAGTACCACGGGAATGGTGCTGATCATGAAAAGGGAGAGTTTGACCGATTTGAGGAAAATAAAGACCAGGCTGCCGCTTAGCATCACCGAATGACGGATCAGCATGGGAATGGTGGAAACGAGCGTTTCCCGCATCGCTTCGACATCATTTGCGATCCGGGAAGCGAGTTCACCGACACGGCGCTCGTTGAGGGTGCTCATCGGTAGTCGAATAATGCGACTGAAGGTATCTCGTCGGACGGAGGCGAGGGCTCGCTCCGAGGCTTTGGCAAAGAGGAGAATGCGCCAAAAGGCAATGAACGCCTGACCCGCCACTAGAGAAATCAGGATGACCGTGGTGCGATTCGCATCCGCGAGGAGTTCCGCCCCGCTCACGGTACCGCCGAGGGCTGTCCCGAGCAATTTACCGAGAAGGTTGATGAAAATCAGTGTCAGCCCCCCGGTGATCGCGAGGGCAAGCAGGGCTGGAACAAAGACATTTGCCTGGGGCCGTAGATATTTTAGGAAAAACCGGGCGTCCGTCCAAGCGGTTCGATCCCAGAGTTTTTTGCTAGAGGTTTCGGAGTCTGACATGAGAAAAGAAGGAAATCAGGAAATCCAAAACCCATCGGGCCAAACCGGGCTGGCGTCCAGTGATGAGATACGCAGGAAATGTTGCGGAGGAGGAGATAAGTGGATCATACCTTCTTCAACGATGCCAAAGAGACACTTTTCGGATGGGACAGGGGGGAGAAAAGTCGGACAGCACTCCGACCGTCGGACTCTACGTCCGACAGACTCCCGGGTCGGGAAGGTGATTTTCCCAAAAAAGTGGTTAACCTTTCCCATTTGGCGGCATTTGTGAGAGAAAATAACATGAACCGAGACGAAACGGACAGTCGCATGGTGGCCCTGCTGACGGAGCATCAGCTACCACTGCGTCACTATGTGCAGTCTCTGCTGCCCGGTGATTTCGCGGCGGCGGACGTGACCCAGTGGGCGAATACGACGCTGTGGAAAAAGCGGGAGGAATTTGCGCTGGGGACAAATTTTAAAGCATGGGCTTTTGCGATCGCTCGATATGAAGTCCTGAACTACCGGAAACGTCAGGCACGGGACGCCCGCCTTATCTTCAGCAGCGAACTGGAGGAGGTTTTTGCGGAGGAACTGGCGGAGGACTCCGGCGATTTGGAGAATCGACAAAGCGCCTTGAAGGATTGCCTCGAAAAACTCAAGCCCGTCGACCGCGACCTCATCCTGCATCGCTACTATGAACGACTGCCTCTCCAGGCGTATGCCGTAAAGACTGGGCGGAGCGTCGGTGGGATCAAGGTCACACTCCATCGCATTCGCAATGTGCTGCAGGGCTGTATCGAAGCCAATCTCCGGGCGAGGGAGGTGGACGCATGACCGTGGAGGAGCTACGTGAGCTGATCGACTCGCTCGTCGATGATGACATTTCGGAAGCGGATTTTTTGCGTCTCGAAGCAGAGTTGCATGTGAATGAGGAAGCGCGGCAGGTCTACTATGATCGGCAGAAACTCCATACTGGACTTCAGATAGAGGCGGAATCCGCCTTGGGGAAAAAAGACTCCGTCGGCGGCGTGTCCCATCGCGTGGGGAAGTTGGATACGCTCTTGATCAGTGTGTTGGGGGTGCTGTTTCTTGCCCTGGGAGTTTTGGTCTGGAAGACCACCCAGGATGCGAAAGATTTCCGAGCGCAGAGATCAGAACCTGCCGCGACCGGTTTCGGAGTGATCTCTGCGGAATTCGATGCGATCTGGGAAAATCGACGCGACTTGGGGAAAGGCGACTTGGTCCCGACAGGGAAGCTCCTTCTCGCATCGGGCGTTGCGCAATTGGAGCTTTTCAGCGGCGTTGTCTTGCTGATGGAGGGCGAGACCGATTTCGAAGTGATTTCCTCGATGGAAGTGTCGGTCACACGGGGAAAGATTCGAGCGCATGTGCCGGAACTCGCTCACGGGTTTCGCGTTCGGCTGGCATCGGGGGAATCTATCAATCAAGGAGCAGAGTTCGCCTTCGAAGTGACTTCTGAATTTGCCGATATTTATGCCATGGACGGGGAGATCGATTGGTGCCCCGACGCACTTACGCACAGGAAACTGGGGCAGGGAGAGTCTTTGCGATGGAATCTTCAGACGCGGCGCGAAAAGCAGGGTGTCTCGCTGGATGGTAAGACCCTCGGCAGTGTGGGGAGCTTTGAGCAAATACTGGCCGAACGAAATGCAGATCGCCTGCGGAACTGGAGCGCGACTAGTCAGTTGCTGCGAAAGGATGACCGGCTTCTTGTCTATTATCCAATGGATCCGTCGGATCAAGGTGATCGCGAGTTGATCGACGCATCGGCTCGGGGAGTCACTGGAACGATCGTCCGCGCGAACCGGACGACCGATCGCTGGGGGCGAATCGGTGGTGGCCTAGATTTTCGCCCCATGGGAAGCCGCATCCGTTTGCAGGTTCCCGGTGAGTATCGATCTCTCACTTTGATGTGTTGGGTGAAAATCGATAGCCTTGATCGATGGTACAATTCGCTATTCCTCACCGATGGTCACGAACTCCACGAACCCCATTGGCAGATCATGGATGACGGGCGCCTCTTCTTTTCGGTGAAAGCCCACGATGCCGTTAAAAAGGGCGAGGACAAATACATCGCCTATTCCCCACCCATCTGGACACCCGCGCAGAGTGGGCAATGGATGCACATCGTGACAGTCTACGATGGTGATGCCGCGACTACGACCCACTATGTGAATGGCGAGGCGATCAGCATCGATCCCATTCCGACGAAGATGCAAATTGAGAAAGTCCGCATCGGATCCGCTTCGATCGGAAACTGGAGCGAACCCTTGCGCAATGATCCGGATTTTGCGGTGCGAAATTTGAACGGTACCATGGACGAATTTGCCCTGTTTTCTGCAGCTCTTTCTGCTGCCGAGATTCGAGAAATCTTTGAGGTGGGGCGGCCTTGAGGTCGTCAAAGTCGTAGTCAGATCGAGTTGATTCCGTCAGGATTGGGTGTCCTCTTCCTTTCCGGATCTTCCGGAGGATCCACTCCACAGAATCGAGCGTCGGAGAAATTCCTAGATTTCCTATATTGTAGCGGGGTCAAGGACAGGAAACCAGAACCTCCGAAGAAACGCTCGTCGTTCACCAGTGGCCACTTCGACACGACCGCCATTCCGAAGAATTGCGTAATCCCATAGGGGCCACTCATTTCCGCCCGAATTTGGTTTTCCCGGTGAGTTGGGACTTCGGCAAATCTCGAAGAGAACTTCCTCTCCGTCTATCCTGACGGACGCCTCAAGAGCGCTTCCCTTTTCATATGAAAGACCTTCGCACATCGCGTCTGCGACCATTCGAGCATCCAGTGAAACGGAGATTCCTCGAATATCGCTCCTCCAATTGATGGAATCAGAGTTCGGTAAATCTCTGCTACGAGATTTCCAGAGACTGAACAGATCGCTCGCGGGAATTATATCGCTCGATGGTTGTGCAAATCGGCAAATTGCGAAACGAATCGCTGATTCGATCTCGCCGCCTTGCCGACGCATTCTCTGTATCGACTCCCTGGACAGTTGGTCTCCGCTGTCCTCATTTAACTCCTCAAGAAGAGAAAGTTCCATCTCCAGTCCGTTCAATCCATTGCGGACATCATGCGCAAGCCTCCGAACCACGGTGGAAATCTGATCATGGTGACAAGTGAAGTGATCTGTTTTCGTTGTTTCCATGCGCACAATCTTCAGGGGTCGAATATGATACCGGGCATTCCGATTCGGTCATTATACGAGTAACTCATCAGAAAGGTTGCATCGGGATTGAATCATTCCACAATGGAAATGTAAAGTGAACACCTTTCGTGTGCTGAACGGGAGATCTGGCATGTCATCTGCGAGGATGAGAGGTATGGCAAATAAATCATCTACCAACGTTTACGCGTTCGTTTCCCCAAGCAGCTTGCGAAAGAAGGGTTTCGCGTGAATGCGTTGGCCCCGGGGGCAATTTTGATTCCGTTGATTCCCTCCACTTATCCCTCTGATAAAGTCGCAAAGTTTGGATCAGATACACCGCTCGAAATCGCCGGTGAATCGTGGGAGCGCGCCGGATGTTTTGTTATTTTAGCTTCGGCGGATTCATCCTACATTACGGGTCAAACCCTACATCCGAACGGGGGTGAAATCGTTAACGGATGATCCGGTCATTCATGGAATTGAAGTCGAATAGTGCAGGGAGCAGGATTGGATTGTAACAATCCGTGTTCGCAATCTTTTTCCCGTGATACGACGAAACAGGTCAAAGCCAATTTCCCTGCACTCCGAGGCAATCACGAGGGCTCTTCGCCGATAACCGCTTCGATCGGCAGCCAGTGATGGATAAGGTATCAGCCCCGGTCATCATGATGTTTTTCCGGCTGAGTTCCACTTTTGTGATCTCCACTTCACAGAGGCCATGCCATACCGACCGCACCGTCCTCCATTGCGCGCCTTTGACCTGTGGGGAGAGGATGGCGCGCCCGTTGCTCGCGCATTCGAGCGTCACCGGAAGAGTTTGGTTTTTTATTTTTTTCAATTCTTCGAAGGTCAGTTCAAGCGGATTCTCGACTTCCCCTTCAATCTTCAACCGCCAAGTTTTCATGGGGATATCGGGCACAGCGAAGTGGCTTCGGATAAAGAACGTCTCGACGGGAGTGAGAGTTGCGTCGAGTGAACCGAAACGCATCTCCAAGTTCAGCGATTCCTTTTCACGGATTATCATACCTACCGACGCACTCGTTATCGATTGCGGGATGCCTGGTTGTGAAAAGTGGGGTGTGGGGTCATTCATGAGAGGAAGGGCGATCGGCATCGTTCGATCAGTGTGATTTTAGGGCTGGGGTCAACCAAGTTTCAGCGCCTGCCGAAACTGTATTTCAACGCCTCGATCCCAATACAAAGAGCATACCGAGAACGCCGCCGTAAATAGCTCCGCGCCACCACGTGGATGTGAGGGGGCAGACGCCGGAATTGCATTGACCGAAATATCCAGTGAGCGCCCCCAGCGAGGCACCCCCGATCAGGGGAGCCAGTATATGCGTCATGGTGGAGTTGGAGTTGGAGTTGGAGTTAGTGTTGGCATTGTCATGTGGCGAGCGAGCGGTCAGTCAACGGCCGAGCGGGACCCAATGCCTCATCCATGAAGCAGGTGGGCCGCTGTTGCCGAAGTGGTGACTACTCATTTGAAATCATTGATTGATGGCGGGAAGTCAAACCGCGATCACCGTGCCACGGAGATCCGCATTGACCCTCGCACGCTGGGAGGAGTATTGCCGGAGGGCGTCAATGGCATGAATCTCGAGGTCGCGACGGTTGCGGCCATACTTTCTAGGCACACCCTGAGTGGTGGCGAAGGCTACGGTATAGATGCCTTCCCGCTCCAGTTCGTCCTCGCAGACAAAACATTGCTGGAGACGCGAACATGCCGGATTCTCCAGCTTCACATACAGGGTCAAGCCGAGACAGCGTTTCAGGTAGCCTCCCATTTGACGGTAGGGGTCTGCGGCGAGAGAGTGTTCGAGATTTTCCTCAATCATGTCCCATATTTCCTGACCGGTTATGTCCACTACGGAAACGGGCGGATTTGGAGGGATGATATTCCAAAGGTCTTTTAGGGTGATCGGTCCTATTGGGACGGGGGCACCGTAGCGCCAACCGTTTGAAAAAGCGATTCGAGTGTCGGCAGCCTCAGCGATGGCCTGGAGGAGGAAGTTGTCCATGGTGGCTTCGAGAAACGTGTTTCGAGTGAGCGCTGTCTCGGTATATCCCACGACCTCAGAGAACATTTCCCTATCCGGTGCGACCACCCTTTCCACCGCCTCCCGCATCTCCCGATCTTCGGGAATGGTGTCATTCACATGGATCAGTTCATGACGGAGTAAGGCGACAGGCCCGCCGTTCACCTCAAGATCGAGCCTCCCGACAAATGATCCATGGCATCCCGACTGGATAATGACCGCCCCGTTCACCATGAGAGGACGATCCATCCGGTGGTGGGTGTGGCCACTGAGGAGGACGTCGATACCCTGAACTTCAGAGGCAAGCTTCACATCCTGCGGAAAGCCGAGGTGCGAGAGCACGACCACGAGGTCGACCCCTTCCTCTTCGCGCAACGTGTGGATATGGCCCGGTAGCTCTTCCTCACCCAGGGTGAAGCGCATTCCTTCGCTGAACTTCGGCGGCATCGTTTTGTCTAGAATTGTCGCGGCGATGCCGATGATGCCGACGCGTACACCTCCCCGCTGGATCACGGTGAAGGCCGGGTAGGCAAGTTCCCCGGTTTCTTTGACATAACAGTTACACGCGAGCAGCGGATGGTTCAGTCGGGCGGCCAGTTCACGCATTCGGTCCGGACCAAAGCCGAAGTCCCAGTGCGCGGTCCACGCGTCAAGGCCGAGCAGGTTCACCGGCTCGATGAGGGCCCCGCCCTCCGTGGCCACGGCGTGAAACGTGCCATGCAGCGTATCTCCGTTATCCAGTGCGATCACCGGGCCATCCGTCTCCTGACGCACTTGTTTGAAAAGGGCGAGCAATCGTGCATAACCCCCGGACGTTCGGTATTCGGGCTGTGTTCCGGTCCAAAAAAGCTCCGGGTGCGGTTCCAGATAGCCATGTGTGTCGTTGATCTGGAGGATCGTGATCGTTTTCTTTTGTTTCATCGAATCCCGATCCTTCATTCTTCAAGCGCATTTCCGAACCGAGTCGCAAGACTACTCGCCACTCTTGATGTAGGCGTAACCGGCGGCCTGCTTTCGGACCACCTCGCTCACTCCGGACGGAACAGTTGTGGCCAACTCAACGAGGTCCTTTCTCTCAAGCTGCTTCCGTCTCATCGTATTCTCGCAGGCGGCAAAGACGACGCCGTCTGCGCTGAGTTGTTCGAGTTTTGTTCTTAGCTCGGCGTTCCCGGCGGACGTTTCGAGGAGAAGCATTCCGACGCCTTTCCCGTGCGTGACCACCTCGATCTCTGTTTTGGGACCTAGTTCCTTGCGGGTGTTCTCCACGTTGCGGAGTACTCCCTCCCATTTTTCCGCACCGTCGATGGAAACCTCGATTACGACCTTGTAAGAGGGATCGCCCGAGGTCTTGTCGGGTTCGGCAGAGAAGCCTTTTACAGGCATTAGGGAAAAGACAATGAGGGCGAGGATAGATATTCTGGATTTCATCTGCATGATTTTATATTTAGCGGGGAGCAAGAAGTTCTATTGCGTAAATAACCGCAATCAAAAGAAGTGCGAAAAGAGGAATGAACACGCTCCTTGGCATACCGATGAGCTCCGGCAGCATGACCTTGCCTCGGTCGCCCCACGTCTCGACGGTCTCTTTCAACCAGGCCGACATTTCAGCAAAGAGGTAGGAACCCAAAATGAGACCACCTATGCCAAAAAGCACGTCCCAGCTTCCTTGGCCAAGAGCCGCCGCTCCCGTGCCAGGACAGTAGGCAATGAGAGCGAAGCCAATACCGAACAATGCCCCTCCGATGGCCTGTGCGCCAATTTTGGTGGGATGAATATGGAGATTCGCCTTGGCAAAATGATGCAGGGTGAAAACTCCTATCATGCCAACAACAATTGCCGTAAGCATGATCTTGATGACGGTGAAATCCTGAAGCAGGAGCTGGCCGATCAGCACATTGTATTTGCCGACACCACCTTTCTGTAACAGGAATCCAAAAGCGACTCCAAAGAGAACCGCGGTCAATAATTTTTTGCCCGTGAGTACAGCCGGAGGCGGTTCACTGGATTCTTCTACTGCTTTTCCGGGATCGATCATAAGATAGTGTAGAGAAGTGTTGCGGCCGCGATTCCCCCGAGGAACATACAAATGACGGTGAGCCATGAACCGGCATTGAGCTGAAGGGTGCCGCTGATGCCATGACCGCTGGTGCATCCGTCTGCGAGGCGTGCGCCGAATGCCATGAGCATCCCGCCCGCGAACCCGATGAATCCCCGCAACGCAATGCCGTCTCCGAATCGGTCTACCCACATCGGATGCAGCCACTCATTTCGAATTTCTCCGCCCGTCCAGGCAGCGATAAAACCACCGAGTATTGTACAAATGACAAACACAAACCCGTAGTCCACTGCAGGCGGATTGGACTGGTAATACTTGAGTGACCGGGTGTGACCGCGCGCAACGAATTTGCCGAGAAATCCGGCCACCGTCGCATAAAACGAGGAGGCCCCAATGGGTTTGTCGGCGAAATAGAATGTGAGCCAGGAGAGGATGCCGATTCCGACTCCGACCAAATATGGGGACCAGGCGGCACCATCGTAGTTACTCGCGTTGACCCCGAACTCTTTGGCACCAGCCAGGGAGGGTAAACCGAGAAAGATCAGGAAAAATCGTTTCATTTCTCGCTTTTCCCTCCTGAGATTGGAAACTTTGCTTTTTTCCAGGCTTGCCAGCTCCCTGGGATATTGTAGACCGCGTCAAACCCCTCCTGCTTGAGAATGCTGGTTCCAATACTTGCACGGTAACCACTGTCGCAATACACCGCGACAGGTCGGGACTTGTCAAGTTGCGCGGATTTTTTCCTCAGATCCGGCAGGAACATGTGGATTGCACCCGGAACATGTCCTTCCTCCCATTCAGAGGGCGCACGAACGTCGACTACCTGGAGTGTTGTGTCCGCCTTTTTTACTTCATGGACTGTCATCTGATCCACTTCATCCAGTTCAAATCCCGCATTGTCCCACGACGTCATTCCTCCAGCAAGATAACCGGCAAAATTGGAATAGCCGGTGCGAAGGAAATATTTCACAATTTCCTCGACCTTGGTATCACTATCCAGCACGAGGAGGATCGGTTGATCAGGTTCCAACAACCAGCCGGCCCATATGGAGAGCATGGGAGTTCCCCCAATGTTGATCGCTCCCGAAATGTGTCCTCCACCAAATCCGAGCATCATTCGCGTGTCGATCAATACTCCTGCCTTCCTTTCCACAGCCTCTTTGAAAATTTTAGCAGGCAGAGCCGGAACTCCGGGCAGGTTGCCGAGGACGTCCGGCCCCTTCGCGTTCAGCTTTTTCATCCTCGGATAATACTTCGGAACGGGCGGTGCCGCTTCGCGCGTGAACTCTCTGAATTTTTTGTAAGTCGGGATCTGAAGGTAGGGATTGAACTTCCGCTCATAGCCGATAGTGCTCTCGAGGCGGTCCCCTATGTCAGCGCCACAGGGTGATCCGTGACCATGCGCGGGATAGATGATGACGCTATCCGGCAGTTTGAGATAAAACTGACGGAGAGTATGAAATAGTTCTTTTGTCAGCTTTTCCGTCTCACCGGATCCCAAGAGATCGGGCCGTCCCGCTGAGTTCACGAAAAGTGAATCGCCAGTGAGAACACCCCACGGCATTTTCGGTCGCTTTTTTTCCGCCAGTAAAAAGCTCACGTGCTCTGGTGTGTGGCCGGGGGTGTGTTTCACGGTAATGATCGTTTTGCCGAAGGTGAATTTGTCGCCGTTCGACAGCTTTTCATGGTCGAAACCATAGCGGGCGTCGCTTTCGTGACTGACGTACACTTTGGCCGATTTCACCCGATCGCAAAGCTCGCGCGCGCCACTGACCAAGTCGGCGTGAATATGCGTCTCGAAAATGTGGGTGATGGAAACCTTTTTCTCCCGGGCCAGGGTAATGTATTTCTCCACGTCCGGGGTAGGGTCTACGACGACGGCGACGCCATCCCTGTCATCACCGACAAGATAAGAGAGTTCCGCGATGCCTTCGGTCTGGATGCGTTTGAAGAGGAGTGCCATGATTGTCTACTGGGTTGAATGAGATTGAGAGGAGTTAGCCTCGGGGGCGGGGATTCCGGGCACGGGCGCGCTCCAGTAGGGCAAGCGCGATAGCGATGACAAGGGCAAGACCTACCGCCCAGATCCACGGGGAGGAATTGGTGATCTGGGGCAGGGTCACTTTGCCGTAGTCGTCCATTGATTGGAACAACGGTTCCAGAGCGGGAAATGCCGCCACATAGATACCCGCTCCCACCATCATACCGACCACTCCTACCATCGCGTCCCGTCGCCCTTCACCGCAGGCTGCCACGCTCGTGCCGGGACAGAGGCCGAAGACGGCAAGCCCGACTCCGAACAGGATGCCCCCGCCGATGACGCGCGCCAACGATGCCGTTTGCACATGAAGGTCTGCCATCCCCATCGCGATCAGGGCGTGCACGCCGAGGGTGCCTACAGCAATTGCCGTGGCCATGATTTTTATTACGGTGAAATCCTGGAGCAAAAACTGGCCAAGTATTTTTTGAAATTTCGCCACCTGACCTTTCTGAAGCAGGACACCGAAGACGATTCCGGTCATTAGACCGAGCAGGAGTTTGAGCGGGTCTTCAAACATGGCGGCGACCCTCCTTCCCATAGATAGCAAGTGCGGTGAGGGCCCCTGCCGCAATCATGATTGGTGCAAAAATCCAGCTGGAAAGCGCAAGCTGCAAGACGCCGCTGATGGCATGACCACTGGTGCATCCTTGAGCGATCCGTGCTCCCAACATCATGATCAGTCCACCAAGAAAGGCCCCAGCAAAGCGGTAACCGGGGGAATCTCCGAATCGCCACCGCCAAAGGGGAGGCACCCTTTCCCCGTGTGCTCGATCCCCCGACATCTTCGAACTAACGAACGCACCGACAAAAACTCCAAGCACTAACATCCACTCCCAGTCGATCTTCGGTTTCTTCCCTTCCTTCGCCTTCGCTTCGAGATAGGGCGTGGCAAGCTGCGGCGCAATCGCCTCACCGGCAAGCGCCGCACTGTATTCAAAAGCGGTCGTAATCCCGATAGGTCTGTTGACTGTTGCAAAAGCAAACCAGCTCAACACCCCGATCCACAAACCAACTAGGTATGGCGACCAGACTTTCATGCGTAAAGTTGTCATTCTCGAAATTTGATTCTCTTGGGTCACTCGTTTTTCCGGCATGCTTGCATTTGCGGTACGAGAAATTTGAATCGGGGTTTACGCACGAATCGCGCCATAAGAAACGTCCCCGTTGCCATTGGGTTTGAGTGACAGAAGAGGCGGGCAATACTCTCGTAACAATGCATATTGCGCAGGCATCAGTATGCGATTTGCAATCTGCAATTTGTCTTGGTCCGAGAACTGGGACGATTATCGGCTTTTTGTCCCAGGCGGGGGAGGCTGTTGTGGTAGGGGCTCGAACCTTAGCTTGAAGGTTTCTTTCCAGGGAGATCTGTGCAGAAGCGATCGAATCGTCTCCGCACCTGATGCGACAGTGGGGCGTAATAGTTCCGTCCCAGCGAAGATCCACGAAAGGGTCGGTCATAGGGAATGCCAGCACGCGGGCGCGTGTTGGCACAGTTTTTGCGAATGCACAATTTGATGAAAATAAACAAATTCTACAGAAAAATTTCTAACAAATCGCAGGTTTCCGGCAAGATCGGGTGGGCCCTTCTTTGGCTGGTTGGTGTACCTGTTCCAATTCTATTGCTTCTCTTCTTTGTTCGAGGGTGTACCTAAAGGAGTCCATTTCCTGAACGTAAATTTATGGGGTTGTTTCTACGCTTCATCATGCGTTGCGAAGAACACATTGCAGCAGTCTTCTTCCACGTGTTGTCCAGCACATCACTTCTCTTGATCGTCTGGAAGACGAAGTTGATACCTGATCGGATCTTTCGCCTCCCGACACATAGGGCCGCCTCTCCCGATCTCTGGGGGGAGGCGGCTTTTCCGTGTAACGGCGTGAGCTGAGAAGATTTTAGGATCAACGCGCGGGCCGTACGGCGGGAGCACTCCGAGATATTTTGAGTGCATTCGACCTCAAGAAACGGCACTCTCATCACTTCCATGTGATCCCCGGTCACACCACTTGCGATATCGGAAGTCGCAGTCGCCGCCCAAGTTCCTGCGTCATTCTCATGGGCCACGGCGACTATTTGCCTTCCCTCTCAAAGGAAATCTCTCATCCTGCCGGTACCACTCAAGAAAGATGGAGAGATTTCAATCTCCCCGGTAAATAGTGGGAGATTAGAAAGACGTATGATGTTCGTTCATCTTTTTGCGCTCGGATCAGTTCGAGAAGTAAGAATGCAAAAAAATCTGACCAGCGCCTGAAGCTCTCTGGTCAGATTTCTGCTGCCACACGTTTCACATGAAAATGTGCGGGGTATGGCCTCCCTGATCCGTAACAAAAGAATTATTCATCAAGTGTGAGCTGATTTATGACATCTTCAGAAGGTGCTTCATCTTTTGTGATTGAAAGAATTCTGTCCATCTCTTCCTTCGATGCGACCTGCCCCGCAAGGGTTGTTTTCCCTCCCTGGGTGATCACACGTATGTTCCTAGCGGAAAAGGAGAGATTATCATCAGCCACAATCTTGCGACGAATATTCATCGTGACCGCAAGGTCCTCAGGATTGTTCTTCTGATCCTGAGCGGTTACCTCTGATGGATTCTTTTTGTGTTCGCGTGTGTCAGTCTCTGCTGAATCTTTCCCATCCTTCACCCGATCCCTTGAAACATCGACATCGCTTTTCGTGTCGCCCCGGAACTGATATGGAGCATAGATATTCACCAAATAATCAGGGTCGTTCACTGATTCCTTCCAAGCATCCGCATTGAAACGCGGAGATTTCTCAAGAGTTTCTTTCGTTGCATTTACAACGACGGCATCTTTTGTGACGGTTACGGACTCAGCAGGCAGAACGCTTAACGTATCGCCGATTCCGAGGAATCCGCCTGAGGAAACAACCACGGAAAGAACGCGGTCATGTGACCCATTCAAGATGACCTCATAAATATCGCCTATGGACTCGTCTTGGAGGTTTTTCACCGTTAAGCCCAGAATTTTGGATGCTCTAACAACACGAAGATTGCGACCATCCGGAGCATTGGTTGAACGAATACTCTTGAGAAGGGGCTCAGCGTCATATGCTTTGTAAACGTTCTTCATCAGCTCAGGATCGTCGAGATCTGGATAGGCATCATCCTGAAAGCGAGGAGCGCTGGTGAGTTGATCCTTCGACACGTTGGCGATGAGGACATCACGTTCGGCATTCAGCTCAAGTGCCGAGGGTGGCATAATACTCAACTCGTTTGCGATTCCGAGGAACCCTCCACTGGAGATCACAACTCCTGTGACCTGGCGTGTGGTGAGATTCAAGATGAGATCATCAATTGCCCCCACTTTCTCATCCTCGCGGTTGTTAATATTCATACCGATCATTTCGCTAACTCGCCGGTGTTCGAGAAGCCGCATGCCGGGCTTTTCAGACACTCTACTGCTTGTCGTCGCATCGGATCCCTGAGCGGAAGAATTCGATGGTTTTGACGAGTCCACTGTGTCTTGACTGTGAACACCTGTTGTGAATGCCGTGGACAACACGGCTGTCATGATAATAATTCGTTTCATTGTCGTGGTATGTTGATTTTTTTGGGTTGATTTTACATCCTCTGAATATGTGAGGGATGCGACACGTCTCTTCCATGCAAATGAAATGCCAGTGCATTTCGTTACTTCTAACTTGTTCAATATGACGGTATTGCGATTTTGCGAAGGTGCCCACGCTTCCGTCCAATCTTGCAATTTTTCGAGCTGAATATGCAGTGTGCATCGCAGGCCTGTACTCGAACCTCAACGTTTTTCCCACTTGATAGAGGTTCGTTGAGGTTTTGTTCTCGAAGGAAATGCTCGAAAGTATGACGGAGAAGAAACTCAATCTTGCCTCCACGAAACGAAAGAATCTTCCTGAAAAAGAGAAATGGCTTACCGTATGGCCTGAGGTCAATTTTCTGAAGTCATTTCGGATGTCAGACCATCGGCTTTTTTGTGCTAATCTGATTTGGAAACGGCCCATGGTCCCAAAGCTCGGAGTATAAGTTCTGAACAAACGGTAGAATCGTGTATGATGACTCAAATTCATCAGGGATCCATGTAGGCTACCACACGCGCGACAAGTCCTGCTGGAGTTTCACGTCCCGCAAAGCTGATCCATCCTCTGCGTTTCGAATGAGGGGGCACGTGATCGATGTAGAGGGAGCAGGATTGTGAAACGCCGCCGATCGATCCCTCGATTGTTATCATGGCGGCAATAGCCGGAATATCACCCTCATTGCGGACGTTCACGGGAACTCGCACCTGATCAGTACTGACAAGAGGACTTTCAAAATTGACGATAAGATCTGCGGGCTCATCTCCAGCGGTGAGGGATTGATTAATCAGCACATAGATCACTCCTACGAGACCGACTCCGCTGAATCCGAAGAGAATCCATTCAAGCCAGTTTTTCTTCTTCTTTTCTGATTTTCGGGGTCCCGGAGATTCACTCATGATTCGTTGATTCGCTTTGTATCTGGAGGAGGAATCGACCGGCGGAGGCTCCCAGCATCGCCGGTAGACTTACCACGATCACTGACGCCACGAACTGGTCTCGCGTGGCCGCCGGGAAGGATTCAAAGAAGGTAATGATGAGAGCTGATGCTGCGAGAGCAGCGGCGTAGGAAGTGACAATTTCCCGGCTCATCCAGGTCCAGCCGCGATGCGGAAGGTGTCGGTCGGTTCCACGGAACTCACTAAAATAGAGAATTGTACTGCCAAGGAGGAGGGAAACCGCCACAATCGAGGCCAGTCTTCCCGGAGATGCCTCTCTGGCGAGGATTCCGACTTCGTCGGTGGGAGCGATGTTTGCCGTGAAGAGAATCGCGCCGCAGAGAGCGATTCCGCTTTGGCCCAGATAATTGTAGGAACCGGAGTCTTCTGAATTATCTCCTTCCAACCCGCTGTCATCTTTGGATTCTTTCGTTCCAAGTTGGGCCGTGCCCACGGAAATTCCGATGGCAAGAGTTGCGCCCTGGATGACGACGCGGCTCGTGATTTCATAGAGAGTGTGGTCTCCTCCAATCCGACCCAGGAGATATTGCACCAAAAATGAGAGCAGTAATCCAAGCCCCAGTTCTTCGATCGAATCAATCAGAACTTCGATGTAGGAGGCGTCGCTTCGAAGACCGGCGTGTCGATTGTAAAGAAGGAGGATCGAGAATGTGAAACCGAAGTAAAGAAGTAATTTCTCGGGGGATATCGTAAACGCAGCATTCCAGAGTTCCATTGTGTAAAGAAGGGGGAGCGCAAAGATCAAACCGCCTGCGATGCCTCTTCCATACTCCTGAAGGGATTCACGTATGCTTCTTTCGTGACTGAAATTCATTGTCTGGAACCCGGCGCACTCGTACCACATTGTTCTGAGGGCGGATTGGATTTCACTCCCGCACGATGAGTGCCAAAGTGCCCGAGACTGATTCCAGGGAGAGAACGAAAAGAGCGTCGCTGGCACGGCCTGATTCGGGCGGTGATACTACTGCTAATCCATTGCACAATTCGGAGCAGAACATTGCAATGTGCCTGCCTTGCAAACACTCTGGGAGGTGACCGCGCCGTGTCTCATCGTCTAGGTCACCTCGGTACATTTCCTGCGCACGACAAGTTGAGAACCTTTCTCATGGAGAACCCCGCCTTCCAACTCTTCAAGTGTTTGCCGCTGGTGCATGAAATCGCATACCCCGGGAACGTACAGGGAGAGGAAGCAGAGATCAGGACCTCTGTAACAAGTAGAACTAAAATCCTCTTACAATATTAGAAATGGATTTGATCTCCAATCATCCCTACTGGCCAATTCAAAGTGGATTGATTCGTTCGTATCCTCCGTTGCGCCAAACGGTGAACTGTGATGTCGTTGTGATCGGTGGAGGCATCACAGGAGCACTGTGCGCCTATTACCTGGCAAAGGACGGTTTGGATGTGATCGTGGTTGACAAGCGGGACGTTGCGAGCGGTAGTACCAGCGCATCCACCGCCTTGATTCAGTATGAACTGGACACTCATCTCATCGAGTTGATAGAACGTTTTGGCGAACGGTCGGCCACACAGATCTATCGGGCTTCCTATCGCGCTGTCGAGTCCCTAGAACAGCTCTGCGGGAGGATAGGGGAGTGTACCTACACCCGAAAA
The DNA here is from genome assembly GCA_018058245.1 of Verrucomicrobiales bacterium. GTDB lineage: Bacteria > Verrucomicrobiota > Verrucomicrobiia > Verrucomicrobiales > DEV007 > Arctic95D-9. Next base: position 18,590 of record JAGPCC010000067.1, read on the forward strand.
CCGAGTGTGTATCTGGCTTCCCAGCATAAAGATGTTAAAAAATTGCGGAAAGAATTCCAAGCGAGAGAGGTCGCCGGACTGGAAGTAGAGTGGCTGGATCGGAGAGAGATTGAAAGGGATTTCTCGTTCACTCGCGAGGCCGCGATCTATTCACACAGGGGAGGCGAGGTGGACGTATATCGCCTCACTCATCGTCTCTTTGAATCGACTGCGGAAAATGGGTTGCGTATCTTTGACCGCACGGAAGTAGAGTTGCGGGAAGCTGGCACCGGGGGAGTCACGTTCACAACGCCGGAAAACTTTTCGATTACTGCAAAGTGGGCGGTTTTCGCAACCGGGTATGAAGTAGTGAAGAAACTCGGTTCTGCCATCGTTAACTTGAATTCCTCCTATGCGTTTGTCAGTGAACCTGTGGAAAGCTTTGCCGGATGGTGGCAACGCTGCCTTCTATGGGAAACCGCCCGCCCCTATTTGTATTTTCGGACAACTGCGGATGATCGTGTTATTGTGGGCGGTGAAGACTCGCGATTTCGAAATCCGTCCGCCCGGGACGCCCTCGTCTCCAAAAAATCAGCAAAATTGGAGAAGCAGTTTCGAGCTATGTTCCCTCAGATTGAGTTGGTGCCTGCATACGCCTGGGCCGGGACTTTCGGGGAGACAGAAGATGGTTTGCCCTATATCGGACCACATCCCGACTGGCCGAATTGTTTTTTCGCGCTCGGGTTTGGAGGGAACGGTATCCTATACAGTTTGATGGCTGCGGAGATCGCTACGGCTACCCTGCGCGGGAATTTTCACGAGGATGCGCATCTCTTTGCTTTCGATCGATGAAACGATGGCAGAATCCGAAATAGATAGTGAGCAGAAAGTAGAGATAGCGCTGTTGAAAATTTATGGGTCTTCGCTGTTTTGTGTGGAAACGGGGTTAAATCCCGGTTGAAAGAGGCGTGAGCGTGCATTTGGTCAGGCATGGACCCGAATCAACTCTTCGCACTAGCCCTTCCTCTCCCGCACCCTTGG
>JAGPCC010000068.1:0-17443 GCA_018058245.1 Verrucomicrobiales bacterium
GGAGAAGGGAAACCCGGTCTACTTTTTGCGCCTCATCTCGACACCGTCAGCGTGATGGGGATGACCGTTGCCCCCTTCGGAGGCGAGATTATCAATGGAAAAATCTATGGGCGAGGAGCTTCCGACACAAAAGGCACGATGGCAGCGATGCTTTGGGCGCTCCACCAACTCCGCGAAGAAATCGCGAGTTTTTCTTCCGCAGTGACCTTTGTGGGTCTCATGGGCGAAGAAGCCGGACAGCCAGGTTCGCAACATTTTGCGGAACAATATGGAAATGAGTTCGAGTTTGCGGTGGTCGGCGAACCCACGTCCCTCGAGACCGTCCACGCGCATAAAGGGTGCGTTTGGCTGCAGCTTTCGGCATCTGGACGAGCTTGTCACGGCTCCACGCCAGAGTTGGGGGAAAACGCAATTCTGAAATTGCTCTCCGTCGTTCAAGATCTTCTCCCATGGTTAGAATCACGATTTTCGGAGTTCATCGACCCGATCCTCGGTTCACCGACCGTGAATTTCGGCCTAATCTCCGGAGGTAGCAGCCCGAATATCGTGCCCTCTGCCTGTGACCTGACTCTCGATTTCCGTGAGACTCCGGCTCTCTTTGCTGCGGGTGGAAGCCGCAAACTTGTCGAATCATTTCTCGTAGAAAGGGATTTTTTGGATGTGATCTCGATTTCTGTCCTGTGTGATTCTTGCCCACTGCTGACCGACCCCACGACGGATGGAATCCGTCGCCTACAATCCATCGGATCGAAAATCACAACTGCACCGTGGTTTTGTGATGCAGGGCGACTCGCCGGGGGCGGGATCCCATCGGTGGCATGTGGACCGGGCAACATTGCCCAAGCTCATACCAAAGACGAATATCTCTCGATCGCGGATCTCGAGGCTGGTGCCGCTTTTTACCAAGAATTCCTCGAAACCTACCGCTCCTAACTCACCGGACGGGCACAAAAAAAGCCGCCCGAAGGCGGCTTTTTCAGAAATGAGAGGTTCGAGAACCTTACCAGGAACGCCCCCGAGTATATCCCGTCGTGGAGAGAAACCCGATTTGCGGAGGAAATTCTTCGTATCCATGCATGGGCAGATAATTGATGCTTGGCATCGCAGGGCGATAGGAATCCTTGTAGAGCGGGCGTTGAAAATTAACCACTTCATAGAACCCGTATTTGAGGCGGGCTCCGGCACGCTGCACCCCTTGGAGGAAACCAGCCGTGTAGATCCCGGCCGCCTGCTCCGTATGGAGTTCACCCCAGCGGCTCATTGTCATCGGCACCTCCGTCCAGCTATAAACGATGTTCGAAAGCCCGCGGCCCAATTTACGGGTTTTCGTGTAACGGGCCTTCGGTGGTTCGTGGATATCCGCAAACGAAACTGAGGTGAAGGCAAGGAGCGCTAAAATTGGCAAAATTCTTCTCATACTTGATCGAAGATTAGACAAGCGGCACAATATTGGCAACCAAAATTTTTTTTCACTTGGCGCGAGCCTGCTTCTTCCTATGTTTAGGGACAATGCATCCCGATCTTGAAAAGTTAGTCTCACGAGGCAAAATCGACTCCCTCACCGCAGAACAATTGGATCTCCTCCCCCCAGGAACCTTTTGCCAACATAAAAGCTGGGGTGCAGGAAAGGTCGTCGACTGGGACCGGCTCGCCGTCAAGGTAGTCGTCGATTTCGAGGAAAAATCAGGGCACGAGCTCGGTATGAAGTTCGCCGCGATGTCTCTCACTCCGATCGAAGAGTCCTCTTTTCTCGCAAAACGGTTCTCCTCTCCCGACGAATTGAAGGCACTCGCCATTGATGACCCAGTCGAGCTCGTGAAGCTCGTTTTGAGCAGTCACGGCGATCGGATCTTCCTCGATAAGTTGGAAGAATTTCTCAAAGGATACGTGATTCCTGAGGGAAAATACAAGAGTTGGTGGGAATCGACGAAGAAAAAACTGCGTGAAAACATGCAATTTATCGTTCCTGCGAAACGCACCGACCCCCTTGAGCTTCGAGAAGAAGACTTCGACCCCTCCCAGGGGCTCATCGAAGATTTCCGGGGAGCTCGTGACCTTCGAGCGAAGATCAAAGCAATCGAGTCCATCATCAAAGAGATCAACGCATTCAAGGATCATCAGGACAATCTGATCGAACTAATCGGCGAAATCAGCGAAGTCGCCCGAAAAGGGGTGAAACTGCAATATGCGCCGGCTGTCGAACTCATCCTCATTCGCGAAGAACTCCAAACAAAGGTGAAAGGGTTCGAGCCTACCCCAGCCCAGATTTCTACCGCAGAGATCCTCGCCGCTGATGAAAGTGCGATTCCCGGCCTTTTCGAAGATCTCTCTCTGACTCGGCTTCGCCAGGCGCTCAAGAGTTTCCCCACTGCTTTCGGGGAAGCAGAATGGGTGGACAAATTGCTGGGACTCATCCCGGCCTGCAACCTGCGTTCCATCGCCGAGATCGCCAGCTACCTGGACTCATCCGAGCAAAAGCCGGCTCTCATCGCCTACATGGAGAACGGTCTGCAGCAACGCACGATCACTTCGGATTCCCTCGCGTGGATCTGTCGGGAAAGAAAGGGCCTCTCTCAGTCGGTCTTTACACCCACGCTCTGTCTTTCCGTAATGAGTTCGCTTGAAGCGGATCAGCTGAACGACGAAGGTTCTGTGCGCGCCGCAAACCGTCTTCGCGATCTTGTGGCGGACGATTCCGGGCTTATCCCTGATTTCATTGAGGGAGCGAACATCAATACGATCCGCAACTTTGCGGGCCGCCTTGTTGGTTCTGCTTCTTTTGACGAACTGACCCGGAAATCGCTGATGGCGCGCATCATCAAGCTCCATCCCGGCATTCAGGATCTCCTCAGCGGTCCCGAGAAGGAACAAGAGGAAACCCTCATTGTTTCCGAAAAGAGCCTCACGGAGAAAAAAGCGGCCTACGACAGACTCATCAAAGAGGAAATCCCGCAAAACCGCGAGGATATCAAAATTGCCCGTTCCTACGGCGATCTTCGCGAGAACTTCGAATACAAGTCCTCGAAAGAATACCAGCGCATCCTCATGAAACGTCAAGGAGACTGGGAGCGCGATCTCAAGCTGGCGCAGCCTACCGACTTCGCCAACCCGGACACCTCGAAAGTCTCGATCGGAACGATCGTCACTCTCGAGCCCGTCGGGGCCGGAAAACCAATCACCTACACCGTGCTCGGTGCATGGGATTCGGATCCGGACAATGGGATCATCGCCTACCTCTCCGAGCGTGGAAATGCCATTCTCGACAAACCTGTAGGCACGGAAGTCGTTTTCCCCCTCGGCGACGGTGAAACCGAGCACTACCGCATCACCTCGATCAAGGCATACGAAAGCTGAGTCGAGAACGGGTGTTCACGGGGTCCGGAAGATCCCGTGAACTCGCCGCTCCTTTTGTTTCCGTATTCCCTTTCGGTTTTTCCCGGCTCCGAGATTCACTGTCGGGTCACCGCGGCTTGGGCTTTGCCGCCTATTTTGCATGGGGGCGACCGCTTGGTGCTTCGGGACGACGGCGGATCATCTGCGCTTTGAAGTCCCCGAGACCCGCCCAGAGAGTAGGTTTTCCCAAGTCGACCTCTGTTACCACTACTTCGCCGAAATTCTGCGCAGAGACGAGAGTCTCTCCCGTGTGGTCAAATACGGCAGAAATGATCCAATCTGTGTCCGCCGGGGTGTAGGTACTGCTCACGAGATACACCTGATTCTCTGTCGCCCTCGCTCGCGCCAACAGAGGGTTGCATCCCCAGACTGGCCAAGCGATCACTTCAGCTCCGCCCTTAGTGAGTTCGCGTGCGACCTCTGGAAAGAAACCGTCGTAGCACACCATCATTCCGACTTTTCCGAAGCGGGTCTCGAAGACCGGGTATTCGTGACCGGGCGCGATTCCCCCCTCACTTTCACTGGCGGGCAAACAGACTTTCCGATATTTACCCACGATTTTGCCATCGGGGCCGATCAAAACGGCAACATTGTAGACAAGGTGCTCGGCTCTCTCACAGAGGCCGACCACGAGATACAAATCGTGTTGTTTCGCGAGGGTTCCAAAATACTCCGTTGATGGACCAGGGATAGGCTCCGCCACGTCCGCGTACGATTTTTTCAAGCCGTAGTAGGTCAACGTCTCCGGCAGAACCACGAGATCCGCTTTCTGCCGGGCCGCATCCGCGATCAAGGGAGCGAACATTCTACAGTTTTCGTCCGGTGTTTTCCCTCCCTTTGGCTGAAAGTGAACGGAAGCAAGACGGACTTTTCGTTCGGCCGGTTTCTCGACCGCCTTCAGAGAAACCTCCGTCCACTCCACCTTTCCCCTCGGTGCCCATTTCAAAAACAAATCCACAGTCGTCTGGGTCGCCGTCTCCGGTGCTCGATAGGTTCCCGAAATTTCCGCCCAGCCATCCCCGGCATCACGCTCCGATATCGGGTATTCTTGATTCGATTTCACTTTTCCCCCGCCACGATAGTAATCCACTACCGGTTGATCGTTCCACACTTGGGTTCCGGCACCATCCTCCCAAGTCATCTGAATGATTGCACTGGATCGTGGTGTAGGGACATTTTCCACTCTCTGAAATACCTGGAATTGATAATATCGCCCCCCCTCCACCGGAAAGGATTTCGACCAGCGTCCTACCAATCCCTCCCGCTCGTTGTGTTCGATCACGAGGCTCTCTCCTCCCGGATGTCGTCCCTCTTTGGAAACGGAAAAATCCGGACGAATTTCTTCTCGGGGAGAGAGTGCCGTCCAGCCATTAGTAGTGAAAGATGCAACGGTCTCTGCAGCCTTCGCAGAGTGAACTGCGGTGTAGACAATCGAGAGGAGTCCGATCGCTACGGACGCTTTTTGAGTTCGGAGAAGTTTCATTCCAAAAATTTGTAAATCGAACCGTCAACGCTGAGTGAAATTACTTCATTCGGGTAAAATGAAGCGCACTTCCCTTCAAACCTCCACAACAAATCGGCCTGCGGCAACCCTCAACCTCCCACAAAATCAACAGACAAGCTTGGTAGCTCCCTTCTCATTCGCCCGCACCACCACCGCAAAAATGTTTCGCAATGGACCAGCCAAGCCCGGCGGCAACATATAGGATACCGGCAATCATAATGGTATTGTACGATCCCCAGAAAAAAACCGCACTGCTGCACAGTCCACCGAGAAAAAAGGACGTGGCAAGGAGAGCTGGCACGATCACTTTCCATGACGGGATCTCATGACCACGAATCTTCATCCCGAGCGTAATTCCGAAATCGGTGATCAATCCAGTCAAATGAGTCGTTCGCAAAATGACTCCACGATAGTGTGTCGCGAGCGAATTTTGAATTCCGCACCCAAACGCCGCAAGGACAATACCGGCGACGGGGAAACGCGAAATCAGAAGTGCCGAGGCCAAAAACAGACCTCCGATTCCTGAAATCGTGCGCCCATAGGGACGGGCGGTATCGAGAGAAGGATGATGAATGAGAATCCCCGCAAGAATCGCCCCAAAGGTGAAGGCGATCGCGGCAGTCCCGACACGCACCGCATCCGTGAAGAGGACAGAATCTGGTCGGGCGAGATCGATCGACAGTTTTGAGATGTCACCGGTCAAATGGCTGATCGACGTTCCTGTGACCAACAGCACCCCGGTGTTGGCAAAGGCCGCCCCAAAAGCGAGACAACATCCGCCAGCCAAGATGATTCGTCTGGTTTGCATAGATTCGATTGGATCACGAGGAGCCTTACCGTTCGGGAAGCGGGCTCCTCCTAGGAGCTGGCGGACGACGTCCTACTGGATGCTAACGCGCCAAAGTCGCGTCATTTTCATGGGCCATCTTTTTGAAATGGTTGCGCAGATGTCGAAGGGATTGTAGACCAAAACGGCGGGACCGATTGCGAACTCTGACAGGCATCCATTGGAGGGACCGAAACGTTTCGCGATGATTGCACGAAAGGGTCGAGCGGTCGCTCCCCACCGTGCCATGATAGACGATGCGCTTTACGCCGGCGAGACTCAACGAATCGAGGCGGCGCTGGAGCAGGTATTTCGAGGGGGCTAGGGATTCTCTCGCAGACTCGTCTTGCGTAAGATACACATGATAGGTGTCGCTGCGGAGGAATCCGAATTCCACGGCAAGAAGATCTCCCTGGCAGGTGAGAAACCCAAGTCGAAATCCCAAGTCCGGATCTTTCGTAATTCGTCCGAAAAAGTCAAAACTGGACTCATCATCAAACGGGTTCTCGGTCCCGGACAGGTCGTTTTCGAAATGAAATCGTCCGGCATTGACAAGATCATCGACGCGGATCTGGAAATCACAGAGCACGGTATCCCGAGAAAAGGGCATCATTTTCTCCAGATTTTGAAATGCGGTGACTTCCGTTTTGCGGCAGTCTTCGGACAGCCCGCCAAAGTAACTGCGCAGTCCTGCCCCGAATTCAACCGAGCCACAAGTGGTCAGCGCCAACTCGTTCACATGGGATTCCCCCCCCGATTTCTCCACAAGTTGGATTGCTTGATTTAGAAGACCACTTTCCCGAATCGTCTCGAAATGAAACTGGGAAAGCCCATCTTCGTTGGCCAGCCAGCCCATCGCAGCGTGCAATAGCGTGAAAACAGAATCCAAGTCATCGGCAATGACCTCAGTGATGAGACCGATCCCCTCCCCCGCAAGTCGAACCGTAGCCCCCTCGATGAAACAGGGAAGAAAGGCACGCGACTCCCCGGTAACCCGGAGTTCAAAGACCAGAGGAGCGCCGATCGTACCTTCATAGGCGGAGTAAAAAGAGTGACACCACGAAAAGGTTTGAAATGGATCGCTCTCCGCTCTCTCGAGCGCACGCCAAGCCGCTTCCCGCTTTTCGAGTTCACTGAGGGTACGATGAATGTGCAGCGAAGCCGTCCTTGAATCCCTCCGTAAAGACTCATCCCCAAGAACGTGGTGATGGCCGCCACACGGAGTCGTTAGATCGCCCTTTCTTTCAGGGATCCCGGGGTAATCTCGAATTCTGCTATTCACTAACCTGAAATTTATGTTATTTATAAAATTATGCAACTTTCAATCCTTTTCGTACGCTTGGAGAATCCGCTAGCATTGCTGCTGGCACGATGAAAGAGTAAAAAATGCAGCGTTTTCTATTCAGACGGACACAGTCCCTGTTCCGGATCTTGTCGATCATCGGCATGCTGCTTCTCCCTGTACTCGGGCTCCGGTCAGAGACGGCAGCCCCGACTCCACCGAAGGCAGTGGTGGCGGAACCGGTCAAAGAAACCGAAACTGTCGTAAAACAGGAAGGGAGGCAGGATCCTGTCGTCGCGCTAGACTCTGTCTTGCGCTCCCTCCAGACCGTCGACAGCGAGATCACAGTTCTTTCAAAGGCAGAGAAGAATGCGAACCCGGCAGAGAAGGAGGCCATACTCGAAGAGATCAAAACTCTCAGTGCCCGTCGCGATGTCCTCAAAAAAGATTTCGAATCGATCGCCACGGGCATCGATCCGCGAGAGTATGATCAGGCGACGTCGGTCGAGTTTGTCCTCGCAGACGAGTTGAACAATGTGCTGCGCCCTATCATCGGGGAGATCAAGGCACTCACAGAGAAACCGCGCGAGATTGAGCAGTTCCGAACGGAACTTGAGACTTGGAAAAAGCGGCTCGTCACCACCGGTGACGCACTTCAAAATCTGGAATCCATCCCTCCCGTAGAAGACAAAACTCTCGCGGGCGAGATCGAATCCACCCGGAAAAAATGGAGCGAACGCCGCAGTCTCGCCGAAAACCGGCTTCAGGCGATCAGCTACCAACTCGAGCAGGCGGAAAGCAATCAGCCTTCCCTCTTCCGATCGGTCCGGGACGGAATCCGGAGTTTCTTTCGAAGCCGGGGAACAAACTTTCTCCTCTGTCTTTTCGGATTCCTCGCCGTCTTTTTTGCTTTGCGGTTTTTTCATCAACGCCTCAACCGATTCACACCCTGGATGAGAAAGGGGAAGCGTCCTTTCTATGTACGTCTCATCGACGTCGGGATGCAGCTCTTATCCATCGTCGGCGCGATCGTCGCAGCGCTTCTCATCCTTTACGCAACTGGCGACTGGGTTCTTATGGGACTCGCGATCATACTCATCGTCGGTATCATCCTCGCGGCAAAAAACAGTCTTCCGATGTTTTATGATAATGCAAGGATCCTGCTGAATCTCGGCGAAGTCCGCGAAGGGGAGAGGGTCGTTTACAACGGTCTCCCTTGGCGCATCGAACGATTGAGTGTCTACTCCAAACTGATCAACGAGCAACTCCGCGGCGGAGAGTTGCGACTCCCCGTTCGACAGCTCAGCGCCCTCATTTCGAGACCCCTCAGTGAGGAGGGCGAGAGCTGGTTTCCATGCCACGAAGGGGACTGGGTCATCGTCGGCGATCATGGACTAGGTCGAGTCATCGCCCAAACGCCCGAATATGTGCAGCTCGTGCAGCTCGGCGGGAAACGGATCACGATTCCGACTCTGAAATTCCTCGAGGCTTCTCCGGAGAATCTCTCCCGAAACTTCCGCGTTTCGACGACCTTTGGCATTGATTACAAACATCAGGCGGATTGCACGACCACGATTCCCCAGATCTTCCAAGCGCATTTGACCAGAGAGATTACCAATTTCATCGGCGACCATGAACTACTGAAGAGTCTTCGTGTGGAATTCGCAAACGCTGCGGCCTCGTCTCTGGACTATTTTGTCATCGCAGATTTTGATGGATCACTCGCGTCCCGCTACAGCGGACTGGGACGCGCCCTCCAACGGTTTTCAGTGGATTGCTGTAATAAGAATGGCTGGGAGATTCCTTTCACCCAGATTACCATTCACCGGTCTCCCACGCCCGATTGAACCCTCATGTGCCCTTGGCCTAACCCTCTTCACTCTTTCCTTTACCGTATTTGATGTCGTCGACACCTCCCGTCAAACGTCGCCGCTGGGTTCTCCTCGCTGCCCTCCAGCTTCAGAAAGTCTATGATGCCTTTCACCGCTTTCTGGCAAAAATCACCGGTCGTCTCGGAAAGCCGATGGCGGCAGAAATGTACTTTGCGGTCCAGCACGATACTTCCGTCTCGCTGAAGGGCCGGGTCCTGCTCGCCCGAAAATGGCGGCATCCCCATGTCAACGATCATCCACTTTTTAATCTCTTTCAGATGGTGCGGAGATGGGCGACTCCTGAAAGACCTTACTCCCTCGTGCGCGCCAGCGCAGGCGGGGCGGCGTTCGAAGAACGAGCCGATCGGGAGGGGTATTTTGAGATCGAAATACCGCTCGAGGAGGTCACGTCGGGAGAAGCCTACATTGAACTTCCCGAATCCCGAAACTCGGAACCATCCCACTGGGAAATCAATCGGCCGGGCGAAGCATCGAGTTGCCTCTTTATTAGTGATATTGACGATACTGTGCTCGTGACGGACGTCGCCAAAATTCTAAAAATGATCGCTACGACCTTGTTCGGAAACGCCCTCACCCGGCAGCTCTTCCCCGGCACCGCTGCGCTCTACCAGGCTCTCCAGCACGGACCAGATCCCGCAATCGACCAGAACAATCTCCTCGCCTACGCGAGTAGCTCTCCCTACAAACTGCACGCGCTACTCTATCTGATCTTCAAAGAGAATCAGCTCCCGGTTGGTCCGTTTTTCATGACAGACTGGGGCCTTGCTGAAGACCAGTGGCTCAGCCGAAGCCATCGAGACCACAAGGTCGATTCGATCCGTCAGGTCATCAAGTGGTACCCTGGGCGCCCCGTCGTTCTCATCGGTGACAGTGGGCAAAAGGACACCTCGATCTACATCGAGACGGCATTGGCATTCCCCGGTGTGATTCGACAGATCTTGATACGGAAAGTAACGGACGATTCCAGAATCGAAGAGTTGATGGAGGAAGTGGGACAACTCGAAGGAACCGGAACCCGGATAGACTTTTTCAAAGATTCCAGTGAAGCCGCCGCGATTCTCGTCGAAGCGGGTTACCTCTCCGCCGTTCAGCGAGACGAGATTCAGAACATCGTCCACGAACCGCAGCCCTCTCTCATGGATCGCGTCACAAAAACCGCAAAACCGGGGCCAATGAACGAGTGAGGATTACCGATTCGCTTCCGTCGGTCGGAAGGTGAGGACCACTCGAAAGCGATGATTGAAGGGTTCGTGTTCGAGAAACGGCTCCTGAAACAAGTAGAAGCCCCGGGATTCATAAAAAATGATTTCGTCCCGGATTACACCCTCGATCATCTCGTAGGGAGTATCGTCCTCGCACCAACTCATGGTACGATGAAGTCGCCGCTTCACGGAACAGAATCGAGAAATGACGCGGTCTTCGAGGTCCTGGATGTGCGCAAGCACTTGGTTCTTTTTCATGGTCAGTCGAAAGACTACGTCCGGGAAACCCTTGCAGGCGTTTTTACAGGTTTCCGGACCGTTCGCGATGTGGGAGCACACCCATCGATTCGAATCGACTGGAGAATTCACAAACCGGCTCACCGATTCGATTCGCTATCGCCTCCCGATGGGGATGGTGGGGGGACGCGTGCGCACAGATTCGGTGGACGGCTTTCTCCTCGACCGGGGTTTTCAAGTCTACCTCGACGCCTATCCCGACACCGGGGCACCTTTCCTCCGCTGAAATGGAGGGGAATGTTTTCCTATGCGGAGATCACACCACCAGTGCCCCCATCGAGGGAGCGATCCGCTCGGGACTCGCGACGGCATCGCAAACTCTGGAGAGGCAAGAGTAGGCCCTGAAAATCGTGATCCGTCTATTTCGACGTGATCGCATCCAACGCCGGAAAGGGAAAATCTTTTGATACGGTGCGCTCGGTTTTCATGAGCGATTCGATCCGGCTCACGATCTCGGGATGCTCTGCCGCGACGTCTTTTGATTCGGACGGATCCGCCTCGAGATCATACAACTGAACCGCAAGCGAGGGAGAGCCCCTTTTCTTCATCAGATTTGTCCGGATCCCTTTCCATTGCTTCCCGAGCCAGACAGCCTGCTGACCGCCATAACTCGGAAACTCCCGATAGAGAAACTCACGAGGCTCCTGCGACTTCCCGAGCAAGGTCGATGCGAAGCTACGCCCATCGATATTCTGTGGAGTGCCCCCGTTTGACCCGACGAGTTCGAGAAGAGTCGGCATCCAGTCTTCGAATCCGGTTACTTCTTCGGTGACGCTGCCAGCCTCGATTTTCCCAGGCCATTTCACGATCTGTGGCACTCGGATGCCTCCTTCGTAAAGCTCGCCTTTGAGGCCCCGCAATTCTCCAACGCTGGCAAAGAAGTCGTAATCCACTTCCTCTTTGAGGTGGGTCGTTCCATTGTCGGAAGCAAAGACAACGATCGTGTTTTCGGTCAGTCCCAGCTCCTCGACAAGATCGAGCACTTTACCAACGTAGGTATCGAGTTGGGTGATCATCGCCGCGTAGGCCGCTCGGGGAGTGAAGTGCGGAGTGTAGCCCCGCCCCTCGTTGCGCGTAAACGGAGGATCATTCCACTTTTCCGCAAGGTAGGGTTCGAGATCTTTGTCGGGAACCTGGAGCGCGACATGGGGCAGGATACTGGGATAGTAGAGAAAAAACGGTTTCCCCCGATTTTCACGCAGGAAAGCAAGTGCCTGTTCATTGATCCGATCCGGAGCATAATCGGTCCCTTTAAAAATCTCGTAGCTCTTCGGATCAGCGGGATCACTACCCGGCGCGAATGCTGCATGACCAGGAATCACGGGATTGTTCTTCAGGGGGACCTTCTCCCCGTCACTCCAGAGCGTTTCCGGATAGTAGGAATGAGCGTGAGCCTGACAGTTGTACCCAAAAAATCGATCAAATCCCTGCCGGTTCGGATTCCCGTCTGACCACACGTTTCCCAGTCCCCACTTCCCGAAGGAACCGCAGGTATATCCCTGACCTTTCAGCAGTTCGGCGATCGTGACATCCGCAGCAAAGAGAGGATACTGCCCTTCCGGTTCCATGGATCGATTGTCCCGCACGGTGGCGTTGCCGGGATGTTTTCCAGTCATCAAAACACATCGGGAAGGCCCGCAAACAGCGTTCCCCGAATAGGCACGGGTAAACCGCATTCCCTCGCGTGCCAGTTGATCGATTCGCGGAGTCTTGATTTTCTCCTGCCCATAACACCCCAGTTCTCGGTAGCCGAGATCATCAGCGAGGATAAAGATGACATTCGGTTTTTCCGCCCGCGCGAGTGTCGAACTCAGTAGCACGACAAAAATGGAAAACAGACTTCGGATTTTCATGGCGATATTCAGGGCGAAACCGAACGGAATGTAAAGGTCCAATCCAACGGGATCAGGCACTGCGGCGAGAACCCGTTTGTAGGGAACCTATTTCACCGACTGCAATACCTCCCAACCGACCCACATGAGGCCAATATCAATCACCATGTGACTGGCCCAAGCTCCGAGGAGACTCCGATGCCGACGATAGATCCAGCACCAGACCGCCCCGCCGATCCCAACGCAGGCACCGAGAGCAAAGGCCCAACCGAGCGGGAAAAATTGGCTGAGGATGACGATGTGATGAGACGCGAACCCAGCTGCTGCGACCACATAGGCAGCGGCAATCGGCATAATCTTGCTCGACTGTCCGAAGACGAACCACCGCCAATAGAACTCCTCCAGAGCGGCATGAGCAAACGAGATGAAAAGCGCAAACCAGAGAAAATGGTCGGCAACACCCAGATCTCGAATTCGCTCGGCGATGCGGGGGGCATTTTCCTGAATGAGAGAAGCGAGAGGGGTCGCCTTCAAAAGGACCATCAGGATCGTCACGACCAAAAGCCCAAATCCGATCCCCGGCACGAGCGATGCGAGGTGTTGCCTCGACTTACCCCGCTCAATCAACGGTTCCTTCAGGATCAGGAGCACCGCGAGAAGTGGCCAGACGAGCAGAAACACCTTCACTCCCAGGTAAAACGCGTTCCCGAAAGCAGTCCCCGGAAACAAAACGAAATAAAAGAAGGAGGCAAGAAGCGGCAGGCAAAGGGCGGGCAAGTGAACCGCCCAGCGCCGTGCCGTTGAGGTCGAAAGGGAAGTTGCAGGGATCACCCGCCTACTCTCGACGAAGTGAGAGAGGGCTCAAATCGTTATTTCCGATCTTGTGATCGGGTAAAAGAATGGCAATATTCGCTCCTGCTTTGTAAAAAGTACGATTTCCTACCACAATTACCCCTTTTCACCATGGCAACCGTTGCAACAAACCTGAAACGCGGACAGTGCATCAAATACAACAACGAGATCGGAATCGTCCTCGGCTTGGAGCACCGCACTCCCGGAAAGGGAAATGCCCTCATCATGGCAACGATCCGTTCGTTCAACTCTGGTAAAACGAAGGATATCCGTTTTGCCTCGAGCGACAAAGTGGAAATCGTGCAGTCAGAGCGACAGAAGCTGGAGTTCAGCTACTCAGACCAGACTGGTTACCACTTCATGGACACCGATACGTATGACACGATCACGTTTCAGGAAGCATTCATCGAGGAGAGCAAAGATCTCCTCATCGACGGTCTTGCCGTGGAAGTTCTTTTTGTCGACGGGAAGCCCGTCACGATCGAGTTACCTTCGAACATCGAACTCGAAGTAACGGAGTCAGCCCCCGGCGTCAAAGGCGACACCGCCACTGCGGCAACAAAAGAAGCAGTGCTCCAGACAGGCCTCCGCATCCAAGTGCCACTCTTCGTCGGCCCCGGCGACCGCATCAAAGTCAGCAGCGAAGACAAAAAGTACGTCGGACGCGCCTGATCTCTGGCCAGGTCCGGTTAGGAGGGTCCGGATACCGGCTGCATCTCTTTCTTGCCACCCTCTTTCCCGCCACTCATCCCTTGCCCAAAAAAGCACCGGTCAATCGACGTATCCGATCGCGGAAACCTCCTCCGCGACAGGGTTTGTCTGCGTTTTTAACGGAGACAGCCGGAAGCATCTTGCAAGACCCGGAAGGCCCGGCGCTGAAGCTGATCAAGCGCGTCATCGGCCTTTTTCTATTGCCCGTGTGCTGGCTCATGCTGGAGAGTTTTCTGGTACTCCTGCAGGTGGATACGATTCCGGGTTCCTACTGGAAATCCCCGGGATTCCTCTACTTCGGACTCGGGAGTTCTGTCTTTCTCTTACTTTTTTTACTCGCCCGCCGCGGGCCCCTGACCTGGCTCTATGTAGCCGGTCATGAGCTGACGCACGCCCTCTTTGTCCTCGTCTGCCGGGGCCGGGTGACCAAGGTGCATATCAGTGCCGAGGGAGGTCACATTCTCACAAACCGAAACAATTTTCTCATTTCACTGTCCCCCTATTTTTTCCCGTTCTATACCTCGCTGATCATCATCGGCTGGGGCCTCATGGAATGGACCATCGCCGAGGTGGCAAAACCGGATACGGTCTGGCTCTATGGCCTGATCGGATTCACCTGGATGTTCCATCTTACCTTTACGGTATGGATGATTCGCCGCGATCAACCGGATGTCGCTCAAAATGGACGTCTCTTTTCGTTCACCGTGATTTTCATCGCGAACGTCCTCCTGATCTGCGCGATGCTGATCGTGGCTTCTCCGACGGCAACGTTCCAGGGATTCCTCTTCTCCCTCTGGGAAAACGCCGGAACGCTTTACCCTCGTCTCGTCGATTCCGTCAGGGAACTTTATTTGACGATTCCTTTTTAATTTCCGATCCCGACACTGGCGCAACGCCGATGGGATCCGGAGACACGGGATTGCGCAATTCCGGTTTCGATCCGTCAACCAGCTCCACGAGCAAGGCATGGGCCTCCTGATACCTGGGGGAATCCGCTAAAGAATCGAGCAGGAATCGCTTCGCTTTCACTGGGTCATCCGAAC
The DNA here is from genome assembly GCA_018058245.1 of Verrucomicrobiales bacterium. Taxonomy (GTDB): domain Bacteria; phylum Verrucomicrobiota; class Verrucomicrobiia; order Verrucomicrobiales; family DEV007; genus Arctic95D-9. The sequence continues at coordinate 14,835 of JAGPCC010000068.1, forward strand.
GATGGAGACGGGCCAGGCGGAAACGAAGTTCCGACGGGTTCCCCGGATCAAGCAACAGAGCATTTTCGAAAGATTCGACCGCCGGAGCGGTCTCCTGTTTCGCCTCGTGGGCACAGCCACGACAGTAATGGAGGCGTTCGTTGAATGGGTTGATCGCAATACCGCGATGGGCATTTGCAATCACACCGTCCCAATTGCTCCGGTCAAAATTCAGCTCGATGAGCCGATTGTAGGCGGAAAGGGCCTCCGCGGAGAGAACGGAAAGTTTTTCCAGCACCGCTCGTTCGGACTCTGTGTCCTTTTTCCCCCGAAAGGCGAGCGCCTTTATTAGATATCCGTTCCCTGATTCGGAGTATTCCGGAAGCAGATTAATGAGCGCGTCAGCCGACTCGATCGCCGCATCCCACTGTTTTCTTTCTACAAGGGCACCGCTGAGCGCCTGTCTCACTTCAAAATTGGACGGGTGTTCCTGCAAATAGGCAGCCATCGCGGTAGCACTCCTCCTGTCCAGCTCCTCGGGTTTCGGACTCGTCCAATCCACTCCGGGTCCGTAGGCCTCGGCCAAGCGGATCGTACTGAGGGCAAATCCCTTTTGCAAGGCATCCAAGGAAGCCGTGTGCCGCTCTAGAGCTACGTTGATCAAAACGCCTTCCCCCAGATCCTTCAAGATCGCGCGGACGGCATCGAGACCATACTCCTTCACAAAATAGTCGACCAGCAGCATCGACTGGTAATAGGCAAACATGACGTCCTCCCCCGATTTTGCCTGGAAAAAAGCCTCGCTCATTTCGCGGATCGGCGTGAGCGCCTCCTCTTCGAGGATCATACGGCGATATCGCGGAGTCATGCGCTGCCCCCAGGCGGGATTCCGCTGGAGCTCCTCGTAGACCGAGATCCCCTCACTGAGCCACCGGGGCATCTTGTTTTTTGTCGCGGTGAGAGTGATGACATGACAATATTCGTGCCAGAGCGTCGCCTCCCAGTTACTACGTCGGGCCGTCTTACTTCCAGGACTGTTCATCGTCACGACCGTGCCAGAGCATACGCCGAGGAGTCCTTCGCCTCCCAATTCGCCAAAGGTCCGAATCGCAAAATCCTGTTGGTCCGGGTAAAACTCGACAAGCGTTTTTTCCTGACTGGTGAGTCCGTATTTTTCCCCGAGAACCCGCTTTGCTTCCGTCAGAATCTCAACGACGCGCGCCCCATAGATCTCCGCATCCTCCACCGGCAAGCGAATGAGGAAGTCGTCCGTCTCGAGTTTCGTAAAACTCGCGATTTCTTTTTCCAAGGTCTCAAGATTCAACGCAAGAACATTGTATTCATCGGCCTCCGCCACTTCTTTTGCGAGCGGCCAAGCTGCCTCGACCTGCCCTAGTTTCAGATAGTCGAGCGCCAATTGAAGTTTTGCGGGGAGAAAACCGGGGTCAAAGGCGAGTGCCCGCTTCTGACTCTCTGCTCCTTCGGCGAAACGGTATTTTTTGGAAAGGACGCGCCCGATGAGGTAATCGACCTCCGGATTGTCGCGCCAGACGGAAAGGGCGGCTTCGCGCTCCTTTTGAAACGCAGCATCGTCGTGTCTCTCGATCTCGGCGAGAATCGCCCGATAAGCATGCGCCTCGGGATGCTGCGGGTTCACCGCTTCAACCTGGGAGAGATATTCCGAAGCGGCATCATATCGTTCAAAATGGATCGCATACTCCGCGTGGAGAAGGAGCGCGCCAAAATGCACCGGAGCCTGAATGAGAGTGTCCTCCAAAAATTTCAAACCCCCTTCCCGATCCGAAGGCAGGAGAGCGCGGGCGAGTCCGAAAAGTGCTTCCGGATCATCGGGAGAATATTTGAGCGCATCCCGGAACTCGTTTGCAGCCCGTTCCAGGTCGTCTTTTTTCAATGCGAGATGTCCCGCAAACAGATGTGCCTCGACCAGACCTGGCGGAACACTTTCCCCCTTCGCTTTTTTTGCCTTGGCCGGGGAAATATACATCTCCAGGACCTTTGCTGGATCGGCCCCGAGGACAAGCGCAGCCTCACCCAGATAAACGAGATCGAGAGAAGTCCGTTCGTTTTTGGGAACCGCCGCGGCAGTCCTATTGATCGCCGCGAAGGTTTTTGCCGCCTCCTCCTTCCGACCAGTGGTTTGAAAAAATTCATAAATACGGAGTTGAGCCCCGAGCGATTCCGGGAAGAGATCCGCTGTCTTGGACGCCTCGGCAAAGGCTTCCTCGTATCGACCCAGATTAGCCAGAGATTCAAATCGAAGGACCCTCCACTCCCACGAAGGCTGCCCGCGTTGCAGGGCATAGTCACAGATCTGTAGGACAAAATCGTATCGACCTGCCTGAAAAACCAACCGCACCTTCGGGAGATTGTCCTCGTCGTAGTATCGCTTGTAATCGGCCTGCGCACACAACCTCGGAGTCGCAATGACCGAAACCAACAAAAAGAGAAAAAGCACGACGATCCATCGAGACATAACAGCAATAGACCCGCATTCTTCCCGTGAGTAAAGGCCGTAAAGAAGGTCTGATGAGGGATGATTCCCAATCGCAAGAGTTCTACGAACTCGCAAGCTCCATTCGAGACACCACGCGAAGCGTCCTGGAAGACCA
>JAGPCC010000068.1:17543-19564 GCA_018058245.1 Verrucomicrobiales bacterium
TCGCAGACCTGTTCCGCTCAATCTTCCGGCGGGAAGGGAAAATAGTTGGCCTGCCCGCCCCTCTCACCTTGCAAAGCCGCTATCGAGGGGCTTTGATGAGCCACCGAAACACCGTGACAGAACCCGATCCAGAAATAGCTCCGCTCGCCGGGGAAACACCCGAAGTGGCGCCCGCAGCATCTGCTCTTCCTCCCGGCATGCGCTATGAAAGCGCACGCGCCGCACTCGCGTCCGAGGACGAGTTCGACGACAGCCTTCACGACGAGAACACCTACAAAGTCTCGCTGGACATCTTCGAGGGGCCCATGGATCTCCTCCTCTACCTGATCAAACGGGACGAAATCGACATCTACGACATTCCGATCATTCAGGTCACGAAGGATTATATGTCCTACCTCGACACCTTCAAGATGCTCAATATCGGCCTCGCCGGAGAGTTTCTCGTGATGGCCGCAAACCTGTGTTACATCAAAAGCAGGATGATGCTGCCCAAGCACGTTCAGCCCCCGGAAGAGGATGCGGACGAAGAAGATCCCCGCTGGGACCTCATCCGGCAGTTGATCGAGTACAAGAAGTTCAAGGAAGCTGCCAAAAATCTCGGCGAACGCGAAGCGAGACAACAAAGTCACTTCACTCACAAACCCGCGAAGATCGTCGCGACCGAAAGCGAGGAACGACCTCTCTCCGGCGATGTCAGCGTTTTTGATCTCATCCGAGCATTCCAAAATATCCTCGATCGCTTCAACGACGAGGGACTTGGCGAGATCGTGGACGATCACTACACCGTGAGTGACAAAATCGATCTTCTACTCGAAAAAGTGCCCCCGGGCGGATCCATTTCGTTCTTTTCCCTGTTTGTCGGAGCGACGAGCAAACACGAGATGATCGTAACCTTCCTCGCGGTGCTGGAATTGATGAAATTGAACTATTTCAAGGTCCGGCAGGAGGTCATTCTGGGAGAGATCGTGCTCCAACGCCATGCCTTCGAATCGCAGAATCCTCTTTAAAATCCGGGAAACCGAGTCAGTTTACGTCCTCGTTTCCCCCTCGAACGCTCCATGCAGCTCATCCAGATAGTAGAAGCTCTCATCTACGCCGCTCCCGAACCCGTCACTTCGGCGGAGATCGCGAAGGCAATCCGGCGTGCCTCGACGGATTGCGTCCTGCCACAGGCGAGAGAGTGGGAAAGCATCAATGCAAATGAGGTCGAGACCGTCATCGCGGAACTCGGCGAAATGCTCGTCACGACGGGACATGCGATCGAACTCCAGGAGCTCTCGAACGGATGGCGTTTCACCACACGGATCGAATTGGCGGAATGGATTCGCGCCTTGCTCCCGGAGATGCGTCCCGAAAAACTGAGCGCAGCGGCCCTCGAGACACTCGCCCTCATCGCCTATCGTCAGCCCATTACAAAAGCCGACATCGAAGCCGTGCGCGGTGTCTCGGTCGATGGCACCATGCAAAAGCTCTTGGAACGGCGTCTCATTCGCACCGCCGGTCGAGCTGACCTCCCTGGGCGCCCGATGCTCTACGAGACCACCGAACAATTCATGGAACACTTTGGGGTAAAGGATCTCAATGATCTCCCGAACGCGTCCGAGTTGCGTATCGTCCCACTGCCGACCGCAGAAATCCCGGAAGAATCGGCATCCGATGCGGGATCCGATGCGGCATCCGAAGCGGCACCCGCAGCGACAGAAACTGCCGACACACCGCCTTCTGAAGTGCCCCGTAAAAACGCAGCCCCTCTGAAGGAAATCGATCTTTCCGGCATTGATTTTGACCCGGGACCGGATGCAGACGAAGACGAACCGGTCGACAAACCGGTCGACAAACCGGTCGACGAGCCCGTCGACAGAGACGGAAACGACGTCAGCCCCACCGCAGATCTCTATCCCGAAGACAACGACACCAGTTGGCATATCGAACCCTGATTTTTCCCTATGAGTCTCGAAGAACTCCGCATCAAAATTGACGCCGTCGATACGAGCATCATCCATCTGTTGAACGAACGGGCC
>JAGPCC010000069.1 GCA_018058245.1 Verrucomicrobiales bacterium
CGCTGCCAGTAGCGATTCACTGCGACCCGTGCGGTGAGCGGATTCGCTTCGTCTATCGTCCAGCGTGCAAGTCCGAGACGATTTTTCGGGGCACCTTCCGGGAGAGGGGGGAGGAATCCAGGCACGTCCGGGGAAACCGGTTCGCCGCGAGAGGAATACAGGCCGCGCTCCAGGATGTAATTCTGCCGAGCCACCGGCATTTCCTCCATGACCATGATCTCGGGGATTTTTTTCACCAGTTCGCTTCGCGATTGGCGCAATGTCAGGAGATCGGTGCGGATTTTCCCGGTTCCGGGATCTACGATTGCAAAATAGTCTTTCTCCTCTGCTTCGAACTGGTTCTTCCCGGCAGCAATCGCACGAATGGCTGAGGGGGGAAGTTCCACCTCAAAAACGCGAAAGTCGTCGACGAGGCCATTCTTAAAGCCGCTGTCCCGCATCCGTTCCCCTATGACGATGGTGTCGCTCCCGCCCCCGGTGATCTCGCGAGTGAGTTTATCGCGGATCACTTCCAGCTCGACCGGCAGCCCGTCGACGTAGATTTTTACCCCGCTCGCCCGGCTCGATCCGTCATAGGTGAGGGTGACGTGCTTCCAGACGCCGGAGGGAAAGTCGTCCTTTGCCCGTACCCGGATCGCATTCCCAGGTTCGTAGTGGACGAGAGCAGCGCTGAGTTTGCCCTCGTCGAGGAGCATTTCGTAACCCCGGCTTGCAGCATCGGTCCATGCTTTCGAGCGGCTGAAAATGAGAGCACGGGACTTTTTGTCCGGCGACTGCATCCAGAGTGAGATCGAAAAGGGATCGTCCCGGTTGAAATTTCCGACGGGCAGGGTCACGGCATCATCGCCGGTCAGTTTCACGGCCTGACCATTTTGTCCGGGAACCGATTTGTTGTTTGTGGTTGTTTTGGCAGGCTCGCCGCCGGAGACGTAGTTTGCATATTTCCCGTCCAAGACTTCGTCAAAGGAGAACGCGGCGATGGGTTGCGGGAGGCTTGTCATCCCGGCGTTTGCAGTTTTCCACTGCTCGAATGTGGTCGCATTGCGAGTCGCCCCGGCAAGTTGCTTTTCCGCTTCCGCGATTTTCTTTTCTAGTTCTTCGAGTTCCGCTTTTTGTGCATCCGCCGGCAGCCAGAGTGTCGGCGTGGGAACGGCGGGAGTGAAAAAAGAATAGAGTCCGGCTTCGTCAATGTTCGAGAAAAAGGCGGACATCTCATAGTAGTCCTTTGTTTTGATGGGATCGTATTTGTGATCGTGGCAGCGGCAGCACTCCATCGTGAGTCCGAGAAATGCGGTACCGTAGGTGTGGAGCCGGTCGGAGACGTACTCGACGCGGAACTCTTCGGGCGTGCTTCCCCCCTCGACATTCTGAGGGTTGAGCCGGTTGAAGGCAGTGGCGAGGATTTGATCCTGAGTGGGGTTCGGGAGGAGGTCCCCGGCGAGTTGAGAGAGGATAAACTGATCGTAGGGAAGGTTCTCTTTGAAGGAGCGGATGACCCAGTCCCGCCACTGCCAGACAGTGCGGTCATTGTCCACCTGGAATCCGTAGCTGTCAGAGTATCGGGATACGTCGAGCCATTCGGCGGTGAATCGCTCCGCGTAGGCGTCGGTGGTGAAAAGCCGGTCGACGACTTTTTCATAGGCGTCCGGCGTGGTGTCGGCGACAAAGGCGTCCACCTCCGCGAGCGTTGGCGGTAGACCTGTCAGGTCGAAAGTGACACGTCGCAGCCATTTCTCTCGCGAGGTTTCCGGGGAGGGGGGGAACCCTTCTTTTTCGAGGCGGGCGATGATAAAGTGATCGATGGGATTGCGGGCGGTGGGGGATTGCACTTCGGGCACCGCGATTGATTTCGGAATCGGGAGAAACGACCAGTGCGCCTCGTATTGTGCTCCCTCTTCGATCCAGCGGTCGAGAGAGGCGATCTCTTTCGGGGTCAGAGTGATCTTTGACTCCGGCGGCGGCATTTGATCGTCGGGATCATTGGAATGGATGCGGTGATGGGTCTCACTCTCTTTCAATCTGCCGGGAACGATCCCGAAGGTTCCGTCAAGACTCGCGGTGGCGTGATCGAAAGTGTCAAGTCGGAACTCCGATTTTTGGTTTTTTGCGTCGGGACCATGACATTTGAAGCATTTGTCCGAAAGAATGGGCCGAATATCTCGATTGAACTGCAAGGGTTCGGCAAGCGCACTTGAAGAAGACAGAGTCAGGGCGATGAGCAAAGAGGGTTTCATCCGTGGGGATTTATCAGAGCGATGTACTCTGATAAACGTCGACATACTGGACTATCTCACGCAAGTTCGTGTTCTTATGCATCGCGCAATCGCGGCTTACGAAGAAACGATTCACTGGCTCGGAGAGCTTGTCGCCGGTATGGAGTTGGATATTTCAGCCCTGCGGCGTCCTCTCCGACGTTGTCAGCTCGAAAAATGCGGCGGAACCTGTTGTTATGACGGGGCCTATCTCGGTTCGGAAGAGGCGGATGTCGTTCGAGGGGTTGTGGACTACTCACGAGATGATTTTGTCCGACTCGGTCTCGATCTCCCGGATCAAGTGATCGTGTTCGGGTCCTGGCAAGGATCCCTCGCCGGACCGAAAACGGCGACAAAACCGACCTCGATGCGGGAGCGGGTGGCAGACTATCCATTCCATTTTCCAGAAACCTCCTGCGTTTTCCTGCTCGAGGACGCACGCTGTTCGTTGCAGGTTCTCGCGCAGGAGCGCGATCTCCCGCCGTGGTATTACAAACCGGTGACCTGTTGGATGCATCCGCTCACGGTAGAGGGAATCGAAGGAGGAAGCCCGGTCCTGACCCTGCACGGGGAAGAAAATGATCCCCAGCGCTTTGAAGGATACGATGGATTCGTCAGTCGCACTCATTGCGGACGAACTTGCGAGGGGGGAGAACCGGCCTATCAGGTTTTGGGAGAAGAACTTCGTTTTCTCGGCAGTCTCGCGAGTCGGGATCTCCTCGCAGAAATCGAGAGCGAGGAGACGACCTCATCGTAGATCGTGGTTTTTCCATCCTTTCCGTTTTTCGGTTGATCGGAGCGCTCTTTCTGAAAGGGAGTTCGAGAACAAAAGTGTCCGACAAATCAAATTTGTCATTCAGAGTCGAATGGTGGACGTTTTGCCCGCCGTCGAAGAGAACTCCTCCATGCGCAGATTTTTCCAAATTCCCCCCAGTTTTTTTCCTCTGCTGCTTCTCTTTTCGGTGCAGACGGTCCACGGTGAGGAGTCCGAGGTTCATCCGCTCGCGGAAAAGTACTGCAGCGCTTGTCATCTCATTCCTCCACCAGAGGCGATCACAAAGGAGCACTGGCCTGAGATTTTCGGGTTCATGGGGACATGGACCGCAGAGAAAGGGCTGCCTCTCGTGACAGAGGAATACTCGGAGTTGCTCGATTATTACCTAGCGAATAGCCCTGAAAAAATCGAAATCATTCCTGATGACCTTCCCGAGAGTACCCTTCTTTTCGATCGAGGGGGAATCGGGGTGGAATGCACATCGGATCGACCAAAGGTGACCAACGTGAATGTCACCGATCTCGATCAAAACGGAGAGTCTGACGTTCTGATTTGTGATGATGTCGCCGGGCGCGTCTCGTGGCTTGTGATTGAGGAGGGGACTTGGAGAGAGATTTTTCTCGCAGATATCATCACTCCGGTGAGAACGACCGTGCTCGACTACAATCATGACGGATACAATGACATCATCGTCGCTTCACTGGGGTTTATCAGCCCGACGGATGACCTCATCGGATCGGTCTGGTTGCTGATCAATCGCGGAGACATGACCTTCGAACCTCTCTTGCTCGTGGATAACATTCCCCGGGTCGCCGATGTAAAACCCGGTGATTTCAATCGCGATGGAAAAATGGATTTTGTCGTTGCCGAGTTTGGTTGGCGGAAGACCGGGGGGCTGATGTGGCTGGAGCAGGTCACGTCGAAGTTATTCCTACAACACGAGATCGTGAAGATGAACGGGGCGATGCAGTTGGATGTTCGTGATTTCGACGGAGATGGCGAAGAGGATTTCATCGCGATGTTCACTCAGGAGCATGAACAGGTTGTCCTTTTCAAAAATGACGGACGAGGGGTTTTCGAAAGTCGGATTCTTGCGCAGGCACCGCACCCCGCCTACGGCTCGTCTGGTTTCCAGATCGTTGATCTCGATCAAGACGGCGATCCAGACATCCTCTATTCCAATGGAGACATGATGGATGAGATTTCCCTGCCAAAACCCTATCACGGGGTGCGCTGGTTTGAAAATGTGGACGGCGAATTCCTGCCCCGAGAGCTGGTCCGCATGACCGGCGCTTATTGTGCTCGAGCGTATGACATGGATCTCGACGGCGATCTCGACATTGTTGCTTCCAGCCTGAATTTTTACTGGTATGAAAACGACGCACCGAGCCTCATCTGGCTTGAGAACGACGGATCGCAGAATTTCACTGCGAGCAGCATTCTCTATTCGCCGACGAATCTACCCTCCATGGACATCGGTGATATTAACCACGACGGCATCCCGGACATCATTGTCGGCGGACTGCATCTTCCCGGGCCTCTCGGCAGGGACGGTCGTGTCACTGCTGTATTTGGCACAGGGAAACGGGCAGAAAAAAAATGAGTCGAGTCTTTTACGGGGAAAGATCGCGATGAGGACGAAACAAAATCCGGCAGGCGGATTGATCCGAAGGTTCGAAGCGTGTATGGATAACACCCATTTCATCCCGTTCCCCAATCCCCCATGCGCCCTCACTTTTTCCTCGTCCTCGCCCTCAGCTTCGTTGCTTGTTTTTCTCTTGCGGCGGAGGAGCGTGCTCACCGGTTTCTCTGCTGTGACTATAGCGGGGATCAAATCTGTCTCGTAGGCGCGGATGGCACTATCGAATGGCGCGCCGAGGCGAAGCATCCACAGGACTGCTGGCTGCTCCCGAATGGAAATATTCTCTTCGCCCACGTCGGGGGTGCCCGCGAAGTGAGCCTGAAGAACGAAGTGGTTTGGGAATACGTCGCTCCGGCGGAGGGAGTGGAGTGCCAGGCCGCTCAACCACTGCCAAACGGCAATGTCCTCGTAGTGGAGTGCGGAACGAGTCGGCTCATCGAGGTGGATCGTGAGGGCAAAATCGCAAAAGAGATTGCCCTAACTACTCTGCCCGAGATCAAGCTTCATAATCAGTTTCGCGGAGCCCGCAAATTGAAGAATGGTCATTACCTCGTGGTGTTTAAAGGCGAAGGAAAAGTGGTCGAACTCGATGGAGACGGAAAAGTTCTGCGAGAGGAAAAAGTGCCTGGAGACCCGCACGAAGCGATTCTTCTTGGGAATGGCAACTGGCTCGTCACCTGTGGTGATGCGCATCAGGTCGTGGAGATCGATCCGTCCGGCAAGACGGTCTGGAGCATCGGGGAGAACGATCTCCCCGGAAATCCCCTCCGTCTTATGGCGGGTGTACAACGTCTCCCCAATGGGAATACAGTTCTTTGCAATTTCCTCGGGCATGGCCATATCGGCGAAAATCCCCAGGTCTACGAAGTCACTCCCGACAACAAACTCGTCTGGTCCTTTGCCGATCACGCCCGTTTCAAAACGATCAATCAGATTCAGATCCTCGACACCCCCGTGAATGTGATCGAAGGGGAAGTTTACCGCTGATGTTTTCTTGATCCTCTCACGATCGTTTCTGTTCTCATGTCATCCACTCTTCAGTCACTTTGCGTCTTTTGCGGCTCCCAGCCGGGAACGAATCCCGCCTACATGGAATCGGCTCGGGCAACGGGGCGATTGCTCGGGGAGCGAGGCATCCGGCTCATCTTTGGAGGAGGTAGTCTGGGAATGATGGGTGCGGTCGCGGACGGCTGTCTGGAGACTGGCGGCGAAGTGATCGGTGTCATCACTGATTATCTGATGGAACGGGAATTGGGACACCCCCGTGTCACTGCCCTGGAATCCGTTGCAACAATGTCCGAGCGGAAACAGCGCATGGCGGATCTTTCCGATGGATTTCTCTCGCTACCGGGAGGAATCGGAACCCTTGATGAACTTTTTGAAATGCTCACCTGGGTGCGTCTATCGATTCACCTGAAACCGAACGGTCTGCTCAATGTGGCGGGTTTTTTTGATGAATTGATAGCGTTTTGCGGCAAGACTCAGGTGGAGGGTGGTTTCATCAGCGCAGGCGACGCAGCCAATTTAGTAGTCTCGGACTCGCTCCCGGAGCTCCTCGAAAAAATGGAAGAATCGGCCCGTCGCGGCCCCACCTCACTCTATCGCTCATGAAGGCCTATCTCGATCTCCTCGACCATGTCCTCACCCACGGAACTCCGCGCGGAGACCGCACCGGTGTAGGTACGATCGGCGTCTTTGGCGCACAAGCCCGGTTTGACCTTCGTGAAACGTTTCCCTGTCTCACCACCAAGAAGCTGCATCTCCGCTCTATCATTCATGAGCTTCTCTGGTTCCTGAAAGGTGAAACCAATATCGAATACCTTCAGGCAAACGGCGTCAGAATCTGGGACGAATGGGCCGACGAAAACGGAAATCTCGGACCGGTCTACGGGAAACAGTGGCGTTCCTGGTCCTGTGGCGCGTCGGGAGATACGATCGATCAGATCGCCCGGGTAGTAGAGTCGATCCGGAACAATCCGACGAGTCGCCGCCACATCGTGAGTGCTTGGAATCCCTCCGATGTTGAGGAGATGGCACTGCCTCCCTGTCATGCCCTCTTCCAGTTCTACGTGAACACGACCACGAACGAACTGAGTTGCCAACTCTACCAACGCAGCGCCGATCTTTTTCTCGGAGTTCCGTTTAACATCGCCTCCTACGCTCTGCTCACACAAATGATGGCCCAAGTGTGCGGCCTGAAGCCTGGGGATTTTGTCCACACTTTCGGGGATCTGCATCTCTATCAGAACCATCTCGAACAGGCCCGCTTGCAGCTGAGCCGGGAACCGCGACCTCTCCCAGTGATGAAGTTGAACCCGGAAGTGAAAGCGATAGACGGATTTGTTTTCGACGATTTTGAACTCGTCGGATACGATCCACATCCGGCGATCAAAGCGCCCATCGCAGTATGAGTCGGCCCTATCTCAAGGCCGTCGTCGCGATGGCGTCGAACCGTGTCATCGGAAAGGATGGGGGGCTTCCCTGGCGGCTCAAAGAGGATCTAAAATGGTTTAAAAAGATGACCGTTGGACATCCCATTCTCATGGGGCGAAAGACGATGGATTCAATCGTGCACCCGCTCCCGAAGCGGAGAAATATTGTGATCTCCCGGAATCTAGAGACTGTGCCCGAGGGGTTTGAACTCGCGGCGAGTTGCCCTCAAGCCCTCGATATGCTCGGAGAAGATACCGAAGCATCCATTATCGGCGGAGCCCAAATCTATCGTGAGATGATCCCTCTCTGTGACGAAGTGCTCTTGAGCTACGTTTTCCATCCCTACGACGGCGATACGACACTGCCGGAGTTTGAAAGCAGTTTCGTTATGGTCGAGGTTCTGTTTCGGGACGACGATTTCGAGCTGCGGCGTTATCTGCGCCTGTCTGTTGAAACGTGAGGGATAGAAGTTCCCTCAAGGAGGGGGCGACACTCCTGTCGCCCTTGGCGCTGGTCTGATGAAACGAGAGGGACAAGAGTGTCCCTCCTCCTTGTTTTTCAGCGTAGGCGGGACGACACTCTTGTTGCCCTCTTTTCGATGAGTGATCAGCCTAAATTCTTTAATCCTTTCGAAGACATTGAGAAACACGGGAAGAAACTTCCCCACTGGGAGCAGTCCGGTGCCACCTACTTCGTCACTTTCCGCCTCGGTGATTCGATTCCCCAGTCGCAGCTCGCAGTTTGGAAGGACGAGCGATCCCACTGGATTTCAAAACATCCACAACCGTGGGGCACGCTCGAAGAGACCGAGTATCATCAACGTTTCTCAGGAGAGATTGACCGGCTTCTGGATCATGGCGCTGGTTGCTGTTTGCTGCGGGATTCAGCCGCCTCGGAACTCCTCGCGGATGTGTTGGAACACTATCACGAGCGCCGTTACTTTTTGCACTCTTTCGTTGTGATGCCGAATCATGTACACGCGCTGGTTTCTCTTAGCGGAACAGCTTCGCTCGCCGATACGGTGAAGCAATGGAAGGGCGTCTCAGCCCGGCAGATGAATCAAGCGTTGCTGCGAAATGGAGAGCTGTGGCAGAAAAACTACTTTGATCGGCTCATCCGTGACTGCGAGCATTTTTTCCGGGTGGCCCGTTACATCCGAGCCAATCCCGAGAAAGCAAAATTGAACTCGGGCGACTTTCTGCTTCGAGAGTTCGCGACGGTTACAGATATTCTTGATGCCCGTTGAGGTGCCTCAAGGAGGGGCGACACTCCTGTCGACCTTGGCGCTGGTCTGATGAAACGAGAGGGACAAGAGTGTCCCTCCTCCTTGGTTCTTCCTGCCTCACCCGCCGAGGCTCTGCACGAGTTGTTGCAGTTGCGGATTCTCCGGCTCGAGCTTGAGTGCCTCTTTGGCATACTTTCGGGCGAGGTCTGTTTTTCCGGCATCGCGACAGACCGTAGCGAGCCCGGTGAGATACTCCAGATGGTTCGGAGCCAGTTGATGCGCCTTTTCTAGGTAGGACAGAGCTTCGGGGAATCGCCCGAGTGAATTCAAGGCAACGCCATAGAAGTAGAGCGTCTGCGAATTCTCGGGCATGAGTTCCGTCGCCAGTTTGAGCTCGGTGATCCCTTCGTCATAGCGTCGCTGGCGAATGAGAAATCGGGCGAGGGAATCGTGCGCGAGCCCTCGATCAGAGTCCGTCATTGCCGCAGTGACTGCGTTCCGGAATTCCGTCTCTGCCTCGGCGGGGCGATTCTGCCGGTAGAGCATCTCGGCAAAATTGAGGCGGGCCGGGATAAATTCGGGTTCTACTTTTTGAGCGAGGTGATAGGCGGCTTCCGCCTTCACTGGATCGCCTAGATCGAGGTAAAATTCGGCCAATCCGAGATGTCCTCCGGCCCGGTCGGAGACGGCACTTTGTTTGGTCACGAACTCCGCAGCAGCTTTGGTAAAAGAAATTTTCTGCGACTCATTGAGACTCGGGTAGGACGAGGCGAGAAGACGGGCCGCTTCGGCTCGCACCGCTTTCGACGGGTCGTCCAGCGTCGCTGCCGCGATCGCGAGGCGCTGATCCGGCGGATAGGGGAGCAAGGCGAGGAGAGCCTCGACGCGGACCGCTGGGGCAGGATCAGAGATGCGTGCCGCGATCGCGCGAGTGGTTTCCGGGGTGATGGCGTGTTGCGCTACGGTCTCCATTGCCGCAGCTCGGACGATGGCTGGTCGCTCCAAGTCTCCCGCGAGTGCGATCAGTGCATCGACCGAACCCGGAGTGAAGCGGCGGGCGTCCGCGAGGATTTCCCCGTAGTGTGCATTGCGGGGACCGGATCCCCACCATTGTTTGAAGTGATCTGCGGCCCAAGTCTGATCCTTGTCCGTGTGGCACTGCGTGCAGGCGTCTGGTGCACCGATCCCGGCGGCAATGTCTGGACGCGGGATGCGGATGCTGTGATCCCGGCGTGCATCGATTCCCATGTAGGTCGTCGTAGGCATGTGGCAGTCCACGCAACTCGCCCCGGTGCTCCCGACCGCATGAAACGTATGTGCCGGGGTGTCGTAGGGATCAGCCTGATGGCAGCGGACGCAGAGAGCGTTGCCGGGTGCGACGATTTTCATGGAATGGGGATTGTGACAGTCCGTGCAGCGGACTCCGGCATGGTACATCTTGCTCTGCACAAAGGACCCGTAGACATAGACCTCTTCCTTGATCTGTCCGTCGTGATGATAAAGTCGCTCGCTAATGACCGATGGGACGTAGGTGTCGTGAAAGGGCTTGCCGACGGTGCGAACGGGTTCGAGGAGCGTGCGATGGGAGTGACAGGGAGCACAGGTTTCGACCTGGACGGTGGACGCGAGCGGCTCGGTGCGAACTGGTTGACCAGTCTCCGGATTGATCGCCCATTTCCATGCCGAGGCATCGGGGCCGGGTTCCTTCAAAGTGACGACGAGACCCTTCGAATTCACATAATCTTTCAGCGCGGCGAAGTCTTTTGCCTTCGAGGGATCGAGGTCGACGACCGACTTGGCCTCGGCCCAGGCGACATGTTCGGAACCGGGGCCGTGACAGGCCTCGCAACTCACATTCATCTCCGACCAGGTCGTGTTGTAGGAGAGAGTTTTCGGGTCAAAGCTCTTGTCGAGATTCGTGGAGTGGCACTCGGCGCACATGTAGTTCCAGTTAAAATACCGCCGTGTCCAGTGGAGGATATCATCCGGTGGAACCGGTTCGTTCGGGTAGAGGTGGAACCATCGCTGACCACCCTCTTCTTTCGGGCGGGAGTCCCAGCAGACTTGGAGCGCTTGATAACGTCCGCCGGGAAAGGGGATCAGATACTGCTGAAGCGGTTCGTGCCCGAAGGTATACTCGATTTTCATGTCTCGCGCCACGCCGTCCTGATCGGGAGCATTGACCCAGTATTCGTCGCCTTTTCGGAAGAATCGGAAGAGTTGCCCGAAATGATCGAAAGTGACGTTGTGAAAATCGCCGAGGACAAATTCCTCCGTAGCCGGATTCATGGCCTTGTGGTGGTCGCTCAGGACCCAATCCTGATATTGTTCCTTGTGACATTCTTTGCAGCTCGCAAGTCCAGCGTAGTGAGCGTTCGGAATGTCGTGGTAGGGGCTGTAGTCCGCCGTCGCTGTCTTTGCGTCCGGTTTCTCCTCGGGACCGCAGGATACGAGAGCAAGAAGACACAAGAGAAACGCAAACGTGACCGTGAATCGAATCGATCCAGTGGCCGCACTTTGAGTGGCGTGTTTGAAATGGCGCTTCATTTCGGATGTTCCCCGATCACATGATCCGCGTCAGTGCCTCCACCGAGCGTGCTAGGGTCACGATATTGCAATGTGTGTGGGGAGCAAGGTTTCAAATCAGAAGGCGAAACTCAACCCTCTTGAATGCACAGGCAAACCCTGTTACCTCACTGGATACATGCCGGAACTTCGTAATTTTCTCCAACAGACGTTTGCGCAATCAGGCGGAGTCATGTCGTTTGAAGACTTCATGGCCATGGCGCTCTATCACCACGACCACGGATATTACACCGCTGAAATCCGTGACATTGGAGGCAGGAACGGTGACTTTGCGACCTCGGCGACTCTCTCGTCGGCTCTGGGCCAGGCCATCGCCCGATGGATCAAAAAGGAGGCGGCGGTCCATTCTTTCCGGAAGCCGATCGACCTCATTGAAATCGGAGGAGGGAATGGAGCACTTGCGGAAGCGGTCTTGCAGTCCCTCGGTTGGTGGGGGAGACGACAGTTTCGTTTTCACCTCGTCGAGATTTCCCCCGTCTTGAAAAGAAAACAGCAGGGGCGTCTCGCCCGATTGGGGGTGACGTGGCACGAGACCGTGACAGCGGCGCTACAGGAATGCGGGGGACAGGCCCTCCTCTTCTCCAACGAACTCGTTGACGCATTTCCTGCAAAATGGCTTCGCTGGAACGCTGGTGTTGGCATCTGGGAAGAGATCGTTGTCGCTTACGATCCGGTCGCGGGACTCAGCGAACAATTCTGCCCCTGCCCGCTCGATCTCGATTGGAATCTCTATTCAGCCATGTCCCTCCAGAACCCTGGGGACGGACAACGCATCGAGATACGGCCCTCATTTCGTTGCTGGATGCAAGACTTGATCTGTCATTGGACTGCGGGTTCGATGCTCACGATCGACTACGGTGCCGCGACCGCAGAGAAGGTGTATCACCGCCGCCCTGGCGGAACCATGCGGGGATATTTTCGGCAGGAAAGAATTGAGGGTGGTGGAGTCTACGCAAGATTCGGACGTCAGGACCTGACCGCAGACGTAAATTTTGCCGATCTCATCGCCTGGGGAAAGGAATACGGATTGGATAATTCGAACCTCTCGACACAACAGGAGTTCCTCACTCGATTCGCAGCAGGAGGATGCACAATGGCTACAGAGGACGTCGGTTCTGCATTTCAGGTGCTGGAGCAGAGGCGAGGGCTCCCCGATCTATAGGGTGAGGTGTTCTGCGGGGTCGGTAGAAGAATTTGGAAAGACACAATGGGAGGAGGGGGAGAGGGTTCTCGGCGGCAGTCGTAGTCCGGGCGTAGTCCTAGCCCGCATTTCTCATGCTCGTTCTGCTCCGACTTGCTGCGGCTTGCCCCACCTTCGTTCCGGACCAGATTCTCCTTGGACAGTATGTATTCATACAGTCCGTCGGAAAGTCCGGCACGCGCCTCGTCGGGACAAATCCTCGTCGCGCCTGTCAACGACCTCCCTGTCATCGGTGCAAAAGAGTGCTCGAGCACACCGGGAAATGGGATCCGGTAACGGTTTCCGAAAGTCGACAAAGGCGTATGAATTTCGCAAATACGGCACTGTTTCTCGGCTCAATTTCTGGGGACGCAATCTCATGGGACAATTGCCAGTGGCGCATTTCATGCAAGATTCCCTTTGCAATCGAAAAACGATTCTTGTTTAGTTGGCCATTCTCCAAACCACTTTGACCGAAAATGACCCCTCCTGCGACTTCGGGATCGCCCGAATCCGTTATCGGCCTTTCAGATCACTCTGAAGGAATCACTGAACTTCAAAACGCTGTCATCCGTTTTGCGGGAAATTCTCAGGACGGCATTCAGACGATCGGGGGATTTCTCGCCCGCCTCGCCGGTAGGAGCGCACGCGAGGTGATGACCTACATGACGATTCCCTCCACGATCTCGGGGGGGCCTTCCATCTTCCAGGTCCATTTGGGTTCGGGCGAAGTCCTTTCCGCAGGGGATGAGTCTGACTTCCTTTTCGCATTTTATCAACACAGCTACGACAACCACATCGGTTCTCTGAAGTCTGGCGGGATTTGTATCTACGATTCCGATCACGTCGAGACGATTCGCACAGACGTCGATGCCATCCATGTCCCGATTCCGATCACGAGCACGACAGTGGAGGCGATCGGCGGGAGTGCAAAGGATCGCGGGAAGAATCTCTTTGTTCTCGGACTCGTTACGGCAATTTTTAAGCTCGATAAAGAGAAAATCACGTCGCTGGTTTCCCGGCAGTTTGGAGGAAAGAGCGAAGATATTCTCCGAAACGCGATGCTCGCATTCGACGCTGGATTTGCGTATCCAGTTGGCGACCTGATGAAGCTGGAGTTTGGTCTCATGGAGGGAAAGGGTCTCGGTGCCGACAAAGTGACGACCGATGGAAATACCGCTCTCACGATGGGACTGCTCGCGGGTGGCGTCCGGTATGGCTCGGCTTATCCCATCACGCCGTGGTCGACGATCATGGAACAGCTCCGGGTAGAGTTGCCGAAATACGGCGGAATTTTTGTTCAGGCCGAAGATGAGCTCGCTGCGGTCTCGATGGCGCTGGGAATGGCCTATGCGGGACATACGGCGGTCACGGGTAGCTCCGGTCCTGGGTTGTCGCTCAAGATGGAGGCGCTCAGTTATGCCGTCATGGCAGAGCTTCCTCTCATCGTGGTCAACGTCCAACGCGGCGGTCCCAGTACTGGACTCCCCACCAGTGTGGAACAGAGCGACTTGATGCAGGCGATCTACGGGAGCCACGGGGATTGCCCGCGGATCGTACTCGCTCCCCAGAATGTCAGTGATTGTTTTTATATCGCGGTCGAAGCTTGTGAGTTGGCGCGGACCTACAGCTGTCCGGTCATCATCCTGACAGACCAAGCACTCGCCTCGCGGATCGAAGCCTTTGCCCAGCCCGATTTGGAATCGCTGACCTATGAACCATCTCTTGCACTGGGAGCAAGAGGAGCGGATTTCAAACCGTATCCTTTGAACGGAGAGACAAGACATGCGCCTCCCGGGAGTGTCATGGAGGGCGGGAAATACCCGGTTGTGACGGGACTGGAACACGATGAATGGGGCCATCCGAGCGGAAGTCCCGCGATGCATACAAAAATGACGGTTCGCCGTCGTGAAAAGATCAAAAGGTTTGCCGCAACCCTGCCTCTTCCGGAGGTATTTGGTGACGAATCTGGGGAAGTTCTGATTGTCGGCTGGGGGTCCAGTTGGGGGCCGATTCGAGAGTCGGTCATGAGAATGCGGGAAGGAGGGGTAAAAGTGGGAGCGATCCATCTGCGCCACATTCATCCGATGCCCAATTCGATGGAAACGCTGTTCGCAAACTACCGTTACGTCGTCGTCGTAGAGATGAACGACGAAGGCCTCTATGGATATGGACAGCTCGCAACTCTTCTCCGTGCCAAGTATTGCGATCCCAAAATCCATTCGGTCTGTAAGACCGATGGACTCAACTACCAGATCCGGGAAATCGTCGGACGTGTCACGGAAATCATCAATCCCGCTTAATTTCACCTTCCTATTTTATGTCTGCGACTGCTGAACCTACCAAGCCATTGACCAAAAAGGATCTTACCGCCGATCACCCGACTTGGTGTCCCGGATGCGGAGATTTTGCCGTGCTTGCGGCTTTTTTCAAAGTTCTGGAGAAGCTCCAGATCCCCCACGAGAAGATCTGCACGATTGCCGGGATCGGATGTTCTTCCCGGTTTCCCTACTTCGTGAACGGGCACGGGGTCCATTTCATTCATGGACGTGCCCTACCGCTTGCGACAGGGATCAGTCTTTCGCGACCCGATCTGCATGTCTTCGCTTTTGGGGGAGACGGGGATGGATATTCGATTGGCGGCAATCATCTCGATCACGCAGCAAGGAAGAACATCAATCTCACCTATATCGTAATGGACAATTTTGTCTATGGCTTGACGAAAAAACAGACTTCACCAACAAGTCCGCAGGGATTTAAGTCGAAGACCGATCCGACTGGCGCGATTGATCAACCGGTCAATCCAATGAAGAAGCTGGTCTATGGAGGTGCGAGTTTCGTGGCTCGGACTCACGCGGTGCAAGTGAAGCACATGATGGAAGTCTTCGAGCGGGCGATTCTGCATCCAGGTTTCAGTGTCGTGGAAGTTCTTTCTGAATGTGTAGTCTTTTACCCCGGAATCTTTGATGATGGCAATCCGAGGAAGGGTGGAGAATTTGACGTAATTGAAGAGCGAAAGTGGGACAACACTCCAGAGGACTCGGAACGGCACGATGTTTCCGACGAAAACGCAGCCTACCAGCTCGCCTCGCTTCGTTATCCCGGAAAATTTGGGGTTTTCTACGAAACGGATCGCCCGACCAAGAATCAATTAGAACAACGATGGATTGATTCGTCGCGGGAAAAAGTAGGGGATGCTACTGCGGTAGAACTACTTTCAGCTCGTTTTGCCTCGATGAAGTAGCGGATATCGCGAAGTTCGTACTTGTCTCCTTGGGGCGGTTCCTGTATTCCGAAGGGATTTATGGGACCTGTCCTTCTTCTTCTTGCCGGGATGCTGATCGTAGTGGTCGGGATCATCGGGTTAAAATGGCATCCGTTCATCGCGCTGACGGTAGCCGGGCTGGCGGTTGCGGGCCTTACTCCGGTGAACTCGCTCTATCGAGGAGCTCTCTCTGCGGAAGCGCGGGCGGTGCTGATCGATCCGAGCGGGGAGATTCGGGAGAACCCTCCAGCTGACTTTCTTGCAGTGCATCAATCTGCGAGGAAAGCGGCGGACACTTGGTTTGTCTCTCGTTTCACAACCGCCTTCGGTAATGGCTGCGGGAGCATCGCCCTCATCATTGCGATGGCTGCGATCATCGGTCGCTGCCTGCTCGATTCTAGCGGAGCCAAGCGTATCGTTGATGCCCTGATGCAGCTCTTCGGAGTGAAGGGGACGCCCTTTGCTTTTGCGGCGAGCGCGTTCACGCTCGGGATACCAGTGTTCTTTGATACCGTATTCTACCTGCTGATGCCTTTGGGAAAGGCGATGCGGCGAAAGACCGGGAAAAACTACTTGCTGTATATTCTCACGATCGTAGCCGGCGCGACGATGGCTCATTCCCTTGTTCCGCCGACTCCTGGGCCGCTCACGGTCGCTGGATTTTTCGGAGACCAGGTCTCCATTGGTGCGATGATGCTGGGTGGATTAGCCGTCGGGTCCGTTACGGTAATGGTGGGGATCGCGTATTCGTTCTGGGCGAATCGGAGATGGGAAATTCCGTTACGGGAAGAGGGAGACCTCTTTTCTCCAGAAATCGAAGAATCCATCAACCCGCCTTCCCTCGGACTCTCTCTCCTCCCGATTCTCCTCCCGGTGTTTTTGATCGGTGGAGATACGGTCTTCAGTGCGCTGGGCATGGAGATTCCGATGATGAAATTGCTTGGAGACAAAAACATCGCGCTGATCCTTTCGGCTGCGGTAGCAATTTATCTTCTGATTTCTACTTCGGGGAAAGGTTCCGTTGAAACAAGGGAGACGATTCAGAGCGCTCTCTCAGGCGCGGGCGTCATCATCCTGATTACGGCCGCAGGAAGTGCGTTTGGCTCCATGTTAAAAGACACCGGCATCGCGGAGGTGATCAGTTCCTCCTTCGACGGGAGCCAAACCCTCGCGTTGATTCCGATCGCCTTTCTTGTCACCGCATTGATCCGAACGGCACAGGGCTCCGCGACGGTGGCAATGATCACGGCCGGTGGAATGATCGCGCCAATGGCGGCAGGTGCGACGCTCTCCTATTCAGCACTCTATCTTGCCCTAGCGATTGGCTGCGGCTCGAAACCGATCTCCTGGGCAAATGACAGCGGATTTTGGGTTATTGGACGAATGACAGGAATGAGTCCCCAGGAAACCTTCAAGACCGTGAGTATCATGATGATGCTGATGTCCATCGCGGGTCTTGCGATGGTCTTTCTTGGCGCAATTTTTCTTCCCTTGGTGTAGCGCCTTTTTGCGCTGATGAAAAATTGACTGGAACGGGGTAGGGCCTTGGGAATTACAAATTCCCCAAAACTACCGCAAGTTTTTCTAAAAAATGATTCCTATTTGTGAGGTAATTCTAAAATTTGTTTTGCATTTTTATAAAAAGAAAGGTAATCTTAACTATCAACGGACCTCGACCGTATGCACCGATGGCAGGAATCTCGAACAACTTCAGCACGATTATCCTCCCCAATAGTGGAAGGAATCAAGCGTCTCCGAAACCGGATCGGTCTTTAGAAATCCTCCTTTCGCACAAACAGACACAAAACCAACCAGTCGCTGACGTCTTTGCACGTTTCGGCAAAACTCGAAGAGCCTTTGGGTCTAAGGCATTCTTTACTCGCACTTTCCCTTGTTCAGAAAGGCGATGTTTGCCATTCCCGAGTTGAGGGGTAGTCGCAGTCCGGATCATTGGCAGGTGACCGGGCTGCGACTCGTCTCTACGGGGAAGCGGATTCCCAATTCTTTCCCCGGCTAAGCTCCCGTACACAAAAAAGGCTGAGCGAGTTGCTCAGCCTTTTTGAAAAAACGGAAAACCGTTGAAGAGGAAAGGAATCAACGTTTCGAGAACTGGAATCGTTTTCTCGCCTTCGGTTGACCGGGTTTCTTACGTTCTTTCTTACGGGGATCACGGGTAAGGAGATCTACCTCACGAAGGGAGTCGCGAAGTTCCGAGTTGCTTTTGAGGAGAGCCCGAGCGATTCCGAGTTGAATGGCACCGATTTGACCGGTTACTCCGCCACCGTTCGCAGCGATGACTGCGTCAAACTGATTGGTAACATTCGCCACTTGGAAGGGGTGCAGAACTTTGTTTTGCATGGACAGAGTGCCGAAGTATTCTTCGAAGGCACGCTTGTTGATCGTAATTTGCCCGGTCCCGGGGACGAGTGTGACGCGAGCAGATGCCGTTTTACGACGTCCGGTTGCTGAAAATGAGGCGCTCATAGATTGAAAGAAGGGAGGAGATTAAAGTTCGTAGGCCTTCACCTGTTGTGCGTCATGCGGGTGCTCAGCTCCGGTGTAAATCTTGAGTTTTTTGAAGATCGATCGTCCGAGGCGGTTGTGGGGGATCATTCCTCGCACGGCACGCTCGACGAGTAGCTCAGGACGGCGGGCGCGGACTTTGGCGACGCTCTCCCGCTTTTGGCCACCGACATAACCGGAGTAGCTCGTGTAAATTTTATTGTCTTCCTTGTCTCCGGTCAAACGGACCTTGTCGGCATTGATGATGACAACAAAATCACCACAATCCACATGGGAAGTGAAAATGGGCTTACCCTTGCCGCGAAGCAAGTTAGCGGCAGCAACGGCGACAGCGCCGAGCACTTTGCCATCGGCGTCGATGACGTGCCAGTGGCGTTCAATTTCTTCGGCTTTAGCAGAAAAGGTTTTCATTTCCCAGGTCAGTAGTATCCCGGTGCAGTTGAAACGGAATAGAGTACACCGTTTTACATAAACCCCTGCGGCGGGAAGGACGGGAATCTATGTGGTTTGGGGCCGATGTCAAGGCCTTGAAGAGATGAAATATCAGGGATTCTGGGCTGCCGTGCGATCATCAGGAGCGAGAATCCTCGGGTTAGAGGGAGATTCGTGTGCTGGACAGGGTTGAAAGTGACTCAAAACAAAGAAGTTCCCGACGAATCGAACATCTCGCCGTGCAGGTTGTCAGAAGTTACATCGGCAGTCAAAAGGACGCAGGGCCGGGCGCAAACGATGGAAACAAGGGGGGGCATTGACGATGCCTCCCGTAGAGGGAAGCGGGATTCGGTTGAGTTCTCTTCCTTGTTTATCGTTCATCTCTTCCCACGGCACATCTCTATTTCATGAACACTTCTATGCGATCCACTCACTTTTCTTTCATCCACTCCCAGGAGGATCATCGAGGGTCAATTTGTTCCATTTTTTCTAGTATTTTGACCGGGGTGCTATTCCTGTTCCCCGGATTCCTTTTGAATGCATCACCGTCTTCCGATGAAGAGGACTCTCCCGCAGGACAGACGGCGTCCGGTCTGGTCCTACCGGCATGGGGGGAGGGGGAGTGTCGTGAAAGTTTTGATGTGAGAATATGGCCCTGCGATGTGATCGTCTGGCTGGAGCAGGAAAATGTGCGAGATATGATCGCTGACCCAGCGACAGAGGAGGGAGAACGCCGGTCTCTCCAGCAAATTCTCGCGCTGCAGCGAGCTTGGAGAAGCGACCGGTAGACTCTGTGGAAGAGCGAGGGGTATGCGTGCATACAGCGAGGATGCCCGGTTCTCTTTGGGTTACCTCGTTGCTTTGGTGACTTCATTTTATGTTGTTCCATCCTCTCAGTTTGGGGAATGCTGAAATTATGAAAACTTTTGATTTATGTTTGTAAATTATTTATAAAAGTGTAATATTTACGAATGATCAGGAGCGATAATTTTCTAAATTTTTCCAGCGCAAACCGTTCTCGTCAGGAGGCGGCACTTCCTTTGTCCGGACATCATCATCCTGGTCTCGGGTGGGTCGCACCTTTGGCCGAGGTCAACGAAATGCTGTCCACCTCCCATGAAGCGATTCTTGTGGGAGCCTCGGATCAGTATCGCTTGGGTGAGTTGCTGATGCCGCACGTGCTGTCTCGTCTCGTGAATTTTTCCCGATATCGCTG
>JAGPCC010000002.1 GCA_018058245.1 Verrucomicrobiales bacterium
AACCCGTCGTGCTTTCCCCGGACCGGCATTTTGTCCGGCAGCAAAGTGTACGACATCCACGTCGGCATTGTGGCGGGCGGCGTCTTCTGCGATATCAAAATAGAGAGGGTCGCCGGTGCGAAAATACTGGGTGATCATCGCATTTTGCAGATCGTATTCGATATTCCCCCAATTGTTGGTGCGCTCGCCCCACCAGTCACCGAAGTTCATCAATCCGTACCACTTATTTTCTTCGCGCATTTCAAGGTACCCTTCGGCATCTTCGCGCAGCATTTTGTCGTAGGCAGGGAAATCGGATGCGTCCCGTGCGGTGAGTCCCGGCAAGGCACCGGAACCGAGATACCAATCCGGCAATGCCTTTACGAGGAGGGGGTGATTGACGCGTCCATGAAGTTTTTCAAAATCACCTCCTGCCTCCGTTGGTCCTACGAACAGTTCGTGACGCTTTTCAAATCCAGAGCGAAATGTGTAGTTCCCCTCGCGCAAATAGAAGTAGAGAATATGCTCGTCGGGGCGGTTCGCGTATCGATCGCCGGGGGAAATCGTCGGATAGAGCCCCAGCGCCAGGGCACCCTTTTCGGCGCTGATTGCTTTAGGCCACTGTTGCCAGAAGTCCCGAATTGCCACGGTCAATTTGCCGGAAGACGCGACTCCGGGAGCGCGCACCCCCTTACCATCGGACGCCAGAGAAAATGCATCACTTTCCTGCTGAAAGAGTCGTTCCCCTGCGGCAAGCGAGGCACTCTTTCCGCCGTCAAGGGCGACTCTGACTCCGTCCGCCTCGGTGGGGAAAACAAGATCAAGCGAGCGGAACGATTTCATCTCGTCGCCATATTTCATTTCGGCAGAGACGATGTCGTGCTGGAGGATATGATCGACACGAACAAAGGCATCACCAGCGTGCAGAAAATAGCGTAACTCGAACCCAAACCAGGGTTCACCTGCTTCGTTGAAATGATGACCACGCGTAAGAATCACGACTCGTTGCGGCCCACTTTCCTCCACCTCGATACTCTCGACTTTGCCAGAAAAGACACGACCGTCGGTGTTGGTGAGGCGGGAATGTGGCAACTGGGTGAGCAACCCGTCGTTCGTCTGAATGGTACCCGCTCCGGTTTTGCGGTCGATCACAAGTCGCGTCAGACCCGTATCCACTGAAAGAGCATCGCCATTTTCGCTTACCATCGAGGTGGCCGATTGCTTCGACGCTTGAATGTCACCACCAAAAGCGAGCGTGAGATTTTTCGTCTGATTGGAAGTCAATTCCACTCGTCCGCTCACGAGGAGCCACTTCACACTGCGGTCAGGCCAGCGGACGAGGGCGCGGCTCTGGGTAGGAATCGACTTTTTCCCGTCAAAAAGAACGATGGCATCCACGTCACCCAACGCACCTTGCGGAATCGGCAGGCCGAAGGTGACAGGCTCGTGACGCGCTACTCCTGCGGTTTCGGTTACGCTTAGGGGAATTTCCATGCGCGAGATGGAGCCTCCGGGAAAGGGTTCTGGCGGAGCAACTTCGATGACCTCAGAAGAAACTTTCTGCTCTCCTGCAGTGCCATGGATTTGGACAAACCAGGGTTTCCCAGGAACGGCGGCGACCGTAAATCGATGGTTCCGCAGACCTTCCAATTCCGGGGCACCTTCATGCAGGGCAGCGGCAGAAGGGCCACTCGTCACATGACAAATCGATGGTGCCGAAGTGGTGAAACGCACTCGAACCTGCCAATCAGCACCTTCCTCGGAGAGCACCGCAACGGTACTGAGATGTTCGATCACGACCCCGATGGAAGATGCTTTGGTAGACTCCTGAGCATCGAGCGATCGGAAAGTATCAAGAGAAGCACAAAGTACAAGCAGCAATACCACTATGATGAAACCTGCCGGGATCGAAGACAATTTCATGAAGCGGAGGAAACAATAGGGATGGGAGTGGGATTGGGTTCTCAGGACAAGAACTCGTCGAAACAAAATGTCCGGTCGGCATGTCGTCAAGGCACGCGATCCAAGGAACCGGAACAGGTCGATCGACGAATCCGGTCGGTGCGGCACTTGAGGAAAGCTCCCAACCACGGTCCCGACTCCCCTTTTCCCGCTCTAACTCAATTCTATGACCTGAGAAATCCGCAACAATGGCAGCGTCATCTGAACCTTGTCGACAAGAGTACGGATCGTGAGTTCAACAGGATCTGACTCATCCGACATGTGGGAGATACCCCTGAAACAGTGCAGACCGGGCTTGAGCGGTATTTCCATCTGAAAATCTTGGATCTCGACCAAAGGCTGAATGAAAATGGATCGAATCGCGAAACTGGACCCTTCCGGTGACGAAAATGGCACCGTGCTTCGTTTGCAGGATTCCGGCGACGAAGCACCATGTAGCGGGATCGAAATACAAGATCCCAATCAAAAACCAAAACAAAAACCTGCCAACGCTCCTTCAAATTATGAAAAAATCCCTCTCACTCCTCGCTGTCATAGCGATCGCCACAGCCGGCGCATCGGCACAAGACAAAATCGTCATCAAAGGTTCCGACACTCTCGGAGCCAAGATGCTCCCACAACTTTCCGAAGCCTACAAAGCAGCAGGAAACGAAGCAAATTTTGAAATCGCTGCCGAGGGTTCCTCGAGCGCCTTCACAAATCTGCTTGCTGGGACAGCCGACATCGGCATGTCAAGCCGCGATGTGAAAGACTCCGAAAAGAACGAATTTACATCCAAAGGCATGGACTTGAAAGAACACGTCGCTGGCGCCGACATTATCGCGGTGGTGCTCAATGAAGCAAACAAGGTCAGTGAACTAACCCTTGAACAAGTCGAAGGCATCTTTACTGGTGACATCTCTGACTGGAGCGAAGTCGGTGGCTTACCGGGCGCGATTTCGGTTTACACAAGAAACACGGCCTCAGGCACTTACAAGAGCTTCCAAGAAATGGCAATGAACAATCGGGACTACGGCGCTGATTCCCAAAAAATGGCCGGAAACGAGCAGATCGCTGAAGAAGTCAGCAAAAATGCCAACGGCATCGGTTACGTCGGCTTGGCCTACGCTGGCAAGGATGGAATCAAGTCCGCCAAAATCGATGGGCACGAGGCCGATCCGAAGGAAGTCGACAGCTATCCGATCGCACGCAAGCTCTACTACTACACGGTCGCGGGCAAAGTCAGCGAAGCTGCTGCCAAGTTCCTCGAATGGGCCATGAGCGACGATGTCGCGAAGAAGGTCGTTGAACGCGTCGGTTTCATCCCCAACAAATAGACCTCGCTAGTCCGACAGATCACTATCACCGAGAATTCACGAGCCCGGCGGGAAATTGAAATCCGATCTCCCGCCGGGCTTTCTTTTAGAGGAATTGACTGTGTCGAAATAGTCACTCACCCTGCTGGAATAGCTCTTGCGAACCGAGCACGCAGTGAGTAAGAAACCATCATTTAACGACTCGCGAGCCCCCTCCCGTTCCTCCTGCCATGAAGGTATCAACAAACACTCCCAGCAACCCTGCCGAAATGGAATCTCCCCGAGAGAAGGGACAATTCGTCAGAAGAAGACGCACATTTTTGGGCCTCAACGTGCAGGATGCGATTCGGTATTTCTTCGGTGGTAACGCCGCTCTTGCGATCGTCATACTGGTGCTGATTTGCGGATTTTTGCTGCACGAAGGATTTGGTTTCTTCCCAGAGCATCATCGTGAATTGAAGCGCTACAGGATGGCTGGCCTGGAATACGTGGCATTCATCGACGAAGAGGTGAAACAGCACACCCTGGCGATAGGACAGCTGCGTCAGGCATTCTATCAGGAGATCAATGCCGACTCGGTGGATCAGCAGGCGGTAGTGGCCACGTATGGCGCAGTCAAACGGCACGTCGAATCTGAGGTCGAATCACTCGCCGGACGAGCAAATTCGTTCGCAGCCCAGCGTGAAAACTTGGAGTTCCAGCTCGATTTGAAACGGACTGCGGTCGCAGCAAAAAAGAAGACCGGTGAGCAAATATCGTCGGCAATGGAGAAAGAATTGGAGGGAGGAGACCTTGCCTTGACGGCAATCAATGAGAAAATCAGCGAAGCCAAGAATTTGTATATCCACGGCGTTCGTGAAGCGGTTGACCGAATCAAGCCGTCGGATCTCGAGGAAACTACGCTCATCTCTGACTCCGCGTGGGGTTCGGTGGTCAGAGGGGTCAGCGACTCCCTCATCAATGGCGAGAAGCCAGTCTTTATCACTGCTCTGGAAGATGTCATCGCAGAAAGGCAGGATGCGGCTCGGCTCGTACACTCGGATTTTGCAAAAGCGATTGAAAATCTGAACGGTGCGATTGGCCCAGACAAGAAACTTTGGTCTGCACTCCGCAAAGTGGCTACTGTGATCAAGGCAGAAGCGGTCGCGGTAGAATCTGCGCCGGCACGCAAAGCAGCACTGATCACTTTTGCTCAAGCCAGCGACGACCCCGCCGAAAAGGCCAAACGCACATCAGAGGCTGAAGCCGTGGTGATCGGGAAAGTCGACTTCTCTGAACGAACGAAACCACTGTATGCATCCGTTGAGGAGCACGCGAAAATCTCCAAGCAATTGCAAATCGATGTCGCCGCAGCTCTCGACGCCCTTCCGGTAACCACGACAGAAGAACAAGCAGCCAAGAGCCTACGAGCCGCTCGGCAGCAATTGGAGGACTACGTTCCCTTTCTCAAGACCCAGCAGCAACGCATCGCCGCCTGGCGTCACGACAAACCCTATTCAGTGGGACGTTCGGTGATGGCCTTCATCGTCGGTACTGAGTGGATTACCAACAGTTCCTGGCAGGATTTCTACGGCTTGCTGCCTCTGTTTATCGGCTCACTGATGATCGCGATCGTCGCGATCGTCGTCAGCGTTCCGCTCGCGGTCGGTGCGGCCATTTACGTCAATCAATTGGCACGTCGTAGCGAGCAGAATGCAATCAAACCGATCATCGAGTTCATCGGTGCGATTCCCTCCGTGGTGCTGGGATTTTTCGGAATTCTTGTGCTGGGAACGACACTGCGGACAATCAGTCAAGTCGAGTGGTTGTCCGATATCCCTGGGTTCCCGATGGCCGAACGCCTAAACATACTAACAGCAGGACTGCTGCTCGCCTTCATGGCGATCCCGACGATCTTCACGCTGGCGGAAGATGCCATTAGTAATGTGCCCTCCGCATTTTCTGAAGGGTCGATGGCACTCGGAGCTAGCAAGCTACAAACCGTCCTGGGAGTGGTCGTTCCGACCGCTCTGTCCGGTATCGTCGCGGCCATTCTTCTCGGTTTCGGTCGGATCATCGGAGAAACGATGGTGGTATTATTAGTCGCTGGCAACAAGATCGCCATCCCTGACTTTTCTCAAGGCCTAGGCGCATTCACCCAACCAGTTCACACCATGACAGGTATCATCGCACAGGAATTGGGCGAGGTAGATGCCGGGTCGCTTCACTGGCGAGCACTCTTCATGGTCGGCCTCGTGCTCTTCCTGATCTCCCTGGTGATCAACTTCTTTGCGCAGCGACTTATCAAACGTTTTCAAGCCATCTAAATCTCAATCACTCTGCAACTCGTGAATCAAGAACAACCAAACAACCCGTTCGCCGCATCGACCTCGCGGCGAGCGAAGACCGACACCGCAATACGAATCGGGTTTTGTGCGATCACCTACTTTATCGTCGTGTTAGCCATTGCAGTGTTTGCGGACATTACCATTAAAGGAGCCCCAGTGGTGTTTCCAAAAATATTCGGTCAAGACGGCCCTTTTGTGAACACCGATCTATTCACAAAAGACCCGGAAACGTTGGTCGTTTTCGAAGATGTGGAGGCCGATAAAATCACGATGGGATTCGGCGAGTTCTCCAACTACAAAACCGAAAACCCCAAAGCCGTCATCAACAACGAAAAGACCTTTGCATTCTCGGCTGGCGGTGTTCGCGGCCCGATTCTGGGAACTATCTTTTTGGTGACGATATGCATCGTTGTCGCATTGTTCATCGGCATCGCTACCGCCATCTATCTAAATGAATACAGTGGTAAGGGAAAAACGGTAGATGGTATCCGACTCGCCATCCTTAATCTGGCGGGAGTTCCATCGATCGTTTTCGGACTGTTCGGCTTGATGTTCTTTTGCTTTTTCGTGCCTGTCATCACACAAACACCGATTGATCGACCAGGCTTCGAGATCTCCCCGATCCCCCTGCCATTTGGGTATTATATCAGCTTCCAAGGCTGGGGAACCTGTATGTTGGCGGGAGGTTTCACCCTCGCCGCGATGATTCTACCAGTCATCATCACCGCCACCGAAGAATCACTGAAGGCTGTACCCATGGGTTTCCGAGAAGCGTCATTGGCGTTGGGGGCAACCAAGTGGCAAACGATTCAAAAATCAGTTTTGCCATACGCCTATCCTGGCATACTAACCGCATCAGTGCTCGGCATCACGCGAGCGGCTGGCGAGACTGCACCGATCATGTTTACCGCCGCCGTGGCACTACGTGACGAGCTACCTTGGGAGGGACTCGATAATACAAGTCTTGGTGCCGTATTCGATTTCTTCGGCCAGTCCGTTCAGGCGCTGCCCTATCATATCTACACTGTTGCATCCAAGATACCTCAAACCAAGTACACTGAACCGATGCAGTACGCTGCAGTATTCATTTTCATGATACTGGTCATGGCCCTCGCCGGACTTTCGGTCTGGTTGCGGGTTCGTGCCCGTGCCAAGTTGAAATGGTAATACGCTGAAAACCGAAAATAGAGCATCTGGCTGTATATGATGACGACAACTCAACCCAAATTCTATATGGAAAACGCAACACCAGCGACTACCTTAGGACCCACTCCAAGCACCCATAGCCCAACGCCGACCACGATCATTGAGGTCGATGACGTCAATTTCAGCTACGACAGCAAGGTCGATGTGCTGCGCGACATTTCGCTCCCCATTTACGAGCAGCAGGTAACAGCCTTCATCGGACCATCCGGTTGCGGAAAGTCGACCCTGCTACGTTGCTTTAACCGGATGAACGACCTCATCCCCGGCGCGGGCCTACGAAAGGGCCGGATCAGCATTCTCAACACCGACATTCACTCCAGCGGAGTCGACGTCATCGAACTGCGCAAGCATGTTGGAATGGTGTTTCAGAAATCCAATCCATTTCCAAAAAGCATCTACGAAAATCTCGCCTACGGACTCCGCATTGCAGGGGAAAAACGCCCTGAGGTTCTCGATCAGATCATCGAGGAAAGTCTCCGCAGTTCCGCCTTATGGGATGAGGTAAAAGACCGCCTTCATAGCAGCGCTCTTGGCCTCTCTGGTGGCCAGCAACAAAGGTTATGTATCGCTCGTGCGATCGCGGTGAAGCCCCGCATCCTATTGATGGATGAACCATGTTCCGCACTCGATCCGATCGCCACCGCAAAGGTTGAAGAACTAATCATTCAACTTAAGAAAGACTACACGATTGTAATCGTTACCCATAATATGCAACAAGCTACCCGAGTGTCTGACCGCACCGCATTCTTCTACCTCGGCGAACTGATCGAAATTGATGCAACTCCAGTCTTGTTCAGCAATCCTTCCCGAACTGAAACGGAGGACTATATTAGTGGTCGGTTCGGCTGATCGGTCGTAAAACTTTCGGAATATTACTAAGCAAAACTACACTCTTTCAATGAAGGACACTCCACACATATTCAGTGAATACGACCTCGCCCTTGAGCACGCCAGGGCGTCAATACTTACAATGGCAAGCATCGCTTCGGAGAACCTCCGCAATGCGGTTCGCGGACTGCTGGATCGCAACGAAGATCTGTGCAATGACGCAATAGCTGAAGATGAGGAAGTCAACGCGTTTGAGCGCACCGTCGATCGCGACAACATGGCGATACTTACCCGATTCAACCCGATTGCCACCGATCTTCGTTCGGTGATCGCGACGATGAAGGTGTCAAATAACCTGGAACGAATCGCCGATCAGGCCGGGAATATCGCCCGCCGTGCGAGAAAGATTATCAACAAACCAGAGGTCCCTCAAATTCATCTAGTCGAACCTGTCTATGCGCTTGCCACCGATCTTCTCGCCGACGCAATTCGGTCTTTCGCTGAACCCAATGTCGCGCTGGCGCTAAGCCTCTACGAGCGGGATCAAGAGCTCGACAAGCTGCATCGAAAAACAATGAAGACGCTCACCAAGGCGATGGAGAGTGACGTCACCAATCTGCGCACTTATCTCAATCTGATCTTCATTATTCGCTGCCTGGAACGGGTTGGAGATCACGCTGTAAACATCGGTGAAGACGCCGTCTACGTAGCTCGCGGGGAAGACATCCGTCACGTTGGCCCGTCTGCAAAGAGCAACATCAGCGACAACGACAACGCCTGACAGATCGTCAATTTCAGATCTCCGTCTCCGAAGCCGTCATAGCCTCCGTGGGCGGTGCGGGCAATGATATAGAGAAGCAAGTAGATCGTCCCGGTTGACTCGTCACAGAGATCGAACCCCGATGAGCCTCGACCGCTCGCTTTACAATCGAAAGCCCAAGCCCGGTACCCGATGTCGCGTTATGGGAGTGGTGCTTTTCGACTCTGTAAAAGCGCTCAAAAACGGAGTGTAAATCGGCAGATGGAATCCCGATACCGTTATCGGTGACTTCCAAAAAGCGACAACCGCTCAGTGGCTCACACCAAAACTTGATCGTGATTTTCAGTCTTGGTCGCTGGTTCTGCTTCAGTGCGTTTTCAATTAAGTTAAACAAAATCTGATCGAAATAGAAACGATCTCCATACAATATTCGCTGCTCGATTTCAGGTAGCGAAATTTTGATCTTTGTCGCGTGCCGGTCGATCAAAGGGCGAAGCTGATCGATGACACCAATCACGCACTCACCGATGTCGAAGGTCTCATTTTTCAAAAGTATTTCAGTGACGCTCCCTCCCTCAACGTGCCCCTCAAGACGGGAGATCGTCAGCATGTCATCCACTAAACGGGTGATGCGGTCAGTGTGTTTTACGAGAACCGCAATCGCAGGGCTCGAAATTTCATCACCAAGCATCTCTAGATGGCCCTTGATGATCGATAGCGGCGTGCGCAACTCATGGGAAGCATTGGCAACAAAGTCTTTTCGCATCTGTTCCGTCTGCAGTTCCACCGTGATGTCGCGAAGCAAAAGCCACGCACCCTTCCCGATCTTCAACGATACATCGAGCGGTTCGGCCATTACCAACATCGTCCGCTTCGTATTCGCAAGCTGTATGCGTTCCTGCATTCTTCCGCCAGTCTCCATCGCCACCGTCACCGTTTCTATGATATTGTGGTCCAGACATGCTTCGATCAACTGGCGACCGAAAATTCTACCACCACTACCAAACAATTGCTCTGCTGCGCCATTGGCGTAGGAAATGGCCAAACGTTCATCGACGATCACTATTGCATCCTCGATCTGATTGACTACGTAATCGAGCGTTTTGCGCTGACCATCCGCGAGAGCTATTTGCAGTTTCGCCTCCCTCATAGCGTCGAAAGCGGCAGTCCTTAGCCGAGCCAGAGCAGGCACCTTGTGAATTGCTGAAACCTGTAAATCTTGATCAGGCAAAAGATCCGATCTTAGGGCATCCCCCAAGGACGCCACTCCTCGACTCAATCGCCACAGCCTCCACCCAAGGAGGAGGCAAAACACCGACAAACTCACTATAATTATGACGTTCAAAACTCCATTCAGATTACTTCCACGAAACGCTCGCTTAGAGACTCGTATCAAAGACTCGCATAAAATCAGATTTCCTTCGCATCATTGAACTGGTAGCCGACGGAGCGAACAGTTTCAACGCGAACCGCCTCCATTCCCAACTTCGCGCGAAGCCGCTTAATGTGGGTATCGAGCGTCCGTGTTTGCGCCTGCTCGCTGTAGCCCCATATCTTTCGTAACAATTCATCCCGCTCGCGTGTCACATTGGGAAGCTCGGTGAGCGCGAGCAACAACTTATATTCGGTCGATGTCAGTTCGACGGATTCGTCACCGACGTAGACAGTGAGCTTACTCCGATCTATCCTCAACTGACCGAACTCCATCACCGCATCTGCGCTCCCCCCCGCCGCGCGCCTGAGAAGATTGCGGACCCGTAGCACCAACTCGCGAGGACTGAAGGGTTTCGTCATGTAATCATCAGCGCCTGTTTCCAGACCGTTGATTTTGTCATCAAGGCTCGCTCTAGCCGTGAGCATCAGGATCGGTATTTCGCTGCCACGAGGATCGCGCCGCAAGTTTCGACAAATCGACAGTCCATTTCGCCCCGGAAGCATCAGATCCAGAATTATCAAATCAGGACGCTCCTGACAGGCGAGTTGCTCCGCAGTTAGTCCGTCCTCGGCTTCGATCACAGTAAACCCCTCTCTCCGCAGCTTCAGCGCGATCATTTCGCGCATATCCTGCTCGTCCTCGACTAAAAGAATGGTAGACATGACAATGGTTCTAACGGTTTTGCGTGGATTGTAGAGCGAACACTCTCACTAAACCAGCACTTCGATGTTCGCAATCGGTGACTGTTTCGTCACAGAGTTTTGCTCGCTTCGCTCAAAGAGTGCGATCGGCCAGGATTCCCAGTAGTAGCGTCATCCCTGGATTACCCGTCCGATTGAGCACGCAGCTCGCTGCTCTCCCTCGCTCGCGCCTTGCCTACCGAAATTTTGACTCGATCTTTTCGGCACTTCTTTTTGGCACTTCTTTTTGGCAAAGGGCCTATGGTGGAGCGTTGGTGACGACAGGAGGTTTGATTTTCGTCGGCCCACAGGCAAATGAACAGCTGTCCGCTGGAGGCTGCGCCCGTGCGAGTCGGAACTTTTGTCGTTCTCGCTCATTACGATGCGGGATAGGTTTCCTCAAAACTCTCCTTTTCAGAGTATCGCTCACCGCGACCAAGCCTTCCTCAATTAAAAATCGTATCGATTCCCATGGCACTTTTACGGGCAAACTTGGGGAAGAGCTTCGGCCGCGTTCGCTTCAGAATCAGGTATGTCCAGGAAAGAAGCCGTAGTCCGATGATTCGATCAATGAATCGATAGGCAGGTTGGTCGCGCAGCAAATACTTGATGAACCAAGAAATGTGGCGAGCCCTCATCCGAAACGGTGAAAAGCTAAGACGGATGGCATAACGATAGCGGGTGCCGCGCGGATACTTCTTTTTGTAGGCCTTTTTGGCGTCAAAAAGGCGTTGTTCGATTGATTCGTCAAAGGGACGGAAGAAGTATTCGCGGGCCAGCGCGAGAATGGAAAAAGTCGCTTCCATGAATTCGATGTCATGGACTGGTAGGCCACATTTCTCTGCGAGGCCTTTCATACGGCGGATTTTTTCCATGGCGACCTGACCGGATCGAATGCAACATTCTCCATCGTCTACGAAATGATTCATCATTCGTTTGATCGCATCGGCGATGAAGATGTTGTGCCAGTAGACGCCGATCAACGGTGGGACGCGTACTCGGCGAAAGTACATTTTCTGGCGGGCAAACTCGGGGAGGTAGAGCAACTCTTTGACAACCTCTTCGGATAGTCTCAACAGTTCGATCCACGAGGCAGAATCTTTGGCACAGCTAGGAAACTTCAGAGCGGCCTCTTCCCAGAGTTCATCGTGTTTAAAGAGGCGCAGAGTGACGAAGGTATTGATCTCGGTCCAGATCGCTTCGTCCTCTAGAAAGGCGAGTCGGCGGAACGGTGTCCAGCCGCCCGTCTGACACCAAAGATTGATCCCTGCGAAGTTTGGTGCGTGACGCAGATGAAGCGCGAATTTTTCGTAGTCGTGGCCGATGAAACTGGGATACTCGCCGCAGCCCTCGTACTCGCGCCGAGTCTGCAATTCGATTACCGTCGGAATGTCGGTAATAAAGAAGTTTCGGTTTAGCGAGAGATAGCGAAAGAAATCAGACTCCCCGTACTTCATAGACAACACCAGAGATGGGCTGTCGATGCCGTAAACCGTTCGGTGTAAGGTTGCATCGTGCCAGATGAGGTCGCCAACTTGGTGCGCACCAACAGTCCAGGTTCGAAACAGGCAAATTCGCTCGTACTTTTCAAAGATCGGTAGCACGGCCTTGAGGAAACGATTGACCATTTCTGGATCTTTTAACACCAGCTGACTACGGAAGGATTCCGTCACA
Organism: Verrucomicrobiales bacterium; assembly: GCA_018058245.1. Classification (GTDB taxonomy): domain Bacteria; phylum Verrucomicrobiota; class Verrucomicrobiia; order Verrucomicrobiales; family DEV007; genus Arctic95D-9. The sequence goes on from JAGPCC010000002.1 coordinate 12,147, forward strand.
TCGTGCCCGTCGGACTCCCCGATACGCATGATGACCCCGGTCAGTTCAGGGAATGAAGAGAAAAGCTCGTCGAGTAGTTCGCACACAAAGCGGTGAATCTTTTCTAGATTGCAACCAAGCTGTAAAGTCGAAGCGCGCGTGAAAGTCATCACGTCCATGGTCAGATAAATCTGCAGCCCGGAGTCCTGAATGATTCTGAACAGCTCACGAAATTCGGAAGAGTTTTGTGCGATCTGATCGCGAACCTCGGTTTCGTAGAATGGATGATCGGCAAGATGCGCTAGGTCGTCCAAAGACACCGCGTTGAAGCCAGTTTCCGCGACGCGACGACAGAAGGTCCTCAAGTCATGCTGAACACGATCAAAATACGCCCGCCGTCTATCTCCCTCAAGTTTCTGAATTCTCCGCCACGGAATCTTCGACCAATTAACGCAGACCTTTTTGTAGTCCCGGAAAAAAGGGCCGATGGCGTCGATCAAGAATATCTTTCTCTCGAGCATCAGCCTGTTTGAATTCACGCAACGGCAAAAGCAGCGGCGGCGATCAGCTCCTGCTCCGATTCGCAGGATTCGCCCCATTCTACATCAGTAGCGAGATCCGCTTCGTTGAGGCCGATGCGATTCATGAACTCTCGGTATTCCACCAATTCAAATTTGCCGGACTCGTGCTCGACAATGGCGGTCAATGACTCGACCCAGTCCCCGGAATTGAGATAATGAACACCACCCTTGAGCATCTTGTCTGCGGGCGTGTGGATGTGCCCACAGACGATGCCGGAGCAATTGCGCAGCTTAGCCAGCTCGGTCAACTGCTCCTCATAGCGGCCTACAAAATTAACGGCTGATTTGACGCGGGCTTTGATTTCTTTACTGAGCGAAAAGTAAGGTTTTCCACGCCACGAGCGCCATTGGTTGTAGAGCCGATTGACCTTCAAAAGGGCATGATATCCGACTGCTCCGAGCATGGCGATCCACCTCGAGTGGGTCGTCACTGAATCGAAGCCGTCCCCGTGAACCATGAGGTAGTCCCCCCGAGGGGTGGAGTGGATATATTCACTTTCGATCTTCAATCCACCGAAATTGATCGGTAAAAACCGGTCAAGAATGTCATCGTGATTGCCGCGCAAATAGATTACTTCCGTTCCCTGCCTCTCCATTTTCTTGAGAATGACGCGGATGAACCGAGTATGCTCAGGAAGCCACTTTCCGCCGCTGCGAAGGGCCCAGCCGTCGATAATGTCGCCGTTGAGGATCAGTCTCTTGCAGCGTGTGGCGCGTAAGAATTGGATCACCTCGTTCGCTTTGGAATCCTTCGTTCCGAGATGCACGTCGGAAATAATGATGCTGTGAAACATCGGCTTTTTCGTTTTCATGGCAAAGAATCGGATGGCTGGTCGCGCAATCGTGGCGTTACATCGGTCGGCAGTTCGAAACCTGTGATGTCGTGGCCGTCACGTTCGATCATTTCGACCAATTGTTTCTGAAATCGCTTCACCACCTTCTTCCAGCGCACTTTGCGAGCGCTGCTGCGAGCGGCTTCACGGACGTTCGCTAGGTTAGGATCGCGAGTCATTTCGATCGCTTTTTCCAGATAGGCCCGAGAATCGTCGAAGGGCGCGACGTAACCGTTCTGGCCATCACGAATGTGTTGCTTGGCAGCAGCGTAGTCGTAGGCAAGAACCGCAAGTCCACTGGCCATCGCTTCCAGAGTGACGTTGCCGAAGGTTTCGGTGATACTGGGAAACACGAACAAGTCAGCCGAGGCGTAGTGCGTGGCCAACTCTTCTCCGTGCAAAACTCCGGGGTAGATGAACTCGGGGTGTTGGACCTTGAGTTCGTTTAACTTCGGACCGTCGCCGACAAACACCCCTTTGAAATCGGGAAAACGCGCGGCGATCTCTGAAAAAGTCCGAACAATAAGGTCGAGGTTCTTTTCTGCAGCGATTCTGCCAACATAGAGTCCGACTATACTATTGTTGCCAGCACCCCATTGGGTGCGAAGCAAAACGCTGCGCTTCTTTGGGTTAAACTGACGAGTGTCGACACCTTTCGGCAACAGGTAAAGATTTTCGAAACCTTTACCTTTCAAGTCGTCGATCGTGTCGCGCGACGGAACAAAAGTGGAGCTCGATCGATTGTGAAGTCGGCGTAGATAGGAGATCGCGGCACTCTCGAGCAGAGGCATTTGGTAGTGCGCGAGGTATTGCTGAAAATTCGTGTGAAAGCCGGAGGCGACTGGAATGCCAATCGCTCGAGCGGCAGTGATCGCCGATGCACCAAGTGGCGTCTCGGTGGCGACATAGATGACGTCCGGGCGGCTTCGATACCAACGTGCTTGCAGTCGAAGGCGCATCGGCAACCCAACGCGGACACCGTAGTAACCGGGCAGGGATACCGACGGGACACCAATGCCTTCCTCGTTGCATTCCAGGACAGCGGGTCTTATGACATCAACGGAGTGACCTAGTTGGCGCAGTCCAGTGACCAATCGATACATGGTCGTAGCGACTCCGTTCGGTTGGGGAATATAGGTGTCGGTGACGAAGGTGATTTTCATTGTTGAATGGAACGCTCTGCGGTTGTCAGCAAGTTCGCAAACGAGGCCATGTTCCGTTTTCGTCACACGCCGACCATGGTTTTGTAGCGGCACTACAGAAGGGCCGAGTCACTCAACTCAGACCTTTTAGTAAAGATTCTGCAAACATGAAACGGATCTGACTATTTTATAACCGGCTCAAAAATCGCGATGATCACAGAACGCCGACAGAAAACACGTAATAAACCCGGTCGCAAAATCCTGCGGACGCGTTTCGATCCACTGTTCGATGAAGTCCGGCGCGAACCATCTTCCGCTATCGACTTCTTTTCCGTGCACTCGAATCTTCCCTTTGGCTTCGGCGAGAAACACTTCGATAAATTCCTGGTCAGTCGCTTCCGAGGCATCGAGACGGGCGATCCGAATGAGTTCACCTTTGGGTTGAACCCAAACCTCCTCCCACAATTCCCGTTCCGCGCAGGCAGGATAACTCTCCCCGGGATCAACGTGCCCCGAGGCACTGCTGTCCCACTTGCAAGGATGAGTGTCCTTGAGGTGAGACCGCAGTTGTAGATAGATCTCTCCGAGTTTGTTTTGGAGAAAAACATGCACGGCGCGATGCAGCAGTTTGCGATCATGAATTTCCCGACGCGGAAGAGATTCGATGACCTCATCGTTCTCGTTGACAACATCCATCAATTCCATCGCCGAGGGTGGGAGTCCACTACAGGGATGTGGCTCGACGAGGTTGGAGAGATTGATCCAATCTTTTAACGACAATTCCTCGGCTCGAACGCTCGACTTGAAACCGAGAGGGCCAAAAACTTCCGCCTGCCTCGCCGCATCGAGCTGGAGATTATTGTGAAGTTGTTTTCTCCGCTGGGAGAACCCTTGCTTTACAACACTTCGAAAAATCTCGGGGGAATGCAAGGGAAGTTCCTCAACGGGCCGGGGATCAAAACGCAGGATAGTGGAGTCCACTGCGGGACGGGGATGAAAGGGTTCGGGGCCGACCGTGCGCAGAGCCGTGGTCCGCCAGCGCTCCTGGAGCATGAGGCTGAGAATGCCGTAGTTTTTGGTTTTTGGAACGGCGATAAACCGGTCCCCAACTTCCTTTTGCACCATAATGATGGCACTGCTGACGGGGCTAGGCGCATCAAGAAACCGACTCAAAATCGTGTTACCGACGGAATACGGGAGATTGCCGATGAATTTTACACTGCCTTCCAGGAAGAGGGGGCGAACGTCATACTCGGTCGCATCTCCATGGATCACTTCGGCACCCTGTGGACCGTATTTTTCTTCGAGAAATCGAGCCAGCCTCCCGTCCGCTTCGATCAAGATCAGTCTCCGGCATTTCCCGACGAGGTGCTGCGTAAGTGCTCCAAATCCAGGACCCACCTCGACAACGCAATCGTCCGATTTCACCTGAAGTTGCGCTGCGATCCAACCGGAAATCGAATCATCCACCAGAAAGCTCTGCCCCAGCTTGCGACTGGGAGTAATATCGAGACGTTTGAGCCAAGTTTGAAGATCGGAAAGGTTCACTCGTGGAACATGGCGGTTTTCCCGACGGAATCCAGCCAGAGTTTCCGTCACCCCGTCACCCCGTCAACCCCTCCAAAATGAGATCGACGTGGTCGGCAGGCTTCACTTTGGTGAAAACTGCGGTGACGACGCCTTTTTCGTCGATGACAAAGGTGGTTCGCTCGGTTCCCATGTAGGTCTTCCCATACATCTGCTTCTCGACCCAGACTCCGTAGGCTTCCACCAGGGCCTTCTCTTCATCACTGATCAGAGGAAAGGGCAGTTCGTATTTCGAGATGAATTTCCCGTGTTTTTTGACTGAATCAATGCTCACACCGAAAACTTTTGCCTTCGCAGAGAGCTCCCCCCAGGTGTCTCGAATCCCACAGGCCTGAGTCGTGCAACCGGGGGTGTCGTCTTTGGGATAAAAATACAGTACCACTTTCGATCCGCGCAGGGAGGAAAGACTCACGGTGGCGTTGTCGCCGTATTCCCCGCCGACTACCGGAAGGTCGAATTCGGGAGCTTTCTCTCCCGGTTGAGGTTGCGCTGGCATAAATAAATCAGATATCGTATCCACACATTTTACAAAAACCTGCCTTGGGATCATGTCCTTGATGTCCACATTCGGGACAGGTGCGGCTGTCGAGTCTCACGTTTGCAAGACTCAGATTGAGCTCGGCTGTGACGATTCCGGTCGGCACGGCGAGCGTCCCGTAGCCGATCAGCATGATCAAAGTCGCGATAAATTTTCCCGCCACCGTGACCGGAGTGATGTCACCATAACCCACCGTCGAGATCGTCACGATCGCCCAGTAGATCGACTGAGGGACGCTGTTGAAGCCCGGATTATCGGCGATGATTCCCTCGACGATGTACATTGCAGTCCCCAAAATGGTCGTGATCGCCACGACCACAAAGAGGAATACCGTGATCTTTGCGAAGCTCGCCTTGAAGGCGTTCATGATCAAATTTGCCTCGCCAAGATGACGCGCCATTTTGAGTATCCGGAAGATGCGGAGCAACCGAAGAATGCGGATGACAAGGAGCAATTGGGATCCAGCAATCAGAAGCGTCAGGTAGGTCGGAATGATCGAGAGGATATCGATGATCCCAAAAAAGCTAAAAATGTAGTCCTTCTTCTTTCGGACAGTCCAGACGCGAACGGCATATTCGATCGTAAATAGGATCGTGAAGAACCACTCGAGCTTTTGGAAAATCCATTTGTTCTTTGCTGCGAGATCAGGGACGCTCTCCAGCATCACCACAAGCACGCTGATGGCGATGAGCCAGAGCAGAACGATATCAAAAGCCCGGCCCGCTTTCGTGTCTGACAGGAAAATGACACGCCAAAGTCGATCTCGAAAGGAACTCCCGAGATGGTTCTGCGCGTGTCTACTGTGATCGTCGAACATGACTTTCCGATAAAAGCACTGCGAAGAGGCGTGTTGTCAAGGCGGGAAAACGGTCATCGAGAGGGAAGGAAAAAGCTTTTGCAGACCCCTCACAGGGGCAATTTTCACCTTTCCTCGACCGCTCCCCGCCCCTATCATTCCTCACTTCAACTGCCCTCGACTGATATGCCCGATCCCACTGCCACCTCTCCGGAACTGCAAGAAGATGACGTAGCCGCCATCGACCATCTCCGGCGAACCTATGAAGAACTGAAAAGCGAACTGGCAAAAGTCATTGTCGGGCAGGACGCCGTCATCGAGCAACTTGCAATCTGCCTCTTCGCGCGCGGCCATGCGCTCCTTATGGGTGTTCCCGGTCTCGCCAAGACGCTCCTCGTCTCCCGCCTGGCCGAAACGATGTCGCTCAGTTTCAGTCGCATCCAATTTACCCCGGATCTGATGCCGATGGATATCACTGGAACGGAGATCCTGCAAGACGACGGCAGCGGGCGGAGGGAATTCGAATTTGCGAGAGGGCCGGTCTTTGCGAACATCGTGCTCGCCGACGAGATCAACCGGGCGCCATCGAAAACGCAGGCCGCAATGCTCGAGGCGATGCAAGAACACAAAGTCACCGTGGCCGGAGAGAGCATGGAACTGCACCCGCCCTTTTTTGTCCTCGCAACGCAGAACCCGATCGAACAGGAAGGCACCTACCCACTCCCGGAGGCACAACTCGACCGGTTCATGTTCATGATTGGCGTTGATTACCCTTCTCGGGACGAGGAGATCTCCATTGCGCGCACCACGACCGGCGAAGCCTTTCCTCGACTCACCGCTCTGCTCGACGCGGAAAAAGTGATCCGTTTTCAGCAACTTGTTCGGCGTATGCCCGTGCCCGATCATATTTACCATTTTGCGGTCGATCTCGTGCGGCGGACACGACCAGAGTCCAGCGAGTCTCCCGAATGGCTAAAGCCGCTCGTCGGCTGGGGAGCCGGTCCCCGTGCGGTGCAGTATCTCATCCTCGGAGCTCGCGCACGCGCGGCACTTCGTGGGAGCTATATGGTCCGTCAGGAAGATCTCGTGGCGGTGGCGGAACCGGTCCTGCGGCACCGCATCATCAAGACATTCACGGCGGAATCCGAGGGAGTCACCTCTCGTTCGATCATTGCCCGGCTCATTGAGGAGTTAAACCGCGAAGCGTAACCAGGAATCCTCGTGCCAGAACCCCACCAGCGCGATTTCCTTGATCCGGCAGTCCTCGGGAAGCTCCTCGGGCTCTCGCTCAATGCCCGTACCCCGATGTTGGGGAATGTGTCAGGGCGTCACCGCAGCCCCATCCGGGGTTCGGCGATCGAATTTGCGCAGTACCGGAAATATGTGCCCGGCGACGACACTCGCCGCCTCGACTGGCGCACCTGGGGCAGAACCGATCGCTATTATATCAAGGAGTTCGAAGCCGACACCAACCTGCGGCTCTGCCTCATCATCGACACGAGCGGCTCGATGGGATACGGAGATCCCGGATCGACTCGTCTCGACTACGCCCGCCGCCTCGGTGGTACTCTCGCTTACCTCGCCGGGCAGCAGGGCGACGCCGTCGGTCTCTACAGCGCCTCCGTTGGGTTCCAGAGAGAGACCCCTCCTCGCCGTGGCCCGCACCATCTTGGCCTCGTTCTTGATCAGATCGGTGGCCTCAAGGCCGAGGGTGAGACGGGTCTCGTCCGTGCGATACACGAAGCAGCGGAAAAAATCTCGCAACGCGCCCTCGTGGTGATTCTCTCAGACTTTCTCTTTCCCCCGGAACCCCTTCGCGAAGCGTTCCAACATCTCCGATTCCGCAAACACGATGTCTCGGTCTATCACCTCCTCGACCGGCAGGAAATTGATTTTCATTTTGATCGCCCCACCCGATTTCTCGATCTCGAGGGCGGTGACTCCATCCTCGCCGATCCCACACTAATCCAGCGTCGCTACCGAGAAGCCGTAGGTCAGTACCTCGCGACGATGGACGATATCGTGAACCACTCGGCGGTCGACTACCATCGAACCTTTTTGGACGAGCCCTACGATCAAGTCCTCGCCCGCTTTCTCATGGGGCGGAATCCCAAAACGGCCCGCACCGCAAGATGAGTTTTCTGCAACCCATCCTCCTGATCGGTCTGCCGCTCGCTCTGCTGCCAGTCATCATTCACCTGATCAATCAGCATCGGCACCGCACCGTGCGATGGGCGGCGATGATGTTTTTGCTAGACGCCAAAAAGATGACCAAGGGGCTCGCGCGTTTGCGCCAGATCCTCATCCTCGCGATGCGGGTGCTCGCCGTGGCAGCCCTTGTTTTTGCGGCGAGCCGACCTCTCGCCGGTGGCTGGGCGGGATTCGGCGGAGGCAAAGCCGACACCATCCTAGTACTCCTCGATCGCTCCTCCAGCATGGAGCAGCGGAATCTGGAGACCGGCGATTCCAAACGATCCACCGCGCTCAGCCGCATTGCCGAGCTAATCGGAAAGACTGGAAGTGGGAGCGAGATCATCCTCATCGACAGTGCGACCCTGACACCGACCCCTCTAGGCAATGCGGCAGCACTCCTCGATCTCCCTGCGACTGCAGCGACCGCAACCGCGTCGGACATTCCCACCATGTTGCAAATCGCAGTTGATTTCCTCGCGACGAGTGAAAGCGGACGCACCGATATTTGGTTGGCTTCCGATCTCCGCCAGGGAAGCTGGAATCCCGGCTCGGGGCAATGGGAAACACTCCGCTCTGATCTCGCCGCGAGGGAGACCGTGAGACTCTTTCTTTTAAATTTTCCCGCTGCCGAATCTTCCAATACTTCTGTCTCGGTAAGCGGTGTAAAACGACAAAAAGGCCCCGATGGGATGCGGCTCCTCATGGACTTGAAATTCCGGAGGCAAGGTCCGCGAGTCGAGACGGACCGACAGATGATCCCGGTGGAGTTCACCCTCAACGGAACCCGTACGGTGGAGACTTTCGAAATCAACGGACCGGAAATGTCGAGGCTAGGTCATTCGCTACCACTCGGCTCGGGAAACGAACGGGGTTGGGGCCGCATAGATCTCCCTGCGGATGAAAATCCCTCCGACAATCATGCCTTTTTTGTCTTTGATGAACCGGCTGTCCGGAAAACTGTCATCGTCAGCGACGACGCCGCCACGGCTGGCGCGATCCGCACCGCCGCTCAATCTGGACCGGATTCGGGAGTGAAATACGAAACTGAAATTTTTGCTCCGGCAAACACCGCCGGCATCCCCTGGGAAGAGACCGCGCTTCTTTTTTGGCAGGCCGCACTCCCGGCTCCTGACACGACACTCTATACACTCCTCAGACAGCACGTGCAGTCCGGGAGAGAACTGATTCTCCTGCCTCCGCCGGGCGACGGCGGTTCCGAGTTTTTTGGAGTGAAATGGGGCGACTGGAGCGCTGGAGGAGACGCCCCCCTACCGGTCAAATGGTGGAGAACCGAGTCCGGACTCCTCGGCAACATCCGCAGCGGAGACCCTTTGCCCGTTTCAGATCTCGCGATTTTCCGAACGAGGATATTCACCGGAGAAACGCAATCTCTCCTGAAATTGGAGAACGAAGTATCCGTCATCGCTCGAATCCTCACCGATCCCGTAGAGAATGAGTCAGATGCAACATCTTCGTTTTATACCTGGGGAACACTCCCCAAGAGCGATCATTCCAACCTCGCGACCGAGGGAATTGTCTTTTTTGTGATGATCCATCGAGCACTCGAGGAGGGAGCGAATGCGGTCTCGAGCGCACGGTTTCTCGACGCGGGACGAAATGCGCTCTCCGGCTTCCCCGAAATCAAGCCACTCTCCCTGGCCGAAGAAAGAGACGACCTGCTCGAGCCCGGACTCGCGGCTGGTGCCTATGAATCCACGGATCCCGGAGGGAGAAAACGACTCGTCGCGCTGAACCGACCAAACCTCGAAGACGATACCCGCCTCCTCGATCCGCAAGCCGTCGAAACGCTCCTCGCCGGGATCGACTTTCGCCAGATCAACGACGAAGTGGGCAGCGGGGCCTCTCTCGCTGCCGAAGCCTGGCGGACCTTCCTCATCGTCATGGCCTTGGCGCTCATCATCGAAGCCGCTTTGTGTCTCCCGCCGAAACCGGACGGGCAACGGAACCCTATCAGGTCGACGACCTAACCCTGTTTCTTTCCATTGAGTCCGACCCACAGCGAGCTGACCTTTTCCTGGACCCCGACAACGGTGGTCTTCGGGGTCATTCTCTTATCGGTGACGATCTTTCTCGGCTTCCTCATCTGGAAGCGCAGCCTCTACTCGACCTCGAGCGGACTCTTGGAATCGCTGCGAATCCTCATCGTCACCTGTGTTGTTCTGACGCTGAACCAGCCGGAATGGCGCGAGACTTTCGAACCGGATCGGAAGCCGGTCATCGCGGTGCTTCGGGACGATTCCGCCAGTATGGATACCGAGGACATTTCTCGGGACGAGTCTCCTGCCACCCTCCGGGAATCCCGGAAAACCGTCGCGACGCGCTTGACCACGGCCGAGTCCTGGAACGCCCTCAACGAAACCTTCGAAGTCGTCATCGCGGGTTTCTCCGCACCGATCGACGGCGGAGATACGGGAACAGATTTCAGCACCGAGCTTGACGATATTCTCGAGCGGTATCCGACCCTTGCCGGGGCGGTCCTCGTCTCTGACGGCGATTGGAATAGTGGAGAACCCCCGGTGAGGGCTGCCACGAAGTTCCGCATGAGGGGAGTTCCGATCTTTACCGTCCCCGTCGGGAGCGAGACCCGCCTTCCCGATCTCGCGGTGACGGCCTTTGATGTACCCACTTTTGGTATTGCAGGGAAACCGGTCAGGCTCCCCTTCACACTCACGAACTCTCTGGCTCGTGATTACACCACCACTCTCGAAATCAAGACCAACGAGGGCGAAACGATCACAAGCGAAGTCACCATTCCCGCGATGGGACGAATCCAGGACACGATCCTCTGGACACCCAAAACCGTCGGTGATTTTCAACTAACCCTCACTCTTCCCGTGAATGACGAGGAACATGATGCAACGAACAATTCCATCACCGCCCCCATCGCAATCCGAAAGGAGGAACTCAAAGTCCTCATCATCGAGAGCTTTCCGCGATGGGAATATCGCTACCTCCGGAATGCGCTCGTCCGGGACCCGGGCGTCGAGGTTCGATGCCTCCTCTTCCATCCTGACATTACCGCAAGAGGAGGTGGCCCCGACTACCTGGACGAATTCCCCGATGCCGAGCTACTCTCCACCTTCGATGTCATCGTCCTAGGCGATGTCGGAATCGATCCAGGACAGCTCTCCCTCGAACAGGCTGGTGCGATCAAACGGCAAGTCGCAACTCAGGCCGCCGGTCTCGTCCTCTTGCCGGGATTTCGGGGAAATCAGATGAGCCTCCTTGAGACCGACCTGGAAGCTCTTTTCCCCGTGTATCTCGATCCTGCGCAACCACGCGGTTGGGGAGCGGCCACCCCGGGCCAGTTCGAACTGACGGAAATCGGGGCGAGCAGTCTTCTTACCCGTCTTGAGGACACGGAAAGCGCCAATTCCAATATCTGGGCGTCGCTCCCGGGGTTTCAGTGGTATGCCGGAGTGACTCGCGCCAAAGCTGGTTCGGAAGTCCTCGCAACCCACAGTTCGGAGACCAATCGTTACGGACGCATCCCACTCATTGTCACCAAAACCTACGGCACCGGGAAAATCCTTTTTATGGGGACCGACGGTGCCTGGCGGTGGCGGAAAGGGGTCGAGGATCGCTATCACTACCGCTTCTGGGGACAAGTCGCACGTTGGATGGCCTACCAGAGAAATATGGCCAGCGACGAGCGGATGCGCCTCTTTTTCGCCCCAGACCGCCCCCGAACCGGTGACACCCTGACATTAAACGCAAATGTCATGAGCGTCGGTGGCGAACCGCTTCAGGTCGCCACCGTGAACGTACAGATTACGACTCCTTCGGGAAAAGTGGAAACGGTTCGGTTGCAACCGGGTGGGGATGAACAATGGGGACTTTTCACCGCGAGCTACGTGCCCTCCGCCCCCGGAGAACACAAGCTAACGATGACTTGTCTCGAAAATGGTGGCACGCTCGATACTAGCATTACGGTGCAGGGAACAGCTCGCGAACTCGTCGGACAACCCGCTCGCTACGATGCGATGGAGGAGATCGCCCGAATCAGTCGCGGCGAGATGCTCCTCACTCCGGATCTCAGTGTCATACAGCAACATATTCTCTCCCTCCCGGAACCAGCGCCCATCGAAAGACGTCTGCGACTCTGGGCGCATCCGCTATGGATCGGTGGGATCATCCTACTCCTCACTGTTTTCTGGATCGGACGAAAGGTGGCCGGAGTCGTCTGACCGAGTCGTCTGACCGAGTCGTCTGCGCGACGATTTCCCGTTTCCCTGCGGTCAGAAAGCCCCTACCGTATCAAGCGGGTTGATAATCCTCCCGGAACAGCAACATTCCCCGCTTTTTGATGAACTTCAGCGACCTCCGATCAATTCTACAATACGTGCCACAATTCCGCGGGCGCACCTTCGTGGTTGCGCTCGACGGTTCCGTGATCGATTCGCGGGATTTCTCGAACATACTCCTCGATATCGCGGTCCTGCGCTCTCTGAACATCAAAGTCGTCCTCGTCCACGGTGCCGCCGCTCAGATCGAAGCGCTCGGGAGCAAGCGGAATGTCCCGCTCTCCAATCTCGACGGCACCGGCACGACCGACGAAGCCACTCTCGAGGTCAGCATGGACGCCATCACCCGCCTCAGCAATTCGGTGATGCAGAGCCTCACCACGGTGAAACTAAAGGCGGCTACCGCCAACGCGATCCACGCCCACCCGGCCGGCATCATCAAAGGCATCGACACGGGATTCACCGGGACGATCGAAAAAATCGACAGCAGTGTTCTCCAAAGTTTTCTCGATCAGGACATCCTCCCCGTCGTGCCGCCGCTCGGCTTCGACGCCGACGGTCAGACCCTCCGTGTGAACTCCGATGCAGTCGCTCGTGAGGTCGCGACAGCTCTGGCCGCAGCAAAAATCCTCTTTGTCTCGACGGCCGATCCTCGGGATGTCACGCACGAAGGCCAGCGACAGTGGAGTGCCGAAGCCGCCCTGACCTTCATCGAGGAAAATCCATCGCTCCCGACCGGCATGGTCTCCAAGTTAAAACATGCTGCTCGGGCCTCTCGCGATGGAGTTCCTCGAGTCCATCTCATCAGTAGTCGCACCGAAGACGCGATCCTGTCCGAGCTTTTCAGCAACGAAGGGGTCGGCGTCATGATCTATTCGGATGCGTATCAAAAAGTTCGGAAGGCTACCCGGAACGACATCGACGAACTCTATCTCCTCATCCACCGGGCGATTGAGGACGAGCAACTCATCGAGAGAAGTCGCGCGGACATTCAAAGCGTCATCGACGACTACATCGTCGTCGAGATCGACGGAAACGTGGTCGGTTGCGTCGCAGTTCACCCTTATCGGGATGACAACAAGGCCGAGCTCGCCTGTCTCTATGTGAAAAAGGGACACACCGGGCAAGGTTATGGGAACATCCTCGTGGACGCCGCCGCAGCGCGTGGGAAGGAACTGGGATGCGCCCACCTCTTCGCCCTCTCCACCCAGGCCGCGGGATACCTCGAACGGGCCGGATTCAACAAGAGCGACGATCTCACTTACCTCCCGGTCCAGAGACGACGCAAATGGGAGGAAAATGGTCGCAATGCCGTCCTACTCCTCCGTAGTCTTTCCTGAGTTTTCCTCCGCATTGACCGAGTGGATCACAAAGAGAGTCGTATCATCGCTCCCGGCCTCGGCGAGAGACCACTCAAGGATGCGCTTGGCGACCGTTTCCGCATCACTTCCGTCGGCATCGGCATCGGCAAAACACTGGGCAATATTCTTGTTCCACATCCCGTCAGTTACTCCGTCAGAACAGATCAAAAACCAATCCCCTCGCTCAATCGTGCTCGAGGACACCTGCGGGGAGACAAATTGACATCCCGCCCCGATTGCCTGTCTCAAGATGTTTTTCCGAGGATGACTGCGAGCCTCGCGCTCACTGAGCTTTCCGGCACGAAATTCCGCTCCTACGTAGGTATGATCAAAGGTTAGTTGTTTTAACTCGCCTTTCCGAAACTGATACAAACGACTGTCGCCGACATGGGCGAAGTAGACCCGAGTGCGATGGAAAAGCCCACATACCACCGTGGCCCCCATCCCCATCAGCCTCGGATCGCGATCTCCGACGCGGGTGACATAGTCATGCAGCGATCTGACCGCAGACTCCAGGAGTGCTTCTGGATCCGCCGCACCGTGGAAGTCCCCCAGCATGGCGGGAAGAAAACGACGCAATTCTCTCACGACCAGCTCGCTGGCCACCTCGCCCGAGGCAGGCCCGCCCATTCCATCACTAACCGCAAAGATGAGTCCACTGTCATCAATCGAATTTTCCCCGCTCAAATCAGCACTGTTGGCCCATCCCTTTTCCGAATAAAACACCGAGAGAGCATCCTGATTGACCGACTTCCGCCTCCCGTCATGACTGAGACCGCACCATTGCAGAATCCGGTGCGCTTCCTCCTCCTGGCAGAGATGTCCGGGATGTTCCTTCACCTCGGCGAGTTCAAAATCGATGATGCAAAACTGCCCCTGTCGTGCGTTGTAGGTGATGTTTCTAGGAAAAGGATCATCATGAACCACCCCGTATTCCTGCTCCAACATCTCAAAAAGCTCCGCTGCTTTTGCTTCGCTGATGGTTTTCTCGGCGGGCGCACCGCAATTCGTCGTGATGATCGTGAGGGTCTCGGGATCGCTCTCGAGGAGGCGCGGCACATAGTCACAGCCGCGTGCTTCCAGCACTTTCAAAACTCGGACTTCGTTCTGAAACCTCAGATCATTGTCCGTGCCGCGGAAAGTCTTATGCACCCGACCATCGTAGCCGACTTTCACGATGGATCGGATTCCGTCCTTGGCGATTTTCATAAAAACATGATTCTGGGACGAAATCACAGGAAAAGCAAAAGCGAATCTCAAAGAAATGAGAAAACCCTGCCCCGTCATCAGCCATACCCGGTTGCCTCCCCTCCCGGACCGTGCTAATCGTGCCTTTCCCAGAGAAATGACCGGCATAAAAGAAATACAACTCATCGGCGACGAAGTAGCGATCCGATGGACGGATGACAGCGAAGGCTACATCGCGATGTCCCGGCTCCGAGCCCTCTCTCCCAGTGCCGAAACCGCCGGGGAACGCGATCTTCTGGGAAAACAAATCGGCGGCAATGAAATCGGGCGCGATTTCAGCAAAATCACCGTGAAAGGGTGGAACATCGTCGGAAACTACGCGATTCAGTTTCGCTTTTCGGACGGACACAATACCGGCATCTACTCGTTCGACTATCTCCGGGAAATAGCTGGGTAGCTGGGTAGCTTTTTAGCTCGTAGCTGTTTAGCCCTTTAGCTTCTTTTCGCCTCAACGCCTCAACGCCTCAACGCCTGAATCCCTGAATCCCTGAATCCCTTCCCCAAAAAATGATCCCAAACGTCCTCGCTGAACGCTACGCCACTGCTGCCATGAAGGCGATTTGGTCCCCGGAAGGAAAAGTCCGATTGGAGCGAGAGCTCTGGATTGCCGTCATGAAGGCGCAGCGAGACCTTGGTCTCGACATTCCCGCCGAAGCGATTGAAGCCTACGAACGAGTCGTCGATCAGGTCGATCTCGCTTCCATCGACGCCCGCGAGCGGGTCACCCGGCACGATGTGAAGGCCCGCATCGAAGAATTTTGTGACCTCGCCGGTCACGAGCATATCCATAAAGGCATGACGAGCCGCGATCTCACCGAGAACGTGGAGCAACTTCAGGTCTATCGTTCCTTGGAAGTAATCCACTTCCGCACCGCCGCCGCACTGCATCGCCTTTCGCGCAAAGCCGACGAATTCCGGGATCTCGTCATCACCGCCCGCACCCACAACGTCGCGGCCCAGGTCACCACTTACGGAAAACGGATCGCCATGTTCGGGGAAGAACTGCTCCTCGCCGCGACCCAATTGCGGGAGACCATCGCTGGCTACCCGGTTCGCGGACTCAAAGGAGCCGTTGGGACCCAACTCGACCAGCTCAGTCTCTTCGACGGAGATGCCACAAAAGTAATCGATCTCGAAAACCGCATCGCCGGACATCTCGGAATCTCGAAAATTTTCACCAATGTCGGCCAAGTCTACCCACGCAGCCTCGACTTTCAGGTCGTCTCGACATTGAACCAAATTGCCTCGGCTCCCTCCAGTTTCGCGAAGACTCTGCGTCTCATGGCCGGACACGAACTCGCCGGAGAAGGTTTTGCCAAAGGTCAGGTCGGTTCCTCTGCCATGCCGCACAAGATGAACAGCCGCAGCTGCGAACGAGTGAATGGATTCAAAACCATCCTCGGTGGATACCTCACGATGGCCTCCTCTCTCGCCGGAGATCAGTGGAATGAAGGGGATGTCTCTTGCTCCGTCGTTCGCCGGGTCATGCTACCCGATGCGTTTTTTGCTACGGACGGTCTCCTCGAAACCTTTATCACGATCCTCGACCAGATGGACGCCAACCCCGCCGTGATCGAGCGCGAGAATCGCCACTACCTTCCCTTCCTTCTCAGCACGACCATCATGATGACCGCAGTAAAACGTGGGATCGGTCGTGAGACCGCTCACGAAGTGATCAAAGAGCACGCCGTCGCCGCCGCCCGCGCCTATCGTGCCGGGGAAAGTACCGGCAACGACCTCATCCAGCGTCTCGCCGCCGACAAACGCCTCGGAATGACCGAAAAAGAGCTGCAAACCTGCCTGGAAGACGGACAAGCCAACGCCGGAGCCGTCAGTTTGCAAATCGATCGATTTCTCCGCGAAGCAAAAGTATTCTCCGGCAATATCGAAGGATCGGAAACGTATACACCAGGAAGTATTCTTTAGGGGAGGAGGGGTTCTTGGTTCTTGGTTCTTGGTTCTTGGTTCTTGGTTCTTGGTTCTTAATCCTTAATCTTAATCCTTAATCTTAATCCTTAATCTTAATCCTTAATCCTTAATCCTTAATCCTTAATCCTTAATCCTTAATCCTTAATCCTTAATCCAACGCTCCTCCGATTAAGATTAAGATTAAGATTAAGATTAAGATTACGAACATTCCCCCTCTTTCACACCACCCCCTCAATCCCTCAATCCCTCAATCCCTCAATCCCTCAATCCCTCAATCCCTCAATCACCCCTCCATGTCCCCGCATCTCACTGAGTTTTTTGATTTCCTCCGTTTCCCGAGCATCTCCACCGACCGCCGTCACCGAGAGGATGTCCGGAACTGCGCCGATTTCCTGATGCGGAAATTTACGGACATTGGCCTGAAGCCGGAACTCCATGAAACTCCCGGGCATCCCATTATCGTTGCCCGCAGCGAGGCAAAACCGGACCGCCCCACTGTCCTCATCTACGGTCATTATGACGTGCAGCCGGTCGATCCGGTCGCGGAGTGGAAGACTCCTCCCTTCGAACCAACTCTCGTCGGGGACAAGATTTTCTGCCGCGGAGCCACCGACAACAAAGGGCAGCACTTCGCGCACATCCTCGGTGTCGCCGAGACGCTGAAAGAGAAAGGCGAGCTTCCTGTGAACGTCATTTTTCTCCTCGAAGGGGAAGAGGAAATCGGTTCGCCGAACCTCGCCCCCTTCCTCGCCGCTCACAAAGACGAGCTCAAATGTGACGTCTGCGCCGTCTCCGACACCGGCATGATCGGTCCCGGCATCCCTACGATGACCTACGGGCTCCGGGGAATCGCCTGCTTGGAGTTCAAAATCCATGGTCCCACTCTCGATCTGCATTCCGGCGTCTACGGCGGAGCGGTCCCGAATCCGGCTACCATCGTTTCCCGTCTCGTCGCCTCGCTTCACGATGAAAAGGCCCGCGTGCAGATTGCCGGATTCTATGACTCCGTTGTCGACCTCGAAGCCTGGGAACGGGAAATGTGGGCTAGCCTGCCCGACGGCAATGCCGCCACCCTCGTCGAAACCGGAGCTCGCGGTCTCCTCGGAGAAACCGGATACACCGCCCTCGAACAACGCTGGGGTCGCCCTACCGCCGAAGTCAACGGCATCGGCGGCGGTTACCAGGGCGAAGGCTCCAAAACCGTGATCCCCCGCGAAGCGATGGCGAAACTCAGTTTCCGTCTCGTCCCGGATCAGAATCCGCAGGAGATCCTCGACCTTGCCGCCGCTCACTTGAAGGCCCATTGCCCCGATTCCTGCCGTATTGACGTGGAACTCGGGCACTACGGTCCGGCCTACGTCATGGATCCGCATTCCACTCACGGAAAAGCCGCGCAACGGGCTCTCCAGCGGGCCTTTGCGGGAGAACCCCGCCTTATTCGTGAAGGCGGCAGCATCCCCATCATCCAGCACATCAAAGACATCCTCGGAGTCGATTCGCTGCTGCTTGGGCTGGCGCTCCCCGACTGTCAGATTCACGCCCCCAACGAGAGTTTCACCGTTACCAATTTCGAAGCAGGAATCCGGCTGAACCGGGCGTTGCTGGAGGAGTTGGGAGGTTGATGCAAAGTCGATATAATGCTTTTGAGATACTCGCAACCGAGGATCAAAGGCCGTCATTCGCCATTGCACAAGGTCGCTTCCGCTGGCTTATTCCCCGTCTCGCAAATCGAGTTATTATTTCCCCATGGCGGTAAAGTATCGTGACTATTATGAAACCCTGGCAGTCGATAAATCGGCTTCTCAGGACGACATCAAAAAGGCCTTCAAAAAGCTGGCGCGGACCTATCACCCCGATGTCGCCAAGGATACGCCCGACGCCGAAGAGCGTTTCAAAGCGATCAACGAGGCCTACGAAGTGCTCGGAGACCCCGAAAAACGGACAAAATACGATACTCTCGGAGCCAACTGGGAAAGCGGCGGAGGGTATCCCGGCGGATATCCAGGCGGGGGCGGCAATGCCCGAGGCGGCGACTACGAATACAATTTCGGGGGCAGCACCGGATTCAGTGACTTCTTCGAGAGCTTCTTTGGCGGCAGTACTGGCGGGGACCCCTTTGCCTCCTATGGTGGTCGCGGCGGCCAGCGTGCCCGAACCACTCGACCGATGGCCGGGCAGGATATCGAAGCGGATCTCCTCGTTCGTATCGAAGAAATCATGAACGGAGCGGTTCGCGAGATCCGCCTCACTCGCCCCGCCGCAGATGGTAGCCCTTCCAAAGAATCGACAATCCGGGTCAAAATCCCGAAAGGAATCTCCGAAGGTCAAAAAATTCGATGCGCCGGCCTCGGGTACCCCGGCATGAACGGAGGTCCCGTCGGAGATCTCTACATGAGAGTTCGTCTCGAGCGCCACCCCCTCTACAAACCGTCCGGTCGCGATCTCGAGAGTGATCTCGTACTTGCACCCTGGGAGCTAGCTCTCGGCACGAGTGCAACCATCCCAACTCCCCACGGAGACGTCAAGATGACCGTCAAACCATCCACCCAGGTCGGAACCAAGCTCCGACTGCGCGGGAAAGGTCTGCCGAAGGACAAAGAAACCTTCGGCGATCTCTATCTCACCGTCACCGTTGAATTCCCCGAGACGATTAGCGACGAAGCAAAAGCGCTCTGGAAGTCACTGGCAGAGGAAAGTGACTTCCTCCCGCGGGGGTAGAGTTGAATCGAGTCGGATCAGGCGGTAGCGCCGTTCTCGCCTAACACTGACTTGAAGATTGATTCCAACTCCCGGATTTCCTCGTCAGTCAGTAGCTCAAATTCCGGAAGTTCTCGTTTTCGCTTGGAAAGTTCACCGCCATTCTGGTGGCAAAGTTTTATGAAAAGGTCAGCGATGCGGTCAGGAAGCTCGACGACCTCCCGCATCTCCCGGCGTATCTCATCATAGGCTGTCAAGAAGCGCAGTTCGGTGGGCAGTTCGGTCTCAATCGTCTCTCGAATGAACTCGATTGTGATTCGCGTCGCCTCGGTCAGGTCAATATAGCGATAGAAATCGGCAGTGTCATTGGTGACGGTCATCCTCATCCGTTCATCGAGGGTGTATTCGACCCGCTCCATAAGAGGTTTGGAAAAGCTCTCGAGGGCTTGGTCGTATTCGCGTGGACGGTTGAGAATCACTGCGGAAATGGGCAGGATGATGCCTTCGGGTCCGAAATGATTGTGAGCAAGGACATGATGGAGAAGGAAGCGGTGGATGCGACCGTTCCCGTCGCTGAAGGGGTGGAGAAAGTTGAAGGCGAAGGAGATGACTGCGGCGGAGACCAAAGTGGAGACACCAGTGGGAGTTCGGAAAGTGAGATTCTTTTCAAGCAGCTTCACCTTTAGTATCCGATCTACGAGCAGATTCGCCATCTTCAGGAATTCCTTCATCAATTGATCGAGATCCTCCGGTTTCGGTCCCGCAAAATGGACTCGTTCGACATCGGGCGCTAGTGTCTCACCAACATAGATTTGTTCCCCGATCTCACTTCTCCACCCATCGTTCGCGAACCGAGGATCTACGATGGCCTGCTGCAATTCCACGAGTGCTTCCTTGTTTAGAAATCTTCTGTGCCACGCCTGTTCCAGAAGCCCGATGAACACCTCGGCACGCTTCTGACTCGGGGTTTCTCGTTCGATTTCATAACTGCTCTTGCTCTCCTTCACGTAAAGGTATCGAACTGCGCGTTCGAAGACTTCTGGCGAGTATTCCCCAATGATCGAAGTGCAACGGTCTTTCATCTCAGACTCGTCCCATTTTGGCAGCCCATTCCACCGCACGACTGGAGAGAAGTGGCCAGTACCGAGTATATTGGCGTTAATCCTCTGACGTTTCTGTTTCCGGACCGGTCCTGTCACGTAAATTTTTGGATCAAGCAAATCTACGTAATTGCCCTGTTTCAAATCGGGGAGATCTAACCGCTCTCGAGTGAAGCCTTCATAAAGATTCCAGAGAATTCGCGCATACCGTCCAGTAGGTCTCGTGCGCACGTAGGCAGTCAGTTCTACGGGATCGATTTCCCTTACCAAAAGCTTCCGAAGCAGTTCCAGATGAAGACCCTCGCGACGGAGAGCGAACTCCAGCTGCTCAAACACATCTGCGCCGGGTCCCTGAGCGGCGGGCAAATATTCGATGACCCGCCCATTCCGCTCGATAATGCGGCGCGCTCCTTTTGAAAGCGAATGACTCTCCTTCCAGTGAGGCATCGTGACGAGCCCGAATTGCTCAGCGAGCCAAGCGTATCCGAGAGGTTTACTTTCGGGGATGTCCATGCGGATTTGATTATATTTCTGCGGAAAGGATTACA
Source organism: Verrucomicrobiales bacterium (assembly GCA_018058245.1). Lineage (GTDB taxonomy): Bacteria > Verrucomicrobiota > Verrucomicrobiia > Verrucomicrobiales > DEV007 > Arctic95D-9. Next base: position 32,944 of record JAGPCC010000002.1, read on the forward strand.
ATCCCGGCTTTTTCTGCGAAATTTATTATTTTCATCCGCTAGGCCTGGTTACACTGCCGATTCTGTTACATTTGTCCGAAAACAATTACAATTCAATGATTTCGTACGACTTCGGTTACAAATAACTCAATTCACAATTTATCGTAGCGTCGCTACGAAAAAAGTTGACGCCTCCGCTCCTCCTGCTTAGTGTCCCTTCATCCCGAAAACGAACGCACCCGCCAAAAAGGCGGGTGCGGGTGCCGGGTTCCCAATAAAGGCGGTCCAGCAAACCGAGTCGGGCGACTACGGCGATTCTAGGCGCTTTTGGAGGGAACTGTCAAGGAGAGCTGCGAGTGTAGCTGTCTTCCGGTACCCGCAGCGTTCGTTGGGCGCTAAAAAAAATGGATAAAATCCGCGGAACCAAAAGCAGGGGGATCGACGCGAATACGTTCGAAATGAGCGTATTATGGCAAGATCCCATCAATACCCACACCTACAACTCCACCGAGAAGATCCAATTCTCGGGTGACACAAAACCCGATCCGAGTCCGGTGGGCGGCGTTTACATCACGAACGCACTCCTTCTTAGTGTCGGAGACCGTGTTCATTGCAACATTCAGGCCCGTGACGTTTACGGGCGTGTCGTCGCCGATGTTTGGAAGTACTGAACAACCATGACTACTCCCCGCCGCCCGCTGCATCGCGTTGCCGAGGTTCACTCCGGTCTTCCAGTGAGTGCCTCTGAACCGGAGACATCGGGCGGCGGGGCACTGGTCCTTGCCTTAATGCCGGCGTCGCTGAAATTCGATGCTGAGTTTTCGCCGGGGTCGGAAACTCTAGTCAAAGTCCTTGCCGCTTCGGCACCGGATTCCCGATTCCAGGTTCAGTCCGGGGATATCCTCGTTACCGCCAAGTCGACGGAAGCGAGCCTTCGCTGCGGAATCATTGCAGCGGATTGGGACCAGCGTCCTTCCCCGGTCTTTGCGTCAAGCTTGATTCGGATTCGAGTGGCAACGCCCGAGACGATTCTTCCGCGCTTTCTCCACGCCTGGCTGAGCAGCTCGAGCGGGAAAATTTCATTAAAGGCCGTATCCCAATCCGCGACCTCGCAAATGAACCTCACGACCGCCGCGATCTCCCAACTTCAAGTTCCAGTTCCACCGATGGAGGAGCAACGGAGGATTGTGGAGTTTCTCGACGCGGCAGTCACCGCACATGATTCCGCGATTGCCGCTGCTGAGACCCGGCTTGCTCTCGCGCACGAAATTGCATTTAACCCAACGCTTCCGATGCCCTTTCACGATTCCAAATCTCGATCACCACGCCTTCTCATACAGACGGCCCGCCCGGAAACCACAATCCTGACAACCGAACGTGGCGATGGCACGTCGATGCCGAACTCGTCACTTTGGCCGGAAGTCAGAGAACTGGTCGAGGCGCTTCCCGATCGCCCCTTGGCGAGGCTCTTTGATCCGTATGCCAGCGAAACCGCTTACTTGGATCGAACCGAACTCGCCCGACTTATCGCCAAAGAACTGCGAACGCTGCTTGCCATTTGCGCAGCCCACCCGCACGATCTGATTCGGACCTACGAGAAAGAGGCGATGATCGACGTCGATTACACGCTGGCTTCCCGCCTCGGAATCTACATGGGCGAACGCTCCGTTGATTACTTTCTGATGGAACTCGAAACCCTTCCCCCTGAAACCCAGGAACAAGTCCACGTTCACCTTACCTGACCCCTGATCATTCCCCCATGCTCACCCGCGAAGAACTCAACCGCCAGCTCTGGGGCGCCGCCGACATCCTGCGCGGTGCCGTCGATGCCGCCGATTTCAAGAATCACATCCTCTCCCTGCTTTTCCTGAAGCGGCTTTCCGACGTCTTCTTCGAACGGCGCGAGGAAATCCTGCGGGAATGGCGGGAGGCGGGAAAGTCGCCCGCCGAAGCTGAAGCCATTGCCGATGATCCCGACGAATACGACGACGGGGCCTACTTCCTGCCGGTCGAATCGCGCTGGCCCTCGCTGATGAAGGTCGCCGAAAACCGCGCCGAGGCGATCGACAAGGCCCTCGTCGCCATCGAAGACACGAACTCGGCCTACCTCAGCGGCGTCCTGGCCGGAGTCCGCTTCAACGACGAGCGCCGCTTCGGCGACGCGGCGACGATGGACGGTCTGATGCAGCGTCTCCTCGCGCACTTCGCGAGGATTCCGCTCGGGAACCGCGATCTCCTCGAGCCCGACGTGCTCGGGAATGCCTACGAGTTTCTCATCGAGCGATTTGCGGAGACGGCAGGGAAAAAGGGCGGCGAGTTTTACACCCCGCGCGGAGTTGTACGCCTCCTCGTGGAGCTGCTTGATCCCCGCGAAGGCATGCGGATCAACGATCCCACGAGCGGATCCGGCGGTATGTTGATCGAGTGCGGGCATCACATCGAGGAGCGCGGGGGGAATCCGCGCAATCTCACCCTGACCGGTCAGGAAAAAAACATCGGCACCTGGGCGATCTGCCGTCTGAACATGCTCCTCCACGGCTTCCCCGACGCCGACATCCGCGCCGGCGATACGATCCGATCACCGAAGTTCACCACTCACGGGTCACTCGATGCCTTCGACCGCGTCATCGCCAATCCGCCCTTTTCCTTGAAGGACTGGGGTGCCGATTCAGCAAGCTCCGATCCTTACCATCGTTTCGAGCGTGGCATCCCACCGAAGACGAAGGGCGACATGGCCTTCCTGCTCCACATGATCGAGTCCGTCCGCGAGCGTCGCGGCATGGCCGGCGTGGTTCTACCCCATGGAGTCCTCTTCCGCGGTGGGTCGGAGGCGAAGATACGCGAATCATTGCTGAAGGACGACCTGATCGAGGCCATCATCGGTCTCCCCGCCTCCCTCTTCTTCGGCACCGGGATTCCCGCCGCCCTTGTCATCTGCAATTGGAACAAAGCCCCTGAGCGGAAGGGGCGCGTCCTCATCGTTGATGCCTCGACCGATGGCCTTTACCGCGAGGGAAAATCCCGCAACTTCCTCGATCCCGTCGATGTCCTGAGGATCGCCGCGATCTTTCACGGATGGGCCGACCCCGGTCGCACCGTGGAAGCGGTCGAGTCCATCGCCACGACGTGGAAGGCGGCACTCGCGCGACACCGCGACCGCCAGATCGAGCGCGCAGGTGGACCGGCGTCGGAACTTGCCCCTCGAATTCACGAGGACTTTGACACGCGCCTCGCCGAAATCGAACGGGGCTCCGCGTCGCTCCGCGACTGGTTCGGCGCGACACACCCCGCTCCGGGGGGAGGCACGCGATCCAGTCTTGAAAAACACGCCGCCGTTGTCGCGGTGAAGGAGGTGCTCAAGGAACACAAGGGCAACCTTAACATCACCCGCCATGTTGATGCGATGGATCCACCGCCGAGGTTGGATGTGGTGGCGGAGCTGGCGAAACTGCGGGAGTTGGAGCTGAAGCGCGATGAGGCGGAGAAGAAGATGAATGAATTGTTGAAGGAGTTTGGGTATGAAAACTAAAGAAAACCAAGTCCAACGCGTTGGCTGGTCCGAGCACTATCTTGGCGAACTTTTCTCCGAGAGAAGGGAACCCGGTATCTCGGGACTGCCAATTCTCTCGGTCACAATGAACTCCGGGGTGGTCGCACGCTCCGACTTGGGTAGACGCATCGAATCCGAATTGGCAGATGAATCGCACGCCTTAGTCCGGAAAAATGACATCGCGTATAATATGATGCGGATGTGGCAGGGCGTCTCCGGCTTAGCGCCATGCGATGGACTCGTTAGCCCAGCCTACGTCGTTCTCAACCCGAGTGATAGAATAGACCCACTATTTGCGAGCTATCTCTTCAAGATGCCTGAAACGATTCGTCTCTTTCATCGATTTTCGCAGGGTCTGACAGACGACCGGCTTCGTCTATATTTCGATCAATTCTCTGCAATACGCGTCAATATTCCGGACTCGGTTGAAACTCAGCGGAACATCGCTTCACTCATTTCGACGTTCGACGAGCGAATTTCACAATCTGAAGCAACTACAGATTTTCTGCGATTCGCGAAGCATGCGCTTTGCCAAGATCTCCTCTCATGAGCGAACCCTCCGGAAACGTTATCATCCTTGGTGCGGGCGCAAGCTTCAACGCCGGGATTCCGTTAATGTCGAACTTCATTGACACGATGTGGAATCTCGCACGGACAGGGCGCGGTCCGGAGGGAGCAATCACGCCCGCCGACCGAAAAATTCTAGAGAATGCCCTTGGCGTTCGTGAGGATTTGGATGGCTATCATGGCCGAGCCTCGTTCGACATGTGGAACATCGAGGATCTCCTCTCGATTCTATCGTTCAACGCCATGGCGGGTGGAAAGAAGGAAAAGAACCGCCTCGAAGCGATCACTAAGGGAATTGCGAAGACGATTGAAATCACATGCAACGTCAAGCACGACGGAAACATTGAAACCGATCCAGAGAAGGGCAGGAACTATCTCTATGAGGAGTTTTGGAATTCGCTTCTTAAATGGTCCCGGGATACAAAGCTTCCAGTCCCACCTATTGTCACGTTCAATTACGACCTTGTTTTGGAACGCTCTTTGATGCGCGTACTCACGGGGTTTCGTTACTTCGACGAGCGGAATAAAGGATTTCCATGGAGATCGGTTCTGATCCGGTACGGGGCGTCTGCATTTGATGAGGTCGTATTTGACGCAAAATTCGTTCGGTGGGAGACAAGGGGCGAGCGATACGAATCAAACTGGGGGCTAAAGCTCAGTGAGTCCACTACGTCACCCGTTGATGATGACGATTACGTGCTTCGAATCAACCTCTGCAAACTCCATGGCTCTCTAAATTTTCCTCGTTCGGAGAAGGACAAAACTGATAAACCAGCCGGACATCGCCTTGTGACGGCCCTTGAAGATCCTTTGATTCTTCCTCCGGTCTTCAACAAAGCGACAAATAGTCTCGGGGGATCAACTTGGGCCGAAGCATTGCGCTGCATCCGCGCCTGTAAGAATCTGATCATCTGCGGATACAGTCTGCCCGCGACAGACATCTACATGCAGTATTTCCTAAAGTCGGCGCTCGGTCCGAATCAAGATTTGAATCGGATGTTTATTTACGACCGCTCGCTCTTCATCCCCGAAGAGTCAGCAGCCGCCGAATCACTTAAGAACCGATATTCCGCAATTTTCTCTCCGGGTATTCAACATCGAATCCATTTCGATCCGCCACGACACAACGGAGGAACCTTCGAAGACCTGGTATACATCCTTCAAAAATACCCAGATCAAATTCTCTTCGGCTGAAATTCAGAAATTTCATCATGCCCGAACGCCCCGACAGCCAGACCCCCGCCCTCGCCCTTCTCCGCGACGTGCTGGGCTATTCGGCGACGACGGGCGCGGAACTCACCAAGGAACGCGGCACCCTTTCCGACCCGTGGCTGGAGTCGCGCCTTCTCGCTGCCGTGAAACGCGTCAATCCGGGTCTCGGGGAAGGCGCGGCGCGCCAGGCGATCCTCACCTTGCGCCAAACCGCCGGTCCGGATCTCCTCGAGGCGAACGAACGGCTCCACGTGCTCCTCTCGCGCTGGGTCAGCGTCGAGGAACCCGCCTCAGTCCCCGGGCAACCGCCGATGCGACGCAGCGTGCGTTTCTTCGATTTCGAGACGGTGTCGAACAACGAGTTCCTCGTCACCGAAGAATTCGTGGTGAAAGGACCGCAGCGCGAACGGCGCTTCGATCTTGTCATTCACGTCAACGGTCTGCCTCTCGTTGTAATCGAGTGCAAGGATCCCGCCGATCCCCACGCGATCGAGAAGGGCGTCGGGGATCTACTCGCCTATCAACGCGCCGAAACTGGAGCTCCGCGCCTCTTCGAGACCATCCATTTCTGCCTCGCCCTCAACCGGCACGACGCGCGCTACGGCACGGTCGCGACTGAACTACGCCATTACGCCCGCTGGAAGAGCCTGCGCCCCTTCACCGAGGAGAGTCTCACCTCGGCGCTGGGCCGCACCCCGACACCGCAGGATGAAACCCTCGCCTCGCTCTGCGAACCAGCGCAACTGCTCGACTTTCTCCGGGGATTTGTCGCCTACGAGCGGCGCGGCGGTCGGCTCGTGAAAAAGCTGGCCCGCTATCAACAATGGGAGGCCGTCATCGATGCCGACGATCGCGTCTCCGACCGCGGACGCGGACCACTGAAACAACGCGGCGGCGTGATCTGGCACACCCAGGGCAGCGGAAAGAGCCTGACGATGCTGTGGCTGGCCCTACGCCTGCGACGCTCACCTGAACTGGAGAATCCGGGTCTCGTCATCGTAACGGACCGGAGCGACCTCGACCGCCAGATCGCGACCACCTTCCGGAACTGCGGCTTCGAAAATCCCGTGACCGCCGCGAGCGTGCGCCATCTCGGACAGTTGCTCGACAATGCCGAGGGCCAGACCCTGTTGACGACGATCCAGAAATTCGAAGAAGACCTCACGCGCAAGGGCCTGCACCGGATCAAGGTGCCGATGCACCGTGGCGGCAAGATCATCGTACTGATTGACGAGGCCCACCGCACCGAATACGGGGTCTTCAACGCGCGGCTCCGCGAGGCCATGCCCGACGCCTGCTTCATCGCCTTCACCGGTACGCCGATCGCAAAAACCCTCGCAAAGTTCGGCAGCTATATCCACCGCTACACCATGCCCGTCTCGGTGCAGGACGGAGCCACCGTCCCGATCCTTTATGAAAATCGCCTTCCCGACCTCGCCGTGTGGGGCAAGCGGCTCGACCCGATCTTCGACGCGGAGCTGGTCCATCTCACCGAGGAACAGCGCGAACTGGTGAAGAAGAAGGAAGCGACGATGCGCCGCATCGCCGAGGCCGAGGACCGCATCGAGATGATCGCCCACGACATCGCGAAACATTACCGCGAGAACTTTATGGCCGATGGCTTCAAGGGACAGGTCGCGGCCTGCTCGCAAAAGGCGGCGGCCCGCTACTACGAGGCGCTCGACCGGCTCCTGCCGGGTAAAGTTGCCCTCCTCATCTCCGATCCGCCGAAAGGCGACGACGCGCTCTGGGAGCTGAAACGGAAATTCGCCAACGAATCGGCAATCATCGAGCAGTTTCTCAACGATCCGCCGGACCGTCTTGCCCTAATCGTCGTCGCCGAAAAATACCTGACAGGGTTCGATGCTCCAGTCGAGAGGGTCCTTTACCTCGACAAACCCTTGCGGGAACACAATCTGCTCCAGGCGATCGCCCGGGTGAACCGCCCCCTGCCCGAACTCGGCAAAGAGTGGGGGCTGGTGGTGGATTATTGGGGTGTCTCCGGCTTTCTGGATCAGGCCCTCGAAGGTCTGCACGAGGATGTCGATCCCGGTGAGATCCTTGTGGAGCGCCTCGGAGAAGAGGCCTACGCCCGCCTGCGGGCCTGCCATAACGATCTCGCCGACTGTTTCCCGAAAGGCCTTTCGCGGAAGGTGATCGAACCGTGGCTGGAGGCAATCGAAGCCGACGATAGACGCGCCATCTTCCTCGCCCGATACCGGGACTTCTACCACTCGATCGAGCAACTGCTCCCCGATCCGCGGGCGCTCGACTTTCTCCCCGACCTCGCCTGGTACCGGCGGGTGCGGAAAGAGGCCGAAAGCGCCTTTCAGGAACGCGATCTGTCCATCCCCGACTGCTCGGCCCGGATCCGGCAACTGATCGACCGTCACGTCCGCGGCGAAGAGATCATCCCACTGCTCAAACCGATCGATATTCTCGGTGAAGACTTTTCGGTGGAGATTGAAAAACTGCGCAGCCCGCGTGCGAAGGCGATGCGTATGGAGCACGCAATCCGGCATACGATCAGCGTGAAGCTGCATGAAGATCCCGTCTTCTTCGAAAGTCTCTGCGAACGCCTCGCCCGCATCATCGGCGAACGGAAGGCCAGCCGTCTTGATGACATCGCCGAATTCCGCCTCCTCGGCGAACTCGCCCGTGAGATGCGGCAACGCGATCAGGAGGCCGGCCGTCAGGGTGTGAAGACAGAGGAACTTCCCTTCTTCCACGCCATTCAAAAGGCCCTCGAAAAACCGAAGGAGGGTGTCGCCGAAGACACGGAGCCTGACCTGCCAAAACTGACGCGAGAGATCCTCGCCGATCTCCAGGAAATCGCCGTGATCGACTGGGAGACCAAGGAAGAGGTGATGCGCGACATGCGCCGGGCGATCAAGCGGCGGCTACGCCTTGATTACACGATTCCCGCCGATGCGATCGAACCACTCGTGGGCTCATTGATGGAGCTCGCCAAGGTACACCTCCGTCGCTGACTTATGGCAGGAACATTCCATCGGGACGCCGTCCGATTCGGCAACACGGAGATCGCGTATAAGATCCGCCGGTCACGCGAGCGAAAAACACTCGGGATCACGGTTTGTGGTCCATGGGTCGAGGTAGCCGCGCCGGCAGGGATGCGTGCTTCGGCGATACGCCCATTGGTCTTGAAAAAGGGTGCCTGGATTCTCCAGAAGCTCGATCTTGCGAGACGTCACGCTCCGATTTATCCACAGGTGCTCAAGGCAGGTGACAGCATCCGTTTCTTTGGGAGACAGTATTTGCTGAGGATACACAAGGTGGAGGGAAAACGCTCGTGGCTTGAACAAGCGGGAGGCAGGTTCCATTTATATCTTGCCGAGCCTTCGAACCCTGATGTCGGGCATCAGCTATTTAAGCGATGGTTCCGCGAGCAGCTTCAACTTGCGCTGCCTCAATGGATCGAAGAGTTCTCGAAGAAGTTGGGTATAGAGCCTCCGCCGTTTGATGTGAGAGAGCTGGGTAGCCGGTGGGGGAGTTGCAGTGCGTCGCGTAAAATTCGTTTCCACTGGCTTCTCACCACCCAAACACCTGAGTTCGCTCGCCACGTCGTCGCTCACGAGCTATGTCACCTTATCGACCCAACACACTCGGCGGCTTTCTTACAGCTGTTGAAGCGAATTAACCCCAGCGGATTTTAGCGCATTCGCTCTATCAAAGGGATTGGTCGACGTTGCATTATTCTGCAAATAGTCCAAATCGTTTCATCCACCTCTAACCGTCTCAAGGAAGAATGTCTCCCGCACGGTATCCGTTAATTTCATTGACAGGAATTGAACTATTCCCGACGAACATACCACAAAATACTACTTCACGGTATTCGTTCCACGTTCCCCAACTCCTCCCGAAGCTACACCCAGAGCTCATGGTCACGTCGGCGACCGCCAATCTTGAGATGGCGCGGCGGGCTACCGAAGTGGCAAGGACCGGAATCCCCTGTTTTTCTCTTGTTTCGCGTACGAGGCGCTCCAGGTTCTCCTTGTAAGTTCCGAAAACAGGGCAGTATCCGGGCTTATTTGACTTACTGTCATTGTGTCCAAGCTGAATAATCACGTAGTCGCCAGGCTGAATTACAGAAGCGATATCGGGCCATCGATTTGCGAGGCAGGATTTTGTCGTGTATCCGCAAACAGCCCGATTTACGATGGAATCATTCGGCAGAAAATGGAGAGGTAACATCTGCCCCAACCCCGAATCGGTCCGGCTGATTTCAGGTGATAATCCGCCATCGTTGAATCTCCAACCATGAAAACGGTGACTGGTAACGGCTCCGGACTTTTTGCAGTCGCCGGTTTATCCGCTGGAAGAAGGGCGACAGAACTGGCAGGGGCCGAGGAGGAAGAGAAGGAGATATCTGAAAATCCTCTGGAATGCATCCAATTTTGAGATTCTGGCAGGCATAGCAGATTGTGCCGGGGCACTCAAACACTCATCATACCGCAATAGCGCTTTCTATCCGCTGATTTTGTATGCGGAGATTTGACTACGGCGAGGGAGAAGACAGCAGATTCTCTTCTCTGGAAAGTTCTTCTTCGTCTTCAATCTGCTCATCAATGGATCGGTCAACAGTGAGATCCTCCTCTGCAGAATCTTTGGGAAGGGAAACCGTTCTCTCGGGTTTCAATACCTTTCTTGAGGTATCACTCTCCGGCGAGAGAATATTTTCCCCGCGCAACTGAACTGTATAAATCGGCTCCGGCATTTCGATCCCAGCTTCATCGAAAGCCTCCTTGATCAAACGAATCGATTCGCTTTTTGCTTTCAGGAAGCTGTGGTGGTTCTGATCAATCCAGGCAAAGAACTGCATCAAAACAGCACTGTCGCCAAGACTGTCAATCACTACCATGGGCGCGGGATCCTTGAGCACAGCAGGATTCTTCCGCAAGGTGTCCACCGCGATACGCCGTACTTCGCTGAGATCAAAGTCAGTGGAAACTCCAACAAAAAAGTCAAAACGCCGCAAGGGATTGCGCGAGTAGTTCAAAAGAACGGAGTTCATTACCATCGCGTTCGGGATGCGGAGATGGTTTCCGTCCAGAGTAACGAGAACCGTATCCCGCGAAGTAAGGCGGGCAACCTTACCCGCCTTGCCATCGATCTCGACAGCGTCACCTATCTCAAAAGGATTGCGAGTGCTGAGAATTACACCGGCAAGGTAGTTCTCCACAATGTTCTTGAAGGCAAATCCGAGGGCGATACCAGCAAGACCTGCAGCTCCGATAACCGCACCTACAATCGCGGTGGCATCGAGCAACTCCAGGACAACCAAAAGAGCGACCAGATAGATTACCAGTCTTGAAATGCGCAGAGCTAGATCTCTCCCGAGAGAGGAAAATTGAAAACGGTTCATCCAGCCTCGCCGCTTTCCGAGAAGTCGGGAAGTCAGCCGGGCGAGCAACAAGATTAGCATCGCAGCCCCGATGAGCGGTAGCTTCACGATGATGGTTCTTCCCATCTGCTTCAATTTTTCATAGGCCGGGGTAAACTGGCTGGTAATCTCAACCGGCTCGGTCATCCGGTCCAGAGTGATCACAACTCCGTCCGTTCGGTCCGAAAGCGAGATCGCATCTTTTCTGATCTTCGCGCTGGGAACCTCTCCGCTGAGTGTTATCACCCCCGACTTGACGGTGATGTCGATTTGCTCAAATCCTCCCACGGCATCAAAAATCCCTCGAATACGCTTTTGTATCGCTTCGTCTGAGGTGACCTTTTCCACCTCGATGGGAGTCGAGTTCGTTGTCACCGGTTCCTGAGCGGAAAGTGGGGACAAGAGGAGGAAGGTAAAGAAGGTAGCAGAAAGACAATGAATCATAGGAGCGGCCCCAAGGTGGAGTCGTGAGGAAAGAACCGCAAGTAAGAGCAATCCGATCTGGAAGTCTCATTCGAACGGCTCCAAACGTCCCTTCTTAGCTCCGAAGAATTCGCAGCTGCAGGATCAAATCCGTTTGAAGACAGAGATTCGCAACCTCTCGCTCCTTCCCCTATTTACCGAGAAAGTGCAGAATCCATTCCGGTGGACGGGGATCAACACCGGTTCCGAAATAGAATCCGGTGAGATGAAAGAATAACGGTGCGGCGAAACAGAGGGAATCAATCCGATCCATCACTCCTCCGTGTCCGGCAATGCCTGTTCCCCAGTCTTTTGCGCCAAGGTCTCGTTTGATCGCGGACATGACAAGGCCACCAAAGAACCCTGCGGTGCAAATCAACAGCGCCATGAGCGCCGCCTCCCCGGGACTGAAGGGTGTCACCCAACTCAGAGCCATGCCTGCCAGAGTCGCGGAGAGAATCCCGCCGATGGTGCCTTCAACTGTTTTGTTAGGACTGAAACGGGGTGCAATCTTCCGTTTTCCGATGCTCTTTCCCCAAAGGTATTGAAAGACGTCGCTCGCCTGAACCGTGAAGACAAAAAAGAAAAGGAGGGCTCCGTTCCCTCGATCCCAGTCCTTGACGGGTAGAGTCATGATCAGAGGCATGTGACTGACAAAATATACACATGTCAGGACACCCCACTGAATCTTCGCGGTCGTCGCCAGAAAATCCTCCACGTCTCCCGCCAGCACCTTTCGAATCGGAATAAAAGTGAAAACGTAGACAGGGATAAAAATGCTCGCCATTCCATACCACTGAATTCCGATGAGAAAATACTGAACAGGAATGAAGACAAAGAAACTCCAGAACAGCACGTGGTGATCAGAAGGCCTGGTCCGGTTCAGCGTGATGAATTCTCTCAATGCTAGAAACGAGATCAAACCGAAAAGCACAACCGTAGTCCAATGGCCGAGCCAGAGGGTAAGCCCGAAAACCGCAGCCATGACCCACCAGGATTTTGTCCGCGCATTGAAATTCGCAACCCCCTTCTTCCGTTCCTCGCTTTGCGCCCTGCGAGCCATGATCCAGCCGGCGATGCTTGCGGCAACGAGTAGGATCAAGACCCCGGCCATCATTAATAACAGATCCCGATTCATTTATTTTCCAATGGGGTGGAATGTTCCGATCTTCCGCATTCCCAAGACAAGCCGGAGAGCACGAGGGAACGGGCACGTGCGAGGAACTCACAGCGATTTTCGTCTTCCATGAAGCTCATTCGCGGGTGTACACGAATCCGGCCGATCAGCGGAACCGGCAATCTTTGTCCTTTGGGCAGGATACGATTCAAATTTTCAAGACTGACCGGTATCATGGGAACCGCCGGAAATTTTTCACGAAGATAGTGCAAACCGGCTCGAAATGAATTCAGCCGTCCATCTTCACTGCGGGTGCCTTCCGGAAAGACAATAATCGAACGACCCTGGCGAATGGCATCAACGAGAGGCTGCATAGGATGTTCGCGTGATCTCGGACGACCGGATCGTTCCAGCAATATGGCGTGGAAAACCTTCGTTGAAATCCACCGCCTCACCCTACCCTTTTCCCAGTAGTCCCGTGCCGCAACCGGAGACACCAGATCACGAACTTCAGCAGGCAGCGCGGCCCAGATCACGAGGGCATCGAGATGACTCGAGTGATTCGCAAAAAAGACGCAGGCTTCTCCCGTCCAATCTTCGAGTTCATGGATTCTCACTCCGGTGACAAAACGAACCACTGATGCGAGTAAGTTCCGGGCCATTGCTATTTCTTCCTCAGTAGTGAAGCAATTCTTGAAAGTCTCCTCCAGAGAGTGACGACTTCACCCGTTGCCATCGCGATGAGAATCCACTGCAATGCATTCCACTCGTTCGGGAGAAACGGCAGCAGCAAACAGGCAATCGTAACCAATGCCATACGATGAGGTTTTGCCATCGGACCGCAAAACTCGTGACGACCAGTCAGGCTCGCCCCTTGTAGGCGAACATAGGCGGTTGCCACTGCCAGAGTTCCGACCGCCCATCCGAGATGGATTCCGAGCGGTTGGACGGAGACGTTGAGCCCCAGGGGAACGAGAATCAACAGGTCAGCGAGCCGATCCGGAACTTCATTAAAAAGGTCTCCCACCGGACTCTTTTTCCCTCCTTCAATCGCGACCATGCCGTCCATAAGATTGCAAATCAGTCGCAACTGGATCAGGAGAGCTCCCGCAGGAAACCAGAATTCCGATACTTGATTCAGGGCAATGGCCGTAAAAAGAGCCCCTGCTCCCAGCGAAAACACCACACTCATCACTGAGATAGAATTGGCTGTGACTCCCGAGCGTATGAGCCACCCGGAAAATGCGACAGCCCAAAAAGAGGCTCGTGATTTCAGCGGTCGCCTCGAACCGGGATTTGTATCGGATTCCACAAGGCGGAGTTTCAATGATTTCTCCCCGCGCTGTCAATCCTGGAACAGGTCCATTTGATGTATTTCGGTAAAACGGAGAAAACCTCTCGAACACGAAAGGGAAACGAGTTGACCTTGGTTGGGTTCTCTTTGCGCATGTCCGTTCCCCCCTGTGACGAAAACTTGAACAAATTTTCGGATTTACAAATCCATTGCCGTTCCCCACTCTCTGGCATGACAAATCCGGAAACCGAATCCCGCCCCATCCCGCAAGTTGCCTTTGATTGGTATGATGAGTATGCCCACGGCATCATTGACCGACGGACCTTTCTCAATCGTCTTTCTTCGATCACCACAACCGGCCTGACCATGGGCACGCTGCTGGCGGCGCTGTCACCGGACTATGCAAAAGCGGAACAGGTTTCGTTCAACGACCCCGAGATTAAGGCGACCTACGAAACCTTCAATTCCCCTGAGGGGCACGGAGAATGCAGAGGCTACCTGGTGGTCCCGTCCGAGCGTCAGGAAAAAACACCAACGGTCCTTGTCGTGCATGAAAACCGAGGCCTAAACCCTTACATTATGGATGTGGCACGCAGAGTTGCGAAGGCGGGGTACGTAGCCTTTGCTCCTGACGGTCTTTTTCCGCTCGGAGGATATCCGGGAAACGACGACGAAGGCCGTTCCATGCAGGGATCGATGGACAAAACAAAATTGGAAAACGATTTCCTCGCAGCGGCGCGATTTCTCAAAGGACACGAACTCTCCAATGGGAAGATCGGAGCGGTCGGGTTTTGTTTCGGCGGGTACATTGTGAACATGCTCGCGGCTGTTCTCGGTGATGATCTCAATGCCGGCGTTCCTTTCTATGGAACACCGGCGGCAAAAGAGATCCGAAAAAACATCAAAGCGCCGCTCGTGATCCAGTTGGCGGAACTCGACAAACGAGTCAATGGAGAATGGCCTGAGTATGAGACCGATCTAAAACAAGCGGGAGTCGACTATGTCATGCACCTCTATCCAGGGGCAAATCACGGTTTCCACAACGATTCCACAGATCGCTACGACGAAGCGCAGGCAGAACTTGCCTGGGAACGCACTCTTGCCTGTTTCCAGAAACATTTGCGATGAACCTTGTGATGCCCTCATCGGGAAGGCAATACAATCTCCCCCGACCAGTCCGTCGAAAAGATCGCAAAAGAGATTGGAAACAAGCATTTCCTATATCAGCACCGATCTTCAGCACTCCCGCGTAATCCCCCGTCAGCGGGCGGGGTTCGTCTGGGGCAACTCGCGCCCCCGAGCCGCCGAGCCGCCCGCCTTGGAACTGAATTTTCGCCACGAGGGTGGAGACGGCCCCGAAATCCGGTCGCTACCACTCCCGCACAGAACCGGGGAAATGGGATGCCACAAAAACGGCCATCGTCATCTGCGACATATGGGACGATCACCACTGTCGCAACTCAGAGGGGGTCGGCGACATCTCAAATCCCATCGGAAATCCGATGGGATGAATCGTATGGTCACTCCGCCGACAATTTCAGCACCGAAAAAACCGGACGGTGATCTGAGGCCATCGGTTCGTTAATGACCTTTGTCTCCTCCACCGTGATCTGCTTGTCAGACCGGTACAAAATATAATCAATACGGGACGTCGGATTCTTCGAGGGCACCGTCGGCGCAGCCTCCTCATCCATCGCATTTGACCACTTCGAAAAAAGAACCTTCATCGGCTCAGATTCCGGAACGGAATTCATGTCTCCTGCGAGGATGCTCGGGATCGAGTCGCCGTCTGCGGCGAAAAGCTCATTGAGAGCGTGTGCCTCTTCGATCCTGTCTTCTTCGACATTGTGTTGGAGATGAGTGCTGATGAAGCGGAGCGGTTTTCCATTCGGCCCCTGCACGGTCACGGCAATCGCCGCTCGCGGGTAGGTTGTCAGCTCCGGGGTCGCTTCCGTATAGGGGAGCGGATGAATGAGTACCTGGAGAATCGGTAAGTTCGTGAGCACCGCGTTTCCGAAAAGCCCGCCCTCGAAATGCTGCGTGGGACCATATTGCACTTTCAGACCCGTCAGTTCGCCAAGCTTTTGCGCCTGATGTACCTTTCCTGATCGGCGCACCACAACATCAACTTCCTGCAGCGCCACGAGGTCGGGTTTAACCGCCTTGATCACTTCGGCGAGCCGCTCCAGATCATAGGCTCCGTCGTTACCCTGCCCATAGTGGATGTTGTAACACAGTATTCGCAGGGAGTTGTTTTCTCCAGATTCCTGAGCGGTCGAAAACGAAAGCGGAATCATCGCCGCGAGAACAAACGCGAGGAAGGGACGGACCAAAGCAAGGAACGGGGATTTCATTTGTGCTAAATTGTAGAAGAATGTTATTACCTGAAATTTCCTTTTTCAAACCCTTCGTTCCCTTCTTCCGAAACCAAGGGGCGGTGAGATTTAAGAAGACCGGAGCGTAGAGGGCAAATCGCGCTTAATTACTGTGCGCCTCCGCCGCAATGGGCACGTCGTTTTACGTAGCGCGGGTGAACCCACCACCAAACTGGAAGACCGAGCACAAGGAGGAAGATTACCGTCGCGGGTTCGGGAACCGCCGTCAGAGTAATGGCCCCATTGGTACCATTTCCGTAGTTGATCTGATATCCCGAAATCAGGTCCCCCTCATTCAATCCGGAGAAAAACCCCGTCCGCGAAGAGTAGTTGGCGATCGTATAGGTGTTTCCGACGGAAAAATTGCCGGTGGTTACAAGGTTCAATATTGATCCCGAAATCGCAAGAGTTGCTCCGGTACCCTGCACCTGGATGAGATCACTCATCATAGTCGTATCCTGCACCAAATTGATCAGCCAGGTCGAACCGCCGGCAGTCGTCAGATCACCCCCAAATGTGAGGGTCCCGACGTCAGTCACGGTCCCGCCCGTGAGGGTCGCGGTGCCAGCAAGAGAAGTATTTCCCGATATCGTTCCGGTGCCTCCAAGTGTCGCGCCCGCTTCCACCAACACATCTCCGGTTCCCGTTGCGCTCCCCGTCCCGTTGTTAGCTAACAGTGTTCCTCCCGACACGGTTGTGCCTCCCGTGAAAGTATTTCCGTTCGTCAACAAGGTTGTGCCACCCCCCACCTGCAGGACTGAACCGGCACCAGTAATGGCGTTGCCGATCGTCAATGCGTCTGACCGATTGAAGGCGAGGATGGCTCCGTTCGCGACAGTGATTGTTCCCGCAGCTGCGATCGATCCCGTTGTTCCTCCTGCACCGATCTGGACCGTTCCTCCGTTGACAATCGTTGGTCCCGTGTAGGTGTTTGTCGCGGAGAGGATTAACATACCGTCTCCCTCCTTTTTGATTCCATTGTCGAAGCCGGGGGAATTGGAAACCACTCCTCGCAACTCGGCGGAAGTTGCATCAGCGCCTCCGATTCCGGCCCGTACCGTGAACGTTCTCGTACCGTTAGGAGATCCACTGTTCAGGTTGATCGAGTTGACCAGAACGACCTTGCTGTCCGCAGTGGTCGAACCAAAAATGAAGTTGTTCCCGAAGATGGCGAGGGACTGATTTAAGCCAATTTGGGCTCCGGCGCCCCCGAAATTCACGACGAGTTCACCTCCTCTCGCGGCAAATCCACCGGCCGCGCCCGCAACTTGATTGGCTCCGGGAGTTGTGTTCGAACTGAGGGAGCGGGTGAAACTCCCATTCCCCTGGAGAATTCCGTAGTTGCCGCTCGATACGACCGAACTTCCCAAAAGCAGGCCGCTATTCGCGCTCAATGCTCCACTGCTGATGGTTCCTACGTCCAGGACACCCGAGTCGATCACATTCGTGAGCCCGGAATACGAATTGTCAGAGGCCGTGAGGAGGAGTGTGCCCGCTCCGGCTTTGGTTAGAGAAAGTCGATTTTCATTGGACCCGCCACCGCCCAAAGTTCCAGAGAAGGTGCTCGTTCCCGAAGCCAGATTGATCGTGAGTATCGAGTTGCTCGCATTTCCGCCCACGACGCTTCCCCCAGAGCCCGATGTGGTGAGACTGGTAAGTGTTTGATGTGATACCGTCGCTCCGCCGAGAATGAGTTTTCCGCTAGTCGATGCATCGCCCAGAACGACTCCGCTCGTTCCGTTGAGCCGATTGTTGCCGCCATCCAGAGTGAGCGAACCGGTTTGAATCCTCGTCTCGCCGGTGTAGCTGGAAACGCCGGTCAAGGTTTGATTACCAGTCCCGATCTTCGTGAGATTCATATTTGCCGCTCCATCGGAAATGATTCCGCCGTAGCTTTGACTTACGCCCGCCCCGGGATTCAAGGTCAAGTTAGTGATTCCTCCGTAGCCGCTGGAAATCGAGGTAGCCAAATTCGTTGATCCTTTCAGCCCCCCAAAGGTGGGAGTCGCGACGCCGAGACTGAGGAATCCGGCCCCGGAGGTATCAAATGCACTATTTTGAAGTGCAAGTGCATTGGTCAGAGTCAGGATTCCTCCGTCAATGCGCGAGTCACCCGTGAAAGTATTGCTCCCCGATAAGGTCCACGTGCCCGTGCCACTTTTCACGAGCGCGATGGCTCCGGAAGACGGATTGCCGATAACACCCGAAATTTCTCCGGTTCCCGCAGTCGATCCCTGAAGGGTCAGAGTCTTATTACCCGCTCCCGTCGCGGTAAGATTTGAGGTAAACAGAAGCAGTCCCGAGCCTGACTGGTCCAGAGAGGCACCTCCCGTGGTTCCTCCCATGTCGATGATTCGGTCCGTGGTATTGCCAGCTCCGGTGTAGAGCAGCCGCGCGGAAGTGCCTCCGCTTCCAATTCGGACCGTTCCGTTGGCCGCAGTTGTCGCAGATCCGAGGGAACTGGTTCCCTCTCCGACATTTCGAATGGTCGAAATGGAGACAGTTCCCCCGTTGATCTGAACCTGTCCGTCGAACGAATTCGATGCATTGGAAAGAATGAGCATTCCGTTTCCATTTTTCCGAATTTGAACCGCAGATACGCCGCCTCGAACAACTCCGGTAAATTCTGCGGATGTCGCCGCTTCCCCCCCGATCCCGGCCACGACGGTTATGGTGCGGCCTCCGGTCGAATTGATGTTCACCCCGTTCTGGAGGATTACTTTGCTGTCTGCTGTTGTGGATCCAAAAATAAAATTGTTTCCGAAGACAAAACCACTCGTATTTAGCGCGATTTCCGCCCCAGCACCGCCGAAGTTCACTGTGAGATTTCCGCCTCGGGCGGCGAATCCCCCCTCCTGCCCCGACACCTGCCCGGCACCGGGAGTCGCATTGGCGCTGAGGGATCGAGTGAAGAGTCCGTTGCCCTGGAGCACTCCACTGCTACCGGATGATCCGAGGAAAATTCCACTGCTGTTGCTGATCGCGAGATTGCTGATTGTTCCCACATCGATGACGCCACCCCCGTTAATCGTTGTGAGTCCCGTATAGGTGTTCGCGTTGAGAAGAGTCAAAAGCCCCGATCCGCTTTTTGTCAGAGTGCTTCCCGTGCCGGAGATTCCCGTCCCGGTAAACGTGTAGGAAGCAGAACTGTTTACCACCACAGAACCGGGGGTGATCGCGCTGCTCAGTGTGACCGTCCCGGCACCCGCTCCGAGAAACTGCGCCAGATCCCCGCTCATATAGGTCGAGCCAGACCAGCTCGTCGCATCCGATTGAGTCCAGATCATATCAGTCGATCCATCCCAGGTTACCGTGGCAGCAAAAACTGCCACAGTCTGGCTGAGTACAACATAGGACGAGAGGAGGACCGCCAGAACGGATGGGAATCTGCGTTTCATGGTCCCTCCCACTACGTCTCTAGAACCCGATTTGTCAATGACCCGAACCTGTACTGGCGATTTGGCCCCTCACGAGCGAATGCCCCGGAAAATAGCGCGGATTCGGTCAAAATTGCATGGTCCCCCGCTCACCCTATCGAAAAACAGATTTTTGTCTGGATGGTTTTCTGCCACGGGTTCTCACATACTATTTTTCTCATAGAGTCGGCATTAAGACCTAGTTCGGAAGCCCAATCGGGTAAGTACGAAAACTGATCCCACTCCCCCGCGAAGCCCTTTCCCCTTGTCCCTACCCCAGAATCCCCGTCACGACATTTGCATTCTCCACGCCGGTCAGTCTTTGTTCGAGGCCTTGGAACGGATAGGTAAAACGACGGTCATTGACTCCCATGCAGTGGAGAATGGTAGCGTTGAGATCATTGAGATGAACGGGATTTTCGACGGCATTATAGCTGAACTCATCGGTCTCCCCATAGGTGATGCCGCCTTTCACGCCACCTCCGGCCATCCACATGCAGAAGTTCTTGGGGTGATGATCCCGCCCATAGTTCTCTTTCGTGAGAGTGCCCTGGGAATACACGGTCCGGCCGAACTCGCCTCCGAAAACGACGAGGGTATCTTCCAGTAGCCCACGCAGTTTCAGATCTTTGATCAGGGCGGCGGTCGGTTGATCAACGTCCCGACACTGACCGGCGATGAGCTTTGGCAGGCTCCCGTGCTGATCCCATCCCCGATGCAGAATCTGCACGGTGCGGACACCCCGCTCGGCGAGCCTACGGGCCATGATCGCACTGTGGGCATAACTCCCCGGAGTCTTCACGTCGGGCCCATACATTTCGAGAGTGGCCGCACTCTCGCCGCTGAGATCGGTGAGTTCGGGGACACTGGATTGCATGCGGAAGGCCATTTCATATTGAGAAATGCGGGTCTGGGTTTCGGGATCACCGAGCCGTTCGTAATTCCGCTGATTCAAGCGTCCGAGGGCGTCGAGCATCGTGCGTCTGTCATCCCGGTTCACTCCCGGAGGATTTTTCACGTACAGGACCGGGTCCCCGGAGCCCCGCAGGGCGACTCCGTCGTATTTGGTAGGGAGGAATCCACTGCTCCACATGCGAGTGAAGAGGGCCTGCGCCTGACTCTCTTTCGGAAAAGTCGGAGTAAAAACGACAAAGGCGGGCAGGTCATTGCTCTCGCTCCCGAGCCCGTAACTGATCCAGGAACCGAGACTCGGTTTTCCGGGAATTTCACTGCCAGTCATGACAAAAGTACAGGCCGGATCGTGATTGATCGCGTCGGTATGCACGGTTTTGATCATCGCGATGTCGTCGGCGATCCCCTGCATGTGCGGCACGAGATCACTCATCCACATCCCGCTTTTGCCACACTGTTTGAATCCGAAAATGCTCGGTGCGACAGGCAGTCTCGCCTGGCCGCTAGTCATCGTGGTGATTCGCTGCCCTTTCCGGATGGACTCGGGGAGGTCAGTGTCGAATAACTTCTGCAGCCCGGGTTTGTAGTCAAAGAGGTCGAGCTGCGACGGTGCCCCGTTCATGTGCAGATAGATGAGCCGTTTTGCTTTCGGGGCAAAGTTCGGGAAATTCGGCAGGGCGGGATGCACCTGATCCGAAATCTGAACCCCTCCGACCGAAGAGCCAAAAGCCTTGCGACCCATGAGGGAGGCAAGGGCAACTCCTCCGACTTTGAGACCGGCTCCTTCAAAAAAGCGACGACGTGTGAGGGCTTCGTGAAATTCGATGGCGGGATTCATGACTTAATTCTTCGCCACCACCTCATCCAGGTTCAGCAGGAGGTTGGCGACGAGAGTGTAAGCGGCCAGTTCCGCCGATTCGACCGAGGTGTCTGCGACCGTTTCCCCGTATTGGATCAGCTCTTTTGCTGCGACCGGGTCGGAATCGTAGCGATTTTGATGCTGAGTCAGGGCATTCATCACGGTCTCGATTTCCTCCGCTTCGGGAAAACGAGCCGTCACGACCCTCCATCCCCAGCGGATGCGTTCCTCGGGAGTCGTTCCGCCTTCTTTGAGGATACGCGCCGCGAACTGTCTTGCTGCTTCAATGTGCTGAATGTCATTCATCAGCTGCAGGGCCTGCAGCGGAGTATTGCTCCGTCCACGAACCGCGCAGCTCTGCTCCCGATTCGGGGCATCAAAGGAAGACATGAACGGCGGTGGTGCGGTGCGCTTGAGGAACGTGTAGAGGCTCCGCCGATAGAGCGCCTCACCGGTCTCCTGAACGTATTTCATGGTATTGCTGCCGCCGAATGCGACCGGCTCCCAAATGTTCGGTGGTTGATAGGGTTTCACGCCCTTCCCACCTATCGTGGGAACCAGCAAGCCGCTCACAAACAAAGCCTGGTCCCGCAGTACTTCGGCATCGAGACGCAGTCGCGGCCCCCGAGCGAGAAGCCGGTTCTCGGGGTCGCGTTCATTCAAGGCCGGAGAGACGGCGGCGCTCTGGCGGTAGGCGTGAGAGGTCACGATGCGCCGTACGAGATGCTTCATGTCCCAGCCGTCTTCGACAAACTGGAGAGCGAGCCAGTCGAGCAGTTCCGGATGAACCGGCGGTTCGCCCTGAGAACCGAAATCCATGCTCGATTTCACTATCCCCGTGCCGAAAAACTGCTGCCAGAATCGATTCACGGTCACCCGAGCGGTGAGAGGGTGATCCCCGCTGACCAACCAGTTCGCGAGATCGAGTCGATTGTACTCCCGGTCCTCCGGTTTTGCGGGGAGCGGTGGTAAAAAGGAGGGCACTCCGCGCGAGACTTTTTCGCCCGGTTGATCGTACTGCCCGCGCACCATCACGAAACTCTCGCGGGGGGTCGGCAAATCCGCCATCACCAGGGTGATCGGAGTCGCTTTTTCAATTTTCTCCTTTTCCTGCGTCAGAGGAGATTTCTCCCGATGCAGCGGAGCTACGATTTCGCTCGCACCCAGGTAGACATTTGCGAGCCAAAACTCGTAGACTGATTTGCGCTCCGCCTCGCTCCATTGCTCAGGTTTTTTCCCTCGCACGAGGTCACGGAGTTTTTCGGGGAGTTCCTCGTTGCGTTTCCCTTGCTTCTGCTCTTTCCAGACCTTCCAGGACCAGGTGGGATCTTTCGAAGGATTCACTTCAGCACTCATCCCGAGCTGATCCCAAGTGACCGTACCCCCAAATTGGGTGAATGCATATCCCCCCACTTTGGTGCCCGCCTTCATTCCAAATTTCTTCACCGGCACCTCGAGACGTACCCATTCGCCGGTCTTTGGCAAGGGTCCCATGACGAGTTTTTCAGCGGTTCCCGTTCTGCCAAAATTGATTTTTGCTTCGTTCCCCCACAGAGCACGATGACTCCAGCCTCCGGTGTGAAACTGGATCATGATCGCCTGCGGCGGATTGGCCGGATCGAGGTAGGCATATACAAAGAAGACTCCGTTCGCAGGCACATCGAAACTTTTCCCTCCGGAAAAGAAGTCCTGCGCGATAGCCTCGCCCGCCGTGCGGATGAGGGCACGTTCCCCGCTGTAGACGGGGCCTTCTCCCTTTTTCACCCACCGGAGCGGTGCCCCGAGAGTCTGCGGAGACGTCCCGTTCGGGAAATCATCCTCAAACCAAACGGTCTCGGACTGGGTGACGGCGGGAGGCGGGGTGATCGAAGCCGGATCGGTATATTGCAGCCCGGCCAGAGTCGTTGCAATGCGGGCATCAACGGCTGCGATTTTTTGATCCAACTCCTTCAGTCGTTTGCCATCAACTTCAGTCGTGAGTTGCAAAATGGGTGGCGTGTCGATCACATTTCCGTCCATCGCCGGATCGGCCGCACTGTGGAAAAAGGCATAGAACGAATAATAATCCTTCGCTGAAATAGGGTCGAATTTGTGATCGTGGCAGACCGCGCAGCCGGCAGTGAGTCCCATCCAGACCTCCACGGCCGTCGTGGTCCGATCGACCGCATACCGGTAGGTCCACTCCTCGGCGATACTGCCACCCTCGCTCGTGGTCACATTGCAGCGGTTGAAGCCAGTGGCGATGAGCTGGTCCCGCGTCGGGTTCTTGAGCAGATCACCTGCCAGTTGCCAGCGAGTGAATTCATCAAAAGGCACATTTTCATTGAGGGCTTTCACGACCCAGTCGCGATAGGGCCACATCGACCGCTCATTATCAAGGTGCAACCCGTGCGTGTCGCCGTAACGAGCGAGATCAAGCCAATACCGGGCGAAGTGCTCGCCATAGGTGAGACGGCTCTGGAGACCTTCGACCAATCTCTCGTAGGCTTCCGAGGAGGAATCCGCGAGGAAGGCATCCACCTCCTCCGGGGTCGGCGGTAGCCCCGTGAGATCGAGGGTGACTCGACGGATCAGGGTTTCTTTATCCGCTACGGAAGCAGGCTCTAGGCCCTCCGTTTTCAACCGATCCTGTAAAAAACCATCAATGGGATTCCCAGAGGCAGGAGTGATTCCGGGGCTTGTCTTCACTGGAGGAACAAAGGCCCAGTGCTTCTCATACGCCGCCCCTTCCGCAATCCACTGACGGATGAGTTTTTTCTCGGGGCCCGTAAGCGCCCGATGAAAATCGGGGGGAGGCATCATTTCGTCCTCGTCGTCGGAGAGGATGCGCACCCATGCTTCACTCGCCTCGGGATCTTTTGCGACGATCGCTTGGTAGCCACCGAGATCTGCAGAGGCACCTTCCGGAACATCAAGTCGCAGATCGGCCTTCCGCTTTTTCGCGTCAAACCCGTGACAGGCAAAGCAGGTATCCGAAAGGATCGGGCGAATATCTCGGTTGAATGAAATCTCCCCGCCGCGCCCCGAGGTGGGAATGCCGACAAAGAGGACCGTGAAAATGAGAACTGTTTTCGAAAAACTCATCGGATCGTTTCTGGATAGAGGCAAAGAGGGTCTGCTGGCAGACTCTACCCTTCTATCTGATGGAACAACGATACTCGTTTTTCTATCCCCGGTTCAAGGCGTGATTCCGGTAATTCAAGGATCAAACATCAGGCAATATCCGGCCCACACGTCTTTCCCTGGTCTGATTGGGGCTTCCGGCCAGCGCCAGAAACACTCAGTTAGGCGCGAGTTCCGTTTTTTCGGGGAAGTCGAGCTTCTCAAGAGTCGCACCCACCGCACTTTCTACCACGGCACCAATTCTTCCTCCGTATTCAAAAACCAGAACAAATGTGGAGTACTTTTTCTCTTTTAATTTTCCATCCAACGCAAAGAACACTGGATGCCACTGATCATCGGCAATGTTGGGTCTACCCAGATATGTCCCATCTTTCACTTCGGAAGTCGAGGGGCGCTCCCGAGAATCAACCATGCGACCGCTGTCGTCGAAGACGTAGAGTTTTACGCTTCCCTCGCCCGGCTTGATCTCTCCTTTGGCACGGACTTCTGCCGTTATGCAGGGGCGCCCTCGATTGTAATCACCGTCAAAGACCATGGACAAGTCATTGGTTCCCTGTCGGAGTCTCCGAATCTCCAGTTCCACGTTCAAAGGAGTTTCACTACCGGCCGTGGCGGGAGTATCACTTCCGGTGTAGCCCGGAAAAACATACTTCTTTTCGTCAAAATCGAGCCCCTCATAGTTCGACCCTGGCATCGTTTTCACCGCGAAATCCTCCCCGGTTCCGAAAGTAATCAAAACGGTGGACCATTTACTCTCTTCCAGAAACGGAGTGAGGGGAAAATAGACTTCGAATGTTTCCCCCTTTTTGAAAAATTCGGGCAATTTGACATAATTCTGATTCTCGTCCTGCCTGCGAGGAGGTTTGTCGACTTTTTCCAAGAGTTTCCCTTCGCGGTCATAAAAGTAGGCTTTGACGTTTCCAGACGACACCCCGCTACTCCCTTTGAATTGGACTTTTGCCTCAATGCACTTCCCTCGATACTCCCATCCGGTTTGGGTCGAGACGTATCCCGGGGCGTTTTCCCGACTTATGCCTCGTATGACATAGAGATCCGATTCTTTGGGACTGTTCCAATCGATACTGGCATTGGCATTGCTCTTGTTCTGCGGCATCACTCCTCGAGCAAAGGTTGCATCGGCTGGACTGAGTTTTGCGATCGGATACGGGACGCTTCGACCATCCTCCATTCGCAACAACAATGTATCTGCATCGCTGAAGCCTGCGAGACTCGCCCGGATTTTTCGTCCCGTCAGATCGGTCCACTCGCGTACCTCACCTTGGGAGGATTTGACTCCGGCACCGGCGGCATCTTGCGACAGTAATGAGGAGGGCTCTCCACCATTAAAAAGAACTAGTGCACCGACCGCTGCCGTCCAAGAAGTGACTTTCATGCCCTTCAGTATTCTCAAATGAATTTCGAAGTCAATTCAAATCAGATTTGCCCCAAAAAACCAGCTGGATCTACAGATGTTTTCAATAAAAAAAGGCGACGCCGTACAACGTCACCTTTTTTGGAAATAGTTCGCGTAAAACGAGGAAGGAGCCTGCTTAGAGAATCTCAAAAATCGCTTCCACTTCAACGGCGGCACCGGTAGGGAGCGCTGCAAATCCCAGCGCACTCCGGGCATGGAAACCGTCACCCTCTTTGTCGAAGAGTTCGTGAATGAGATCCGAAGCACCATTAATGACGAGATGTTGATCGGTAAAATCCCCTGTAGAATAGACACATCCGAGCAACTTGATCACACGGAGCCCGTCGAGAGTGCCATGGGTACTGTGAACGGAACGGAGGATCTTTTCGCAGCAATTTTTTGCGGCTGCATATCCTTCTTCGACTGTGAGATTCTTCCCGAGAACTCCTTTTTGATCGCTGACATGACCGGAAGTGATGAGTTGATTCCCGCTGCGGATACAAAGATTGAGGTATCCGGGAGTCTGAGGGGACAAATCGATTCCGAGGGCAATGGCTTTTTTCTCTGCTGACATAGTGAGGTGTTTATAGTCGCTCTCGTGCGATTTTCCAACGGAAGGTTCCTCGATTTCAGATTTTTCTGAGAACCGGCACGGTTAGGATTCTAGCTTCCATGAGAGACCGATTTCTTTTTCATCTGGAAGATCGGGCCTCGGCGGTTTTTTGACATCGGAGGAAGTCAAACCTGGAACGGGATCCATTCCGATCAGTTCCCCGGAGTATAGATTCTCCCGCCAATGAATGCCAACGGGAGCCCGCACCATCCTCACAGCGGGACCGCCCTCACGTGCGAAGATAAAATTTTCTTCCAGCCGACAATCGAGAGGAGCGAGCGTGGCGTCGTTGACATCGTTGTACCCGATCAGAAGGCTCTCTTTGCAATTTACGATGACATTCCCGACCACTGAGGCGCGCTTTACCTGCAAATATCCATTTTCAGGGCTGTTCGGGATGCCATTGATCAGTGCGATGGCGCTGCGGAAGTCGTCGCCTTCCAATTCCTCGAAGTAGTTCTTCAGGACCCGGTGGTCCTCACCGATGATGCGCACACCGCCGGTACCTCGCCGCCCTGCCCCGAGGAAAAAATTCCCTTCGACGAGGCAGTTGTTTCCGTGGCGCAAGGTAAGCGTGCCCTGGACTTCCCTGAAAAGATTGCCCCGGTAGGTATTGCCGCAGGATTTATTGGAAATGCATTCCGCCTCGCCATCACAATGAAAAAAGCGGTTCCCCTCGATAAGGCACTGTGCGTTCCTCATCGAACTTCCACTGTCTCCAACCCGGATCGTTTCCCCTCCATTGCTTCCGAGGCGAGGTCGCTCGCCGAAATCGTTTTGCAAGATCCGATGGTTCCCGAGGTCTTCATCACCGAGCCAAACGACAAGCGTCGCCCCTTTGTTCTTTTTCCCCACGATTCGACAATGGTCGACTTGGTTGTCACTCCCAAAGAGTCCAATCCAACGATTTTCTTTCTCCACCACCTCAAACTCGGGTGCTTCAGAAAAAAGGCACTCCGTGACCCGGCAGTGCCTCGCGCGTCGCTTCGAATCAATCCGGAACTCCAACCAATCGGAATTTTTCCCCGAGAGATTCTCCATCTGGATTCCACTCAAGATGAGATGCACCCCACCCAAGCGTACTCGGGAAGCACCGGTGATCACCGTCTTACCGGGGACTGCAGCCCGGATCGTGATAGGATTCTCGGCCGTTCCCTCACCGTCCAGGCGGAGATCGACGTCTTTCCACGTCCCCTCTCGGAGTACGATAACATCGCCCGGTTTTGCGTCCCGCACTGCCTTCCTCGCGCTCTCGGCATCACCGACAGGGTATTCCACTGCGGAAGCAGTCGTCACCAAAAATGTGGAAAGGAAAAAACAGTAGAACAGCGTTCGCATCGTCGATTTCAGGGTTTCCTTCTTACAAGGACACGAAGGGGGCGGTTTCGAAGGTTTTTGCATTCAAGACAAAAGTCCAGTCCATAAGGCAAAACTACGTTCGAATCGGGGTACTGGAGGGAAGAAGTGACGAGCGCTTTCCCGCGACATCAAAAGGGAGAGGCCCACAAAAAACCCGGTTTTCCACTAGGGAACACCGGGCTTCTTTCAGTCAATCAGTGGAAATTACGCTTTTGCAGCTTTCACTTCTTCAGCCTTTTTGGTGTGTTTGTCGGTCGAAACTTCAATGTTCTTTCCGACAAGGTCTTCGATTTTGGCATCTTTGCCATCGGCATCCTTGATCGTGGCGGAAGCAGCAAGGGTGACCTTTTCTTCGCCGATTGTGAGAACTTTCTTTTCTGCGTCATACGCAGAGAGTTTTCCGTTTACGGCTACTTTCACACCGCATCCGGCGTAGAGGGAACCGGACATTGCGATGACAGCGAGGATTGAGAATAGTTTTTTCATAGTATTTTGTCTTTTCAATTGGTAAGTATGCACCTGAATATTGCTCAGAAAACTTCGAAGACCGCAAGGTAAAATTGATTTCTTTTTTCCGACTCCCTTTGTCATGTCCATCCCCCGCCGCACCGCGTTTCCTCTGCTTCTTCTTTCCCTCGTATTCTCAACAGGCATCCTCCAGGCCCATCCCGTTCCGGATCTGCCTGTGCGTTCCCATTTCCATCGGGACGGCAATGTGGAGGTCCGCGTCGAGGTGGACCCGCGGTCATTTACCCGGAACCCCGCCGAGCATGACTACATGGTGAAATCCGCCGTGGACGCCCTGCCGCCGGAGGAATTGCCCAAGCTGAGCGAAAAAGCAAATCGCTTTGTGGCCTCCCGTCTGAAGTTCCACTTCGAACCGCTCGGCGAAGTGATACCGGTTTTTACCTGGGAGTTTCAAAAGCTGGGCGATGAAGGTCCACTCGAAAAGGCCGACGACTCATCCGTCCTCGTGGGGTCCTGGAAGACCACCCTCCCTGGCGGACTCTCTGGATACCGCTTGCAATCACTGAAGTTGAGCGATCCCGACGCCATTCCGATGAATGTCGTTTTTCTCAATTTTTTCAACGACGAACAGGTCGAGCGCTATGCCGTATTGTTCCCGGGAGAGACAAGTTTTCTTCTCGACCTCACCGGACTCGCCGCCCCGACTCCGGCACTCACGACGAGCCACGATGCGGTTCAGGTCCACGCCGCTTCGGCAGACTGGTGGGCGGTATTCCGCTCCGAGATCAAACGCGGATTTCTCCACGTCATTCCGCTCGGGTGGGATCACGTTCTTTTTGTCCTCGGGCTCTTTCTCATGAGCCGAAAATGGAAGCCCCTCCTTTTTCAAGTTAGCACGTTCACGCTCGCCCACACCCTCACGCTCTGGATCGCATCGGCCGGCTGGGTCTCGATCAGCCCCAAAGTGATCGAACCGGTCATCGCTTTCAGCATCGTCGCGGTCGCGCTGGAAAATTTGATCCGGCGAGAATACAGCCATTGGCGTCTCCTCATCGTCTTTGTTTTCGGGCTCATCCATGGTCTCGGATTCGCTGGAGTGATGTCTACCCGCCTCGATTCGACCACCTCTCTCGTGGTGGGACTACTCGGTATCAATATCGGAGTGGAACTCGGCCAGCTCGCGATCATCACGATCGCATTTGTCGCAACCTTCTGGATCACCAGCGCCGAAAACTACCGGAAATTTGTGGTCGTACCCGGATCTATCCTCATTGCCCTCGCCGGAATCTTCTGGGTCGTGGAGCGAACCCTCCTCTGAGGCAGCCGGAGTCCGATTCTTCGAGGGAGTAATCTCACCTGATCAACCCCGCAGGACTCTTTTCCTGCCAACTGCCCCGGCCGTGACAAATTCCCCTTCCCTGGTCTTGATTTATGCTACTTTTCCAGATCCTCCGATATCATGGAAATCTCCAATAAAACCAAAAAACCTCTCAGCGTTCCCCTCCCTGCCGGAAAAAAGCTTTTCCTGAGTCCGGGCAAGTCCGGGCAAATCACCGCGAAGGCAGCGGCAAGCCCCGCCGTAGTTGCGCTGGTGGAGGCAGGAGAGGTTGAAATTTCGGAGGAAGGAGCCAAACGCCAGAGCGGTGCTGGTTCCGGCAGCAGCGTTTCGAGTGCCCCTCGCCACGGCGGATCGGGAGCGATGCGACAGTCCGGGGACAAATAGATCCCCGTTTCTACGCAGAGAGGGTGGGAAACGGGCCTTCGATTTCAGGGGAACAAACCGACCCAAGACAGCAACGAAGGCGACCGGTGCAGTTCTACTCGCTTTCGTGGGAAATCCGGGACTCCATTTCCCGGAACAAGCCTGTGGAATCGAATTCCCTCGCCGCAATCGCTTGGTCGATATGGGCTGTCGTCCGCGCCCCGATCAGCACCGTTTGAATCCCCGGCTGATGCATGGCCCACGATAAGGCAAGGTGAGACGGTGAATGGCCACTCTCTCGGGCCAACGACTCCAGTCGAGCGAGCCTGTCCTGAGACACCTTCTGAAAATAGACATCCTGATGGCCGGGGATGAGATCGAATCTCGAACCCGGTGCGACGCCATTCCGATGTTTCCCGGTGAGAAAACCGGCTCCGAGAGGACTGTAAGTGACCACATCGATCTCCTGACTTTCACAAAAGGTGCGGTATTCGAAATCCACATCGCTAACCGCGTAGTTGAAATTATTTTGCAGCACGCTGAATCGTCTCAGACCGAATCGGTCCTGAACCGAGAGAGCTTGCTCCAACTCGTTTCGATGAAAATTGCTCACCCCGATGGCTTTCACCCGTCCCCCCGTGACCTCGCGATCCAGCGCAGTGAGGAAGTCCACGCTGGCAGCCGTCTCATCCCACTGGTGAAGATAGAGCAGATCGAGCGCCGCTACGCCCAGCCGCGACAAACTTCCCGCAACCACCTCCGAAACCCGGGCCGGAGTGAACGGTGGTTGAAACTTGGTAGCAATCCTCAGACTCTCCAAGTCCGGTCGGCGGGAAACGAGCCAGTTTCCGATAATCGTTTCCGAGGCACCATGAGCATACGCCGCAGCCGTATCAAAGAAAGTGATCCCGCCTGCAACCGCATAGTCGAGCAACTCAAAGGACGCCTCCTCGGTGATCTCCCGGCCAAAAGTGACGCACCCAAGCCCTATGTTACTCGTATCCATTTTCATCCTTAGAAACACAGTTCTCGATCAGAGGCAACCCGAAAACGGGGGTCAGTCCTAGAATTTAGAATTTTGTCCATCGCCTTTCCCATGACTGTTCCTTCTTCGGTTTGGTCTTTACATCCTTTTCTCGATACTGCCTTACTCGCGCTCTTGAGGTGAAGTCGATCAGCGATCCAGTCCTGACGCGCCGTCGTGCGCTCGCAGATCGCCCAGGCAATCGCCACCTTGCGCCAGTCGCCTTTGGGCGTCCTCCGTAGAGATATATCATCAATATGGAAGTGTTTGAGTCCCTCGGTGAGATAGTCCCGTTGCCAGCGCAGACGGTGGCCGATGCCACTCAGATTGCCTTCAATGAGGTTGGCCTTATAACGACCACCAAAGAGGTGACCCCAGAGTCGGTTTCGTGCGTTGATCCGCCGGGTGATGGAAAGCCACGCCGCGCCAGTGGCATGGGTATGGCAATCGGCGGAGGAGCCGATTGGAAAAGGCTTGGACGGAGCGGAGCGAGTCAATTCTGGAACCAGGTCATCCCCTCAACCAAGTTCGCCTTCGGCGTTTCAAGTACCCAGTGGTAGTGGTTACCCATCAGCACCCACGCGTACGTCTTGAACTTCGAAAGGTCGCACGCCTCGGCAAGGGTCTCAGCGGAAACTTCACGGTCGGAGTCGGAATGGACGATCTCCTGACGGCAACGCCGAGCCGCGATCAGCGGCACAGAAAATGCGAAGCGGAACCGTGTAGGCGGCTTCGCAGCCAATTGCCACGCGCCATGACGTGGTAGACCGCACCCTCATATTCGATCCGTGGCTCTCAGGGCATACAGCGATAGCAGTTATGCTGCCGGAGGGAGTCAAATTCTAAATTCAGGGCTGACCCCAATTACACATTCGTAGATAGAGGATTTGCGGTAGGCGGTGAGGGTGGTGTTTGGGCGAAAAACCTTCCCGTAAGTCTCTCAACTTACCAAGAAATCCTCTAACGTTTCCACAATCCCTCTTTGTTCAGGGATCCAACTCAGGGATCCAACTCAGGGATCCGATTGAGGGTGTAGTAGGCGTTCGGAAACGCAAGCGCCTCGCCGCCAGTGGATCGAATCCCGGAAGTGCGCAGTTCATGAACGAAGAGTGGTCGCAGTCCCTCGACAAACAAACGGACGGTCCGGCCCTCCTTTCCCTGCTCGATTTTCGTGATTTTGAGAGTCTCGGTTTCGATCTCCTCTCCGCCGTAGGCAGAGGAGTAAAAGTAGGTGTAGCTACTCATTTCAAAGGCATCCTTCAGCGTCGCCAGATCTACCGCTTCCGTGAACTGCAGCTCGAACCCGTCAGGTTTTGCTCGCATCTCCTGAATCGCAAACGGAGTCACCCCGTTGTAATTCACGCGGGATAGCCCGTAGGCCCGGTTCCCGAGGGACGACCAGCCGCGGTTGGTCATCCCGACAAAAAGCGACCCATCGGGAGAAAATGCCAATCGGACAACCGCCGCAGGGAAACCCTCCAGAAAAGGAAAACAAGCCCCCTGATACTCCCCACCGACTTTTTCCAAAAAGACCCGGTTGATCGCCGAGTTCGTGAACTCCCCTACGAGGAGTTGGCCGTCAAAAGGACCGAACTTGCCATTTTGATCGATCAGTTGAATGTCCGTCGCGCTTCGCCCCATCTTGTTGTAGGGCAACCATACCGCCGGTGGGACAAACTCGCTCGAACTGGCGAGGGCGTCTGGATACCGGATCGATGCTTTCGGAATGTCCTTCATTTCAAAGGGCGATCCCGGCTCCTGGAGTGAGGCAAGGGACTCCTGATTTCCATAAAAAACTCCGGGCCGGAGGTGGTAAATCGGCGTCGCGGGAATCCAGGTTCCCTGTTGGTCAGAGAAAAACATGTCCCCCTCCCGATTGGCACCGAGTCCACAGGGCGAGCGCATTCCGAGCGATTTCGGCAAAAATTTTCCATCGCGGCCTATGATGCCACCCCAACCTCGCCACCCTTTTCCATTGTCTGACAATTCCCCCATCCCCAGATTCAGCGTCACCCAGAGGTTCCCGGCACCATCCCGTTCCGGCCCATAGGTGTAGGCATGGTAGTTCCCCGTGACCTGCCATCCATCCGCCTCGGTCAGATACGCGTCAGCGACTCCGTCTTTATCCCGGTCCTGTAGTCGGGTGATTTCCGAACGCTGCGCGACGAGGAGATCGTCCCCATCCTGCATCAATCCCAGCGGTTCGTGCAAGCCGGATGCAAAAAGCGAATATTGGATCTTCGCCGGATCGGTGGAGAGAACATTGTCCAGAATCCAAACCTCCCCCTTCCGGATGGAAACGGCGAGTTTCCCCGTAGTGAGCCAAGCCATCCCGCTCACTTCGAGGTTCAGGCCGTCGGACGGTTTCCAATCCTTGGACCGGGAGTCGGTTGCAGAACTTGCCGCGAGCAACTCCAGTACTTTGTAGGAAGGTTTTTCACCAGCGACGAGGCTCGTGCCTAGCAGAACCACCATTATCGATGCAAAAAGTGGTTTCATTTCCATGAGTAGACAATTGTCAGAATTCCTTCTCCGCTTTTCTCTTCCTTTTGAACGCCAGCCGGATGAGCGATCTCCGGCTTCGCGCCGCCGCTCCAAGTGACCGTTCGCACCAGTGTCTCCCCGATGACTGCGTAGTGTTCCTTCACCTCGCGTTCCCCCTCCTTCAGGAGGAAAGTCGGATTCCCCGACGCATCGAGTTCATATCCACGAAAGGTGCCGCGAGGCCCGGACTCCGGAAACGCGTAGACCTCGTCACTGAGTGGCTTTTCAAACGGAGCAAAACGGGAGAACCAGGTATTGTAGGCATCAAAAAAGGCACCGCGCCAGACTAGAGCCGGGTATCCGCTACTGCCGTCAAAAGCGAGATTGATCCCACCCGGAAAACCGACAAGAATTGCCTTGGTCCCCACCCCCTCGAGGAAGGTCCGCTGTATGATTGCTCTGTCCTTGGGGATGAGTTCAAACTGTCCGGCAGCGTGTTCGGGGAACCCCTCGGGGACACCTTCTCCGTCCCGGATAAAACTCCAGATCGCTCCGATTTGTTTCTCCGTATCGCCGCCGAGAACATCAGGCACAGACGATTTTCCACCTGGCCAGAGCGGAGGCATGAGGGTCCCCGCACGATAGCCCGCAGGATCCAGGAGATATTCGCGAAACCACTCTGGTCGCAGGCGTTTGTCGAGAGAACTGAGGTCGAGGGCGGGAATCCCAAGTGACCGTCGCTCGGCCCAGTTATGACAAGTGATGCAGTTCACGCCACCCTGAATCCCAAGGAGTTTTCTCCCGGCCTCGAGGTCTGGCACCTGAACGATGGGTTTGGCCTTCGGGTTCCCATCGATTTTTTGCAGCCACTCGGTGAGCGGTTTCGCCTGGGCAAGATAGACCGGCATACTCGTTTTCAGATACGGTCTCACTCGACTTCCTTCTGCGCCCGTGAACACTCCTTCCATCCAATCGGGGAGTAATTTGTGACCGATCCCGGTGAGCGGTGGCGCGAGTCGCCCGGAATCCCCGAGACCTTCGTCGCCTACAAAAAAGGGATTGGTCTCCGCAGTCGGACCTCCGATTTTGTCTCGATCATGACAGGCGTAGCAATTCATCGCCGCCAGGGTGAGGTGTCCCGTGCTGTCTGCGCCAGGTCTCGCACTTCCCAAAAACTTCACCAGAGACTGGCGTTGCTCCGCACTCAGTTCATACCAGGGTATCCCGGGAATCGGCTTCCCTGACAGACATCCAAGAACTCCTTCCTTCGGAACCCCTGACAGAGGTACTAGATCGGAAGCCTTGATCCCCGGCAGATCATGACAGGCGCTGCAATTCTGCTTCGTAATGAGATCCTTCCCCTGCTTGATCTTTGCTGCGTCCGCTTTTGGCCAGGGGGTCACACTCGGCAATTCCCGCGGATCCGAGCCCTGATAATCCAGAAGATGTGCCGCGATATCGAGCGCCTCCTGTCGATCCAGGGGCAAATGAGGCATTCTTCCATCTGTCCGGTATTTGGAGGGATCTGTCAGGAAATAA
>JAGPCC010000312.1 GCA_018058245.1 Verrucomicrobiales bacterium
CCCTCCAGGATTTCCTCGACCTGAAAAATTATGAACAGGAAGCGGCCCGGCTGAAGCTGGCGGAACGTCTTGAGGGGACTAAAACATCCCTTTCCGCACTGGAAAAAGATCCGGAAGTCTACCTCCAAAGCATTGTCGGAACGATCGGACTCGATCCTTCTATTTTCGGGTGACCGGAATCCGTTCACCAGTGGCCTTCTACCGGGTTTGTCGAAAGTATCGGACAAGCCCGGAGGTGATTCCGTCCGCATACTCCTGGTAAATGTTCTTCCGGTAGATGCCATTGATCTCGCGTAACCCGGGGTATTCGCCCTCCTGCACCCGGAGGTGGGTTTCCCGATGATTCATACAAAACGGTTCAAAGAAAAGAACCGGACAGAAAAAGATTCGATTGGCGAGGAGATTGCGAGCCCAGACAAACTCGTTCTCATTCACTGACATACCGCTCTTCCCGTCATAGTGAAATGCCGGGAGGCGGGTTTCGTGCGCCATTGTTTTTGAAACGAGATCGGATAGGGCAAGTTCCTCGTAATACACTCGCTGCAAAATTCGCTGAATCATCTCAAAGCGGGTGTCGTCCTCCGCGATTTCCGCCCGAGAATAACAACCGTTGATCAGGAGATGGAGATGGTTCGAACTGCGGAACGAGGGACGCCCCGACGGCCACGGAGAAGCGTCAAAATGCAGGCAGAGAGCAAGATCCGGCTGGATCGTCCGGTTCACGATCTCCCCGCGGGAGCGGATCTCACTGGAAATGGCGAACATCTGTTTGGCGGTGCTGGCAATCGCTCCCGCCGACGGAATCTGACCACGGCGAAGGAGAAATGATTTTGCCTCCCCTTGCAGGGTCTCGATACGTTCCGTTGTGGTGGGGTTGTTCGTTTCACGAGTGAGGTAGACCTCCGCACCGAGGAGCGTGAGGTCGCGCTGAAGGATTTTGGCTACAAGCAGCGTCATTTCCCCTTCCTTCACGGGCAGGCTGTCGGCACCGATCGTGAAATGCCGGTCATCCCAGGTGACCCATTTGCCGCCGATATGCCCCGGATCGAGAGCAATCCGCAACCCCTGCAATGGCTTTGTCGTATTTGCCGGAAGATCGCGAAGTTCGAGTGGTCCCCGCCAGAATTTCGGAACTGGTTCGGAGAGTCCGTCCTCCCTTCGGAAACGGAGATCATACCAACCGAGCTCCGGAAAATTTGACTGCTTGAGGATCAAGACCCGGTCTTCTTGTATCCGAAGGTAGCCTTTTGAATCCTCCGGACTCCGAGAGTAGCAATGAGAGAGCAGGTAGAAAAATTCCTCCCTTGTGATGGTGCCCTGGAAGACGTCGAGTTGCGACCAATCCGGCACTTGTCCGAGACGAGCGATCTCGGGGGATGGTGGCTCCTGCGCCTGCAATCCAGAAAAAACGAAAATCAGCAGAAGGAAGCCCAATCTGGCGTTTTGGGGGATGGGCAGAAAATCGTTCAAGGGAGGAGGAAACTTTTTGGTTTCCCCAGAGGGAAACGAAGATGACTAATAGAAGCATGCTCAGAATTCTATTTCTAGGAGATATTGTCGGGGAACCCGGCCGGAAAGCGGTGATTTCCAATCTTGCCACTATCAAGGCGGAGTCGGAGATTGATTTCATCATCGTCAACGGAGAAAATTCTGCGGGAGGAAGGGGGATCACTCCGAAGATCGCGATTGATCTCCTGCGCGCGGGCGCGGCGGTCGTCACCACGGGCGATCACGTCTGGGATCACGGGGAAATCGCTGACTTCATGGAAATGGAGCCACGGGTTCTCCGCCCCTTGAATTATCCGGAGGGAGTTCCCGGCGGCGGGTCCATTGTCCTTGAAACGGCAAAGGGCAAGGTCGCAGTATTGAATGCACAGGGTCGGACATTTATGCAGCCACCGCTGGAGAATCCCTTCCATGCCGTGATCGAGGAGATCGCCCGAATCAAAGAGGAAGAGGGAGTCAAAGTGATCTTTCTGGATTTCCACGCGGAAGCCACTAGTGAAAAAATGGCGATGGGGTGGGCTCTCGACGGAATGATCTCTGCGGTGGTGGGGACCCATACCCACATTCAAACGGCCGATGAAAGGATCCTGCCCGAGGGAACAGCTTTTCTCTGTGATGCCGGTATGTGCGGTCCCCTTGATTCCATCCTCGGCTGCGAAGTGGCCCCAATTCTGCAGCGTTTCAAAACGTCTACTCCAGTTCGATTTCCCGTCGCAAAAGGTCCTGTCGGTCTTCGCGGAGCGATCATCGATGTGGACGAAGCGACCGGCAAAGCCCTCGCGATCCGGCGCTTTGCGCAAGATTTTGTGGGGTAAGGGCCAGAAAACCGGAGCGATGTGGTGATTTCTATAATTTCCAGAAAGAATCAACAGAAGATGACGCGCTCCGGATGTTCGAGTCCCTCTGCCAATCCAAAAACATTACGATCGGCGAGTAACCAGCTGACTTATTCGCTGTGATCGATCCGACAGGCCACTAGCGGGGTCGGATCTCCAAACCTTCGAGCCACGGTGCGGAAATCTGCGGTGGCATGCCTCCAAACGGTTGATACGCGGGAAGCTGGATCACGCTCATGCTATGGGCCTGCGAGGCGATGAAAAAGAGCGATTCGGCACAGTCCTCTGTCTGGATCATCGCTTCGCGATGCTCAGCAGTCGGTTTGATCGGACGTTTTTCGACAATCGGAGTATGAGCCTCTCCGGGAGCGTATTCGGAGACAACGATCCCTTGGGCGCTCAGCTGAGGCCGAGCTGTAAAAAGCAACCCGTGTACCGCCCACTTGCTTGCGGTGTAGGGAACTCCGGCGAAAGAATCAAAACCGTGACCTGCGGTGGAAGAGACCACCACGATTTTTCCTCCTCCCTTATCAGCCATAGGTTTTGAGACGGCATTGATCATATTCACGACACCCAGAACGTTGATTTCCATGACGTTTTTCCAGGTCTCAGAGGAAGCCAGTTTTGAAGGATCCTCATGGGCCATGAATCGATCCGGAGTGTTGATTCCGGCGGTGTGAATGAGCACATCTGGTGCCCCGCATTTTCGGATCTCCCCCATCGCAGTCGCGACGCTCCTTGCATCTGCGACGTCGCAGACGAGAGGAACGATGTTCGGCGAGAGCGCCGCCGTTACCGCGAGGGACTCAAGGGTTCGGCCAAAAACGAAGGTTTTTGCCCCGGCCGCGGCGAATCGTTTTGCAGTAGCCTGACCCATCCCGCCACCTCCACCGGTCACAATCACGATCTTACTTGTCCAATCGATAGTCTTCATGACTCCATGCTAGACCATCTTTTCGAAGATTCTATTCGAGCGTGAAATTTCATCCGAGTTTCCCCATAAAGATGATTTTTCCAAAATTTAGAAATTTTTACTGGAATTACAGTTATAATCAAATATAATTCTCAGTATCGTAAAAATAATCAGATTTGAGAACACGCAGATCTGCATTTTCACCCTGAAACACAAACAAACACATGAGAAAGTTCGCTCCTATCCTCGCAATCCTTGCACTTGTTGTTCTTGCCACTCCCTCACTGCTCCAAGCGGGATATCCCGCACGCTTTCGCGGCGTCTGCCAGGACTGTGGTCGAGATCTGATCGCCTACTATCGTCCCGTGCAGTGTCGCGACGGTGGGTCGGAATGGCAGTGGGTCAACGAAAGACACCAACATTGCGTCCCGGCCTGCAAAGCGAAGAGAAAAAAATTCGACTTCTTCAATTCCAATCTGATGAATCCAGCCAATCCCAAACGCGGGTTTACTGGCGAGTTCGACGGAATTAACGGATTTGAGGGGTACACCGACTAAGCGAAAGTGCCTGTCACTCCCTACGGATCGGCGCATCCGTTTCGAATCGGATGCGCTACTGCGGAGAGTCGTTTTACAAAAGCAATGCCTGAATCTTGGCGGCAGTCAACTCCATGGGATGTCCAGCCCATTTCACGGTCCCGAGAGCGTCGACCAGCACCGCATAGGGGATCCCCCGAACGCCGAAATGTTTGGCCAGTGATCCACTTGCATCGATGGCGACCGAGTAGCTCATTTTGGTATCCTCACGGAAGGTGGTAATCGTGCCTGCGTCTTCTTGCGAAATCCCGATGATCTGCAGTTTTCCGCCGGAACTCTCGTAAAGACCATTGAGATGCGGAATGCTTTGACGACAGGGAGGACACCAAGTCGCCCAAAATTCGATGACGGCAGGTTTTCCTTTTAAGTAGGGTTTCGATCCCGAAAGATACTTTGCCGTGATCGGAGGGAGTGCCCCGCCGACGCCGGACCCACCTCCACCGAAACCGGAAATCAATTTGTAGGCCACGAAGGCAATCAGCAATAACACAATCCAACGCATAGGGAACTGGGGGCAGAGTGAAAATGCAATAAAATGCAAATATTAGAAATTTCATTAATTATTACCATTTCCACACCTATTGACATCCCGTAAACGCTCTTGAGAATCGATACCCTTTCAAAAGAAAATGGAATCGATCGCCAGTCCCGCCCCGCGCATACGTGACAGGTGCGAAAATCAATTGCGTGCTATTGTAGCCGTTGTGTTCTCCCACTTTCCATTTCGGGTACTCCCACTGCTGCTCTTGCTCACCCTCGTCGGAGCGAGTTTTCCGTCCATTTCTCTGGCGATTGATGGCCGGGAACATTGGGCTTTTCAACCGATTCAACGTCCGGTCGTTCCAGAAGGCGTCGGGAATCCCATAGACGCCTTCATTCTCGCGAAACTGAAAGCCGAAGGCATCTCGCCCTCTCCCCAGGCAGATGCGGTCACTCTGCTCCGTCGGCTGTCCCTCGACTTGACCGGGTTGCTCCCCACGCCGACAGAGACGGTTGCATTTCTTAACGCGTGGCATTCTGATTCCGAGTCCGCCTACGCCGCCTTAGTCGATCGGCTCCTCGATTCGCCCCATTTTGGGGAGCAATGGGGACGACATTGGCTCGATCTCGCCCGATACGCCGACAGTGAAGGGTATCTCGGAGACAACGCTCGTTCCTGGGCCTGGATCTATCGCGATTGGGTGGTCACAGCGATCAACCGGGATCTGCCCTACGACCAGTTTTCGATTGAACAACTCGCCGGAGACCTCCTCCCGCACCCGACGCTTGAGCAAAAGATCGCGACCGGTTTTCACCGCAATACACTCCGCAACACCGAGGCTGGGGTCGACCTGGAACTGTATCGCACCAAAGAAATCGTGGATCGTGTCAGCACCACGGGAAGCGTCTGGCTGGGGATGACGGTCGCCTGTGCCGAGTGCCACGATCACAAACACGACGCGATCAGTCAGCGCGATTTTTACGAACTGTACGCTTTTTTCAATAATGCGGACGAAACCACCGCAGCCCTGCCGATGACGCCCGACTTGGAGCGTTACGCGAAGTCGCAGCTTTCAGAGAAAGAGAAAAAGAAGGTTCCCCCGCCGAAACCGAGTGCCAAGGCCTCCGTGTTTTCGGAACGAACCAAAGACAAACGTGCTTCGTTCATCCACCTGCGCGGGGACTATACCCAAGTAGGCGAGACTGTCGCCCCGGGCGTGCCTGCGGTCCTTCCTCCGCTCTCGGCACGGGCAGAGTCCCCAGATCGTC
>JAGPCC010000070.1 GCA_018058245.1 Verrucomicrobiales bacterium
GAAGAACGGTCTTGAGGGCAGCTCTACCTCGTATTCGGATTCGCGATACGCGGAGGTAATCGGAACACAAAGGGAAAGTGCTCGCGGAGGATCGCTGTCTTCGCGGGATACAACGAGCATCATGCGGACCTTGCCGCCAGCGCCCAGATCGACTCGATAGACCTCTCCGGGCTTAGTCGTCATAGGCGGAATCAAGGGCTGCCTGCCGTGCTTCCGATTTCAGCAGCAGATCATCACTATCGGAAGGGAGTCCGACGGGAAAGGGAAGCCCTCGACGCAATTTGACTTGTGCCAAAAACATCCGAATTGCGTCTGTCGTGGAGATTCCGAGTTCGGAAAAGATCTTGTCGGTCTCGTCCTTGAGTGCCGGATCCACGCGCGCTCTGACCATTGTATCGCTCATGGCACAAAATTGCCACAAATGAGCCACGGGCGCAAACTCTTATTTTTTCCAGAGAACGTCCGAAGCATGTCATTCTGATACGGGAGCGATGCTTCGATGACAGGGTAAGGATTCAAATCATAGGTAGCGGGGACAGGCAAACTATGGAACAAGGTGCCGCAGTCAGAGAAATGACGGGGGTAGAGGGGAGTCGATTGAAAGCTGTCATGCTCGGACTGAAAGAGCCCGGCACCATTTCATTCGTCATGAAACAGTGAACAGTGGGGCGCAGACCTCCCCACCACTGCACTCTCTCAAGCCATAATCTCGCGGATGACCTTCGCTTCCGAGGTGACACCGGTGAGACGGTAGTCGAGTCCGGCATAGCGGTAGGTGAAAGTGGAGTGGTCGAATCCGAGCAGTGCGGGATCGACAAGTAACCTGGTACCGGAGGTGGGTGTCGGGAAGGTGGTGATGAGGTGGGGATTGCCCCGCTCCAGATCCCAGAAGTAGTGGAGGTTCCCGTTCGAAAGGATGACAAAGCGGCAGTTCTGCGACTTGGCGTATCTCCGCGCCTGCTCTTTGCCGACGAGGGGGTTTTTGGCCTTTGCCTTGGCTTCGAGGACGATAAGAGGAAATCCCTGTTCGTTCAGAAGGAGGAAGTCGATGAAGCCCCGGCCGACGGTCTCGAAGTTTTCTCCGAGAGCATTGAGGTCCTGCCTCTTCACCGAAGCGCGGGGCTCGAGCTGGATGTTGGCTGACCCACCCTCGTCCGCAAAGAAGCGCCACCCTGCCTCCTCGAGGAGCTTGTTGATTTTGATGCGCGCGGCGGCTTCTTTCATCTGTGTAAGTCAGGGTGGCCGCCACTGGGAAGTGATGGAACCTGATGCTTGTAACTGGAAAGCCGAGAGGGGGCAGGTGAGTAATTTGCTGACAACCTTAGAGGGATGGGCGCTCTGCCGCTCCTGGCAACTCGGCGACCATGCGGAGTTTTTGAGAAAAAAACTTTAAAATACTTAACAAATTGCTTGTTTTTCGTCTAAATTTTCCAAAGGATTCAATTGTTTCCTAATAAAATTGCGCCCGAGGTCGTTCAAAAGAACATGTAAACCCTCTTGTGTCATCCAGATGCACAATATCAACATTCCTTTATCCGTTCCCGAGAGACTTCCCGTTAACCCGCTTCTCCCGTCTCCCAAGGAAACCGGTTGGACAAAACGCTCCATCGACCGACTCGGCGAGAGGGCAGCGAAAGCGTTGGGTTGTGATTCCGGAGCCGATTTGATTGCTATCGTCAAAAGTCTGGGGGGAAAGGTCATTTTTGGCCCTGTTGACCGAACGGGCAGCACCGGATTCCTCGAAGTTTCGAAGGCTAG
The DNA here is from genome assembly GCA_018058245.1 of Verrucomicrobiales bacterium. Classification (GTDB taxonomy): domain Bacteria; phylum Verrucomicrobiota; class Verrucomicrobiia; order Verrucomicrobiales; family DEV007; genus Arctic95D-9. Next base: position 1,759 of record JAGPCC010000070.1, read on the forward strand.
CGACGTTAAGTTCACAATTGCTTTATCACCCTACCCGGGGCATTACCGCAATCGTTTCACGATCGCCCATGAGCTGGGTCACTATTTTCTTCATTCCAAAACAGGGGGGCAGGAACTTTACGCTACACGCCAAGCCGGAAGTCGGGTGGAGTGGGAGGCGAACTGGTTCGCCGCCGCTTTCCTCATGCCATCTGAGTCTTTCGTCACGGAATGGAATCAATCTGGCGGGAGTATCGGGCATCTAATTGACCGCTTTCAAGTATCGGGCGGGGCGATCGAGATCCGGCGGGATACGTTGCGGGAATTCGGTTTATCCCTTGTCTAGAGAGAATAGGTGATGCGGTTCCGTGAAAAGATTTCGCGCAACGAGTACAAAGAGATCTCAAAACGTGCTCTCCGTCTGTTTCTCAGCGTCGATATTGTCAACTCCACCGCCTTAAAACAAGAATTCCGTCATCGTCCTGGCGAATCTTGGATCGGCGTTGCTCATGGGTTCTACACCAGCTTTCCCAGCTCGCTTGCAGCGGAAATTTCCAAAGCTGATCCTCCAAATGGCAATCAGGTCATTACCGCACCCGAGCCGTGGAAAGCACTTGGAGACGAGCTGATCTTTGTCGCGGAGGTTATCGCGATGGAGGATCTCCCACCGCTTCTGAATGCATTCCGAACTTCGACACAAGCGTGGAATCGAGAATTTGAGAGCAAAGGGGTTCTGATCAAAGGGGCCGCGTGGCTTGCGGGCTTTCCGGTGCAGAATTCAGCGATTGTGGGTGACGATGAGGAACACCTCGATTTCCTCGGGCTTTCCATGGATATTGGTTTTCGACTTGGTCACCATGCCTCTCCACGGAAGTTTGTTCTATCCGTCGAACTCGCCTTTGTGCTTTCAGTGCTCGAATCTACGCTCATCGGGGAAATGCGTTTTAATGGAAGTGAGATTTTGAAGGGGGTGCTGCGAGATACACCCTATCCAATTCTTTCCCTCGACTGTTTTCTCGATGGCGCCCTCCCGGATTTTGCAACCCTTGAAATTCAGGCAGAAAAAGCATTCCCGCCTTTTCGCCCCGGAATAAACAGTCAAGAACTCAAGGAATACCTTCGTTTATGGATGCAGTCTACTAAGGGAGACATCTGTCCTCCTTTTTGTCATCACGATGGAAACGCACTATTCCCGTTGCCCCCCGACTATGACGAATTAGAAAAGAAAGCTCTCGCCGTTTTAGAGCGCGAATTTTTGGATGAGTCTCAAAACTCCCCCGATGAGGGTGACGACGGGAGCCTGGAAATGGAGGAGTACGAAAAGTTCTTTGATCAGTTTAACCTCAGACCTCGTGATACGGATGATCCATGGTGATCTTTTTCATCGCTAACGGCCCCCTCCTCAAAACAGCTCCCCCTGCACCGGCGGCTCCTTCCGCTTCACCAGCGGATTGACCGCATCGTCCACCTGCAAACTCCCGGGCTCGGGCGCAAAGGTGTTTTTCCTCCCTCGAGGTAATCCCGGGCCTCGCTCTCCTCGAGGACGGCGGGCATGCGGTCGTGAATGGAGGCCACGAAGAGCGGCGGGCCGCGGATCTCGCCAAGCTCAGCCCAGTATGGGCAAACGGGCGTCTTCGATCACGAATTTCACCATGCCGCCCTCTTCGATCTGGCGAAATCGGAGATACGTTCCTGGCAACGTGGGATCAGTGACTCCGGTGTCGCGATGGACATCGAAGAGGTTGTTTTGGAGCGGGTCGATGGCGCGGGTCCTCAAGACATCTCCCTCGACGCTGACGAGCCGGAACTCCGCATCGCCCGGCATTCGCGCGAGGAAGGTCTCGGCGAGGTCGCGCTCCATGTAGCCTGACAGTTCGAGCATTCTCGTTTCCTCATGCTCGAAGGGTTCTTCGTTTCTGGCGGTGCTATTGTGCCAACCGCAAAGTGGCATCAGATAGCAGATCCCTCCAGGCTTGACCTTTCCCGCTTTGTTCGGCGTCATGTGGCCTCCCACGACGAATTTTGGATGCGTCGAGCCCACCTTGGCTGGAGGATGAGTGACGTAGCAATTCCCATCGATCCCGTTTTTCTTGAGAAGCCCCTTCCAGGCTTGGCCAAGCTTAGGATCATCCTTGCTCCCATCGACATTGTAGAGGACACCCTCGTAGTCGACCACCCTCGCGCCGGTTGAAACAACCCGACGCCCTGGTGCAGGTTATAGAAATCCTTCAATGCTTGCTGAAGTTCCATAGTCGATATTGGGTTAAGGTCTCGGTTCTGATGAGTTCCCGAAGGTCACGATATTGAAGAAACGCGGTCTTACGCGCGACCCAAAAAATTCACGGTGGGTGACATTCAAAATTCCCATGGCCAGGATAATGAATCAGCATCCTCAAAGTAAGGCCCCACCCAGCCGCTCACGGACCTTTTTCTCCCAATCCGGATTCGATTGTTTGAACGCCTGGAGCTCCTTGTATTCGGCGGAAGAAATTTGCCCGTCTTCCAGCTGGCCGACCGGGGGAAAGAGCCATTCATAGCCGCGTTTGGCCCGGTTCCATTTTTCCTGTGAAGTCCATTCGCCGCATCGGATCGCTCCCGGTTCGGGTGGGATTAATGCATGCAAAAACCGCCTCGCGCCGACCACTCCCGGCGGATCACGCGGAAGGTTGCCAGTTTCACTCCCGAAATCCGTCCGGTGGAATCGGTCGCGACGGCGGTAAGACCGTAGCCACCCCACCCAAATACCTTGAGAGATCGCTTCGAATTAGCCGGTGCGAATCAACGGTGTAGGAAACTCGCCCCGCAAATGACCTTCAGGCCGGTCTTTTCAGGCCGGTTTTTCTCCACCGTTGATTATAATTATCCTGGTACCCGCAAATTCTTAGCAATCCCTCGATAGACCGTTCGGACTTACGCACGCGGACAGCGGAATATGTGCGGGGGTTGATCGTAAGTCCCGCCGCGTTATCCTGCCTTCGACCAGATTTTCACGTCATCTACGACGGCGCTTTTGGGCACGGAGAGACGGAGCATACGCTTCGTGGGATGGGCAAAACCTTCCGAAGTGGCCGAGGCGACTTCTTTGCCGTCGATCGAGGCGCTGACGGTGTCTCCGTGAATGGTCACAAGCAGGGTGTACCATTTCCCGGTTTCGAGTTTTACGGGATAGGTCGACTTCTTGGAGTTGATAAACTTCTTCTGCTCGGGGGTGAGGGTATTGGATTTTTTTGCATCGTAGAATTTCAAATTCATGCCGCCGGTCTTCATGTCATCCACGCTGACCTTTTTGGTGGCGACATCTACTTTGAAGAGATGCCCAGCGTGAACTTCCTTGAATTGGAGATCGGCAAAATCCAGTCCGAGACTGTCGGATTCGTTCTCAAGCAGGAACCGGAGTTCGACCGCGCCGTTCTGGAACTCGGCTGGTTGGGTTACGGAGACGGCATGGTCGGCAGCCGGATGCATCGTGATATGCATCGCGCCATCCTTCAGGTCGACCTGTTTGTTGCCTCCCGCGCGGGACTTGCTGTTGGTGCCCCAGCCGTTTCCGGGTTCGTCTGTTGTTTCCTGGGCTTCGCTGCGCTCGAAGTGGTCTTCAAAGATCAGGGTGCCTTTGTCATCAGCGCGTAGGAAGGGGGCGGAAAGGAGGGCGAGAATGGTAAGTAGGGATTTTTTCATGGTGGGAATGGGTGGATGGCTGGGAGGGAATTCGGTAGAGGGAGGGGAGAAGGAGACTATTTTTTCCGCCAGATTTTGATGTCGTCAATTGTGGCGTGACCGGGGACAAGAAGTCGGAGGAGGCGTTTCGTGGGATGCGCGATCCCTTCACTTTGAAAGCTTCCGATTTCTTTCCCATCGACGAGTGCGGAGATGCGATCTCCCTCGACGTGGACGAGGAGATCGTGCCACTCGCCTTTGCTGATCGGGTTCGGGAAGGACGCGTGTTTCGATTTTAATGCTTCGAGTTGCGTCTTTGTTAGGGTTCCCTTTTCCCGTGCGGCCCGGGTCTCGAGATTCATGGAACCGGTCTTCTTGTCTTCAAAAGAAACTCCCTTGAGGCTGAAGAGTGCATCAAAGAGGTGTCCTGCGTGGACCGTTTTCAACGAGAGATCGGCAAAGTTCAGCTGCAATTGATCTTTCTCATGATCGAGTTTGAATCTCATACCAACGGTTCCGTCGGTGAAGGAAAATTCGTGCCGGGTAGAGATCGCGTGGACCGCGCTCTCGTGTGTGAACATGTAGAGTGCTCCGTCTCGCAGATCGACCTGCTTTTGCCCCGGTGCAGTCCAGTCGCTGCTGGTTGTCCAGTCATTCCCGGGTTCGTCTTTGAGTTCCTGGGATTCGCTGCGTTCGAAATCGTCGTGGAAGATGAGGGTTCCGTAGTCCTCTGCCTGTAGCACGAGGAGCGGGAGGAAGGTGGCGAGAACCAGGCTGCTGGATTTCATAGTGCAGGAGAGGGTAAAGAGGGTTGGGGCACCGAGTCAACAGGGTTGGACGGAGAGCGGGGATGGGTCATTGGTCGAAGGGAGCGTAACGTAATCCGCGTTCTCTTCTACTGGTTTTCGCAACAGGAAAGCCACCTGAATGGTTTTCGAAAGGGGGCCGACCACGACAGGACAATGCAGGGCAAAACACCGTAGGGTTTCTCGATGCCTCGTTCTGATTCCAGGCACTTTCCGTTGCACTGAGGGTGCTATTTCCGTTCCCAGACGCGCACGTAGTCGACTTCCATCGAAGTGGGGAATCCTTCTGCAGTGGCCGCTTGCGGGACAGATTTCATCTCCTGACCGACCCATCCGATATGTGGGTAGCGCAGCCCCAGTGAGAGGGTGAGGTTCATCGGTAGATGCCAGTATTGGTTCGGTTTCCGGGCGACTTCCAGACCGTCGATGTACCAGACGATGTTCTCCGGGGTGACGTCACAACCGTAGACGTGAAAGTCCTCGCGCGGATCCCAGGGGGCACTCCAGGCGTTTTTACAGAGAGCGGGATCTGTCCCCGGTCTGACCCATCGAACATTTCCGTCTTTGTCCGCGAGACGGAGATGAAGGTTCAGGTCAATTTCGTGGACGGAGTCGCGCACTTTTGTTTCGCGATTGAGTTCGTTCATTTGCAGTTCGACAAAGTCGATCTCGCAGTAGCGCACTTCGCCGGTCGTTTCCTTTCCATCGCTGTAGATCCAGAACGCGGGACAGGCCCCAGGGAAGAGGCTGCACCCTTTGATTCTCGCTTCATAGTAGCCATAGGTGCGTTTTAGTTTGGAGCGAAAAATCCCCGAGGTGTACGACAGGGATTGACCGTTCTTCCGGGTATGGGGTTTGTAGTCCATTTTCAGGATGAGCTTGCCGTCCTTTTGAAAGGCATTCTCTTCTTCCCAAGTCCACGGCCCCCAGCTCGCAACTTTGGTTGTCCATTTTTTGGGGTCGACTTCGCTTCCGTCGAACTCATCGGAGAAAGCAGGGCGAGCCTCCCACTGTCCGGTCTGGCCGAGTGGCTTGGAAGGGTCCGGTGAGAGCGGATCTGCGCGGAGCGAACAGACTGTGGTTACAAGGAACGCGATGGAGAAAATCTGGAGTTGCCGTTTCATTTTTTGGAGTGCGTTGAAAGCTGGGTGTGGAGCTCGTGAGGGCCACGTTTTGCGATGTGTTCGGGATTCGTTTTGGGTTGGTTGTAGAGGGGTGCATCGGAATACTGCCGGTCGAGGGAATAGATAACAGATTTTTTTTCGTTGAGGACGGGGGAGAGGCCCATCGCTTCGAATGATGTCGAGGGGCGGAAACGACTCGCCGAGTCTCTCTTGCGCGCCCCTGCCCACTGTGGTGCGACCTCATCATGGAAGTCTGGGGAGAGGATCCTCACAAGGGGCCTTGTTGCCCCGGCACGATAAAAGTCGTCGGGACAATGATTCGGAAGAGTGCGGTTGACCTTTTTCTGCCCGATTTCGAAAAGATATGGACGGGCTCGTCTCGCCATGTCCCGCCTTCTTGAGTTTTTTGGGATTGGCGAAAGAAGGAACGAAACTGCCGCCCGAATTGATTGACTCCGGGAACATTTCGGGCACGGTTCACGAGAATGGGGCTTCTCAGCCGATTCCTCTCCCGAACCCGCTCTATCCCCGGTCTTCCCGTGCGAAGGGGATGAAAAGCAATTCCCAATCAGTACGTAAACTTGCCCTCTCCGAAGATGAATCGAAAAAAGGAAATGAACGGAAGGAGGAAAAAGCAAATTTCTGGATGTGGTCGCCCCGTCGTCCTATCGGTTATTCTTAGGGCCACGATCACCATTGGCATTTGCCTTTTTCCTCAATTTTCCACAGCACAGGAAAAGAGCGCCGTCCGACGCTGGGATTTCAACACACCGCGTGAAATGCGGTCTTCCGCGAATATTGTGGACATCGGGATCCAAGACGGAATGCTGGTCGGCAAAACCCAATACGATCCTCATTTCTTCCTCGCAGTTCCGAAAGACGGCATCGACGCAAAACACTATACTAAAATGCGCCTAAGGCTGTTTTCCTCTGTGGCTGCCGATGCCATCGGCATTTATTACCGCGATGAAGGCGATCTTTGGGCACTGGGTGCGGGACCGAAAATCGTCGCCGGCTGGAATACCTATGAATTTGATTTGATCTCCCAGGTCGGGTGGCGAGGTGGTGATGCTGGACGCGAGGAGGCGCGTGTTTGGGGCGGACCGAATCAAACCGTGCGGCAATTGAGAATTGATCCGGGCAATCAGGCGGATCGGGATTTGAAAATTGAATGGATTGAGCTTGTTGCTGCGGATCGCGCCACTGCCACTGCCACTGCCAATGCCGACACACCAGAGGGAAGCGCCGCCACTATAGAACCTGTCAGCGAAACCGTGCTTCCCAAAGGTGCCAACTGGGGCTGGAAAGACGAGGGTGATTTTGCAGGTTGGCAGGGCAGTAATTTCGAAAACCTCCAAGTGCTCGGTGGCGTTTTGCGTGGCCTGACGAAATATGATTCGGCATTGGTTGTACCGCAGCCGCTGAAGTTTGATGCGCGCGATTATTCCGTTATCGAGTTCAAAATAAAGAGCGATGTCGGTGGCGGCGGCGAAATTTTCTTTGCCCGCAGTGGCGAAGGTTTCAGCGACCAGCGCGTGGTGGAAACCTCCATTGTCGGCGACGGCAAATGGCATGTGTATCGCCGCAACATGGCCGGGAACGAACAGTGGAGCGGCCTCATTGAAGGCCTGCGTTTCGATCCGCTCAATCCAGCGGGCGCGAACATCGCTGTCGAGTACTTTCGTTTGCTGCCTCCCGAAGATGGCAACATGATCGCCAACGGCACTTTTGAAATTGTCGATACACAAAACGCCAAACTCCCAGAGACTTGGCGGGTGAGGCAAGGCCATGCCGAGCTTATTGCGCGCGCCGGGGGCGACAATGCGCTGGTTTTGTCAGGCGACGCGGGCAACTCCGCCATAATCGGAACGGGGGATTTCGAAAATCGATCTGTTGGGCTCCACCTGCTTTCCTTTGACTATCAAAGTGAGACTGCGGGGGGGGCGCAGTTAGTAGTGGATTTCCACAGTATTTACGGCGAAAAACTGATCCCGCTTTCCATTGACGCTCCCCTTGTGCCCGACGCCAAGTGGCAAACCGTTCGGCAAACCATCGTCATTCCCGAACGAGCAGCACGCACTTCCTTGAGTATAAAAGCGAACTCGATTCCAAAGGTGCAGCTCGACAATATTTTGCTGGAACCTTTGGAATCGCCGACCACGCCGGCGGAGGCGCTTGCCAAGGGCGAACCCGTTTGGCAAGCGACCTGGCTGGCCACGCCTGATGCCTTGCGGCAAGACAAAGCCCCCTGCCAGTTCCGCAAACGTTTTTTGATTGATGATCCCGCCCAAGTCACAAGCGCACGGGCATTGCTCACCGCAGATAGGGAATCGCGCTTGTGGGTGAATGGGACGGAGCTTCCCGCCGGGCCTTTTGCCGAGGACTGGAAAATCGCCGATGTCTACGACATCGCTCCGTTTTTGAAAAAAGGCGCAAACGTGATTGGGGTGCAAAGCTGGAGCCAAGGCAACTCCGGAGGGGTGCTTGCCGAAGTCGGCATTTCCACGCATGACGGAAAAACGCAATTTTTTGTCACCGATGCCTCATGGGAATCAAAAGCTGGCGATCTACCGGCGAATTGGTCTAGCGCGGACCACTCCCCCGCCGGGTGGAAACCGCCGCAGCTCATCGCCAGATTCCCCGGCGGTCCCTGGGGTGCGACGGTGCCGTACACCCCCCTCGGTCCGGTGCTGCGACTGAGTGACGCGAATTTCACCTTCGCCGACAGTGCCGAGTTGGGAGAAATCAAACAGCTTTCCGCAAATTTCACGCCATCAGAAATCCCAGGGCACCCCATCACACTGGTGGTGGAATTGGCAGACCTAGGTGGACGCGGCGTCTCGTCCTGGACGCAGCCACTCGATCCTTCCCAGTGGAAAGTCGGGAATTCCGTGAAAATCGGCCCAATCCCGATCACTCTTCCGCGCTATGCGACAGCAGGGAAATACCAAATTCGCATGAGCGTGCCGTATGCGACCCTTTCTCCCTCTGCTGATTTCAAGCCCATTGCCGATATTGGGAAATCTCCCTCGCTTGGCAATGCGCTGGTTTTACCGCTTTCCTTGCATTGGAAAGGCAAAGTCAAAACACCCGTCGCCAAAATCAAATATCTCCATGACGGCCAAGTGCCGGCCTTGGAAATCGACGGACAAACCCACACCGTGATGCATATGATGGGCATGAATGCCAATCCGAGCATCATGCGTCTCACACGCCAAAACGGGATGGATCTGATCTGGCTGAACATTGCCGAGGGTTTTGGCTGGAAAAAAGGTGGTCCTTATGATTTTTCGGAATTGCATCGTCTCTGCGCCGATTTACTCAATCAATATCCGCAAGCCTATCTGGTTTTGAATGTGCCACTCGATTCGGTTTACAACCCCGGTTGGAAGGATTGGAACACCCAAAACCCGGATGAACTGGTGAAAGATGAGAAGGGCAATACGCGCATCGGTGGCTACCACGGTGCGAACATCCAAGCACCGAGCTATTCTTCGCGAGTGTGGATGGACGACGCCACGGACAGTTGGCGCGCTTTGATCCGCCAGATACGCTCGAGCACGATCGGCGAACGTGTGATCGGTTATGTACCCATTTCTGGCATTTCGTGGGAATGGTTCTATTGGGGGGCCCAGAGCCGTGAGTTCGTGGATTATTCGCGCCCAGCGACCCAGCAATTCCAGGATTGGGTCCGCGCAAAATACGGTGACCTTGCCAAAACCAACGCCGCTTGGAAAAGGAAGTACGCCACATACGAGGCGATTCAAATCCCGACCAAAGAAGAGCGCCTCGTAAGCGATCAGCTCACCTTTCTCGACCCGCAAAAAAGCCAACGTCTGATCGACTTCCGTGAGTTTCTCTCCGCAGTGGTTTCCGCTGATGTCCTGGAGTTTTGCCGTGTCGTCAAAGAAGAAAGCAAGGGCGAATCATTGGTCGGCACCTATTACGGGTACAATATGCAAGTCATCAGTGCCTACCTGGCGCAGCACACCGGACATATGGCACTGCACAAAGTCCTGCAATCGCCCGACATTGATTTTCTGATGTCGCCATCGCGCTATCAAGATCGCGGCATCGGCGGCGGGTCGGGTTTTATGATGACGGTGGATTCCATCAAATTGCACGGCAAATACTACATCGATCAAGCTGATATTCGTGCCGTCAACGCGACGGGTCCAAGCGGACAAATAGGACGTTTGGACACTTTGGCTGAAAGTGCTGCCGTGCTGGAGCGGGAGTTTGCCAATTCTGTGACGAGCGGAGTGGCTGTCCAATGGTACGATTTTGGCAATGGGTGGATCAGCGCTGATGCGCGCCTGATGGAAGTTGTCGGTCACTTGCAAAAGATCGAAGCCGACCTACAAAAAATTCCGCGCAAAACGATGGATTCCTCTCACAACATTGCCGTCATCGTGGACGAAAAATCCACCTTTTACACCGGGACCAGTTCGGATATCCACGCCAGCACGGTCGCGGCGCAAATTGACAACTTGCACCGCAGCGGCGTGGGATTTGATAGTTATGTTCTCGACGACATCGAAAAAATTCCGGACTACAAAGCGTATTTGTTTTTGAATACGTTCCGCATCACCCCCGAGCAGCAAAGCTTCATTGACGAAAAATTGAAGCGTGACGGGAAGGTATTGACGTGGATTTTTGCGCCAGGAGTGATCGATGAAAGAACGCTCGATTTTTCGCGGGCCGAACGAATCACCGGCTTTGAACTCGGCTTAAAAATCGAAGCCTTGCCCCTGCGCGTTCAGATGCAGCCAAGTGACAACCCCATCATGCGGTTTGTTTCTGGGGAGGGCAGTTACGGTAGCGATCAAAAAGAGGGTCCCGTTTTATTCGCTAAAAATGGGCAATCACTCGGACAGGTCGCGGGAACCGAGGACAGCGGTTTGGCTGTGAAAAAATTCGCGGACTGGACTTCGGTTTTCTCGCTGGCACCGAATCTGCCGCCGAGCCTATTGCGCGGCATCGCGGCATCCGCCGGCCTTCCGGTGTACAATGCTTTTGATGGCGACGTGACTTACGTCGGCGACCGTTTATTCGCCGTCCATACCTACGGCGGCGGACGACGCACTTTCACCGTTCCTGCGAAAGACGGTGTAGTCAGGGAATTGCTGCACGGCAAAGAAGCAAAAATCCAAAATGGCAGTTTTTCCTTTGAGCTACCTGAAAAAAGCACCAGCCTGTTTCTCCTACCGTAAGGCACTTCGCGACTTGCCCGAACTGGCCCGCGCCCGAAAAGAGCGCGGTCTTCGCCGTCTGGGCGAGTAACTTGGTTTCAACTTGACCCCGGTCCACGAGGAAGTTTCATTGGAGCCAGTTGGATGTATCCCGTCCGACTGCGGAAATCGGGAAATCGGCCCCAATTCCCCGTCGTTTTCGTCATTTCTGTTCACACAGACTCTTCAATCCCATGGAAATGTTGACTCGCGCCCCGTTTCGCTCGCTCGAACTGCCTGGGGCTGAAAGGCTGCGAGGAAACTTCCAAAAGATGTTTGTGCGTTTGTTTGCGCGGACCGAACGATTCTTGGAAATTGTCCTCAAAGGGATTGTTTTTGGATCGATCTTCGTTCCGATTCTTGTATCGAGTCTCCGAACGCTCCAAGCAGAAGAGGCTACGGAAGGAGAGCGGCTGTTTGCGCTTCACGTGAAACCGCTCTTTGCGGAAAAGTGTCTCGCTTGTCATGGGGATGAACCGGAGAAGATCAAGGGGGATTTCGACATGCGGACGCGGGAAGCGATGCTGCGTGGCGGAGAGCATTTTGGCAAGGAAGTCCTCTCCCCCGGAAAAGGCGATTCGAGCTATCTTTTTCTGACCACCACACGAAGCGAAGCAGATTATGAGATGCCGCCAAAAGAAGCGGATCATCTCAGTAAAGAACAACAGTGGTGGATCCGAGACTGGATCAATGCGGGCGCTCCGTGGGTGAGTGATGATCGGGTCGCGGAGATCCAGTCGCTGTATGCGGAAGGCGAGCAGGTGACGACCTCCCGCGCTCTGTCCGAGGATTGGCAAAATCGACGTTACAAAGTCGAAGCGCTTTGGGCCTACCGACCGCTCCAGATCACGGTCGTTCCAACGGGGAAGCATCCGGTCGATTGGTTCCTCGGGAAAAAATGGGAAGCAGCAGGTCTGGTCCCGGCACCAGCCGCTAAAGCCGTGCAACTGGTTCGACGGATGAGTTTTGGATTCACCGGCCTGCCGCCCGCGCCGGAGGAGGTGGCGGAATTTGCGGTCGCGTATGAAAAGAATCTGGAGCTCGCGGTGCGTGATTTTGCGGCGAAGTTGATGGCATCGCCCCACTACGGCGAGCAGTTTGGACAGCATTGGCTGGACGTGGCGCGGTATGCGGACTCGGGTGGTTTTGCGAATGACTACAGTAGGCCAAACGCGTGGCGGTATCGGGACTATGTGGTGCGTGCTTTTACGGATGACAAACCCTACGACCTGTTTGTTCGAGAGCAGCTTGCGGGAGATGAGATGGATGACACCACTCCCGAGCACCTCATCGCGACGGGTTTCCTCCGGATGGGACCATGGGAGCAAACGGGCATGAGCGTCTTCAAAGAAACTCGTCAGCAGTGGCTCGATGATGTGACGGACTCGGTTGGACAGGTGTTTCTGGGCCACGCGATGCAGTGCGCCAAGTGTCATGATCACAAGTTCGACCCAGTTCCGACCCGCGACTATTACCGGATGATGGCGGTATTTTCTACGACCCAATTTGCGGAGCGTGAGGCACCGTTTTTGGACCGAGAGAATCGGGATGGGTTTGGGCGATCGGATCAGTGGGTCAAGGCCAAGATCGCATCCTATGCCCAGCAGCAGAAAGCTCTCAACGAGCGAGTCGCAAAGGCCCGGAAGGCGGATGCAGGCAGTGAGGCCAAGGTCGGAGACAATGGCCTTGAGCCCGGGGAGGAAGCCTCGCTTGCCCGGATGGTAAAAAACATGTCCCGGCATGAATGGGAGTTGGAGCGCACCCAACCGATTGCCTTTGGAGTCTACACGGGAAACACGATTCAACGAACCAGCGTCGGCAGTCGAGTCTCGCTGCCGGGCAACCCCTGGGGGAAGGGGGTAATGGAGCCGGACACTATTCTGGCCGGTGGCAGTGCCTATTCTCCGAGCGATCCAGTGGAGCCGGGAGCGCTGAGCGCCGCAGAATCACTTGGCGGAATGGATCCCATTTCCTTTCCCGAAGGCAAAGGAAGGCGGCGCCTCGCCCTGGCGGAATGGATTGTGAATCCAAAGAATCCTCTGACCGCCCGGGTTATTGTCAACCGCGTCTGGTCCTGGCATTTTGGCAGGGGATTGGCGGGGAACCCGAACAACCTCGGTGGAACCGGTGCCGTGCCCACGCATCCGCAATTGCTCGACTACCTTGCCAAGTGGTTCATGGAAAACGGTTGGTCGGTCAAAAAATTGAATGGCTTGATCGTTACTTCCGAGGCGTATCGCCGCAGTTCCGTTCATCCGAATCCCTCGTTGTGTCGAGAGAAAGATCCGAAGGGGGAGCTCTACGCGTCTTTTCTTCCGCGACGCCTCACGGCGGAAGAGATACGCGACGCCATGCTCGCAGTCAGCGGGGAACTCAATCGAACGGTGGGCGGCATCCCTGCCAAGCCAGACATGGATCTCGAAGTGGCCTTTCAACCACGTCAGATCATGGGCGGCACCGCCTCGGTCTACGAACCCGATCCGTTGCCAGAGCAGCGAAACCGCCGCAGCCTCTATGCCGAGAAGATTCGAGGTTTACGCGATCCCTTTCTGGAATCCTTTAATCAGCCGGGACCCGATCGGTCCTGTGAAGCACGGGAGACCTCGACCGTGACTCCTCAAGCCCTGACACTCTTTAATGCGGAGGAGGTCTATGACCGCGCCCTCGGTTTTGCGGTTCATCTTCTGAAGGAAACCCCGAAAGAAGAGTCGGTCATCGAACGTACTTATATGCTGGCTTTAGGCAGATCTCCCTCAGCACGAGAACGGGATGCCTGCCTCGAACATTGGAAGGTGGCGGCGAGGGAAGAGGCCGGAAAGTCCTACCCGAAAAGAACATGGCCCCACAAAATCGACCGCACTGTCATGGCTGAGAAGACCGGAGAACCCTATACCTTCGAAGAGATTCTCCCGGCCTACACGGGTTATCAGCCAGACCTCCAGTCCACCGACGTCGACGCCCGCACACGCGGACTCGCACAACTTTGCCTAGCTCTTTTTAACCTCAATGAATTTGCGTATTTGGATTAGTGATTGGTTTTTAGTGATTGGTTTTTAGTGCGTGATCTGAGAATACTATGCAGGACTTTCGACAGCTCAAAGTTTGGGAAAAGGCTCATCATTTTGTGCTGGCGGTGTATCGTGAAACGAGTTCTTTTCCGGTTGATGAGAGGTTTGGTCTGACCTCTCAGATCCGGCGCGCTTCTACTTCGATCCCGACGAATATTGCGGAGGGTTGTGGTCGAAGCTCAAATCCTGACTTTGCGAGATTCCTGGGCATGTCCATGGGATCGGCTAGTGAAGTGGAATACCAAATCGTTCTCGCCAGAGACTTGGGTTTCTTCTCGCATGAATGTGCGGAAGCTCTCGAATCCGATCTCATGGAAATCAAACGTATGCTCAACGCCCTCATGCAAAGAGTGCAAAACAATTCTCAAGGCAAGTCGGGACTAAGGACTAAGGACTAAGGACTAAGGACTAAGGACTAAGGACTAAGGACTAAGGACTAAGGACTAATGACTAATGACCAATGACCAATGACCAATGACCAATCACTTTACCACTCTCACTCGCCGTGAAACTCTCTTTGGCCTTGGTGCTGGCCTGGGATCCGTTGCGCTGACATCGCTGCTTGAAGGCGCGGGAGCACGGGTTGCGCATCTCCCGGCAAAAGCCAATCGGTGCATTTTTCTGATGATGGAAGGCGGGCCATCCCACATCGACACATTCGATCCCAAACCGGAACTCGCCCGGCAGCACCTCAAGGCATTCACCCGTAGTGGCGAAAAGGAGAGTGCGATGTCTTCGGGCAACCGATATTTCGTAAAGAGCCCTTTTGACTTCATCCAGGCAGGGCGAAGTGGTGCGGACATTTCCACCGAGTGGATCCATCTCAAAGAGCAAGTCGACGACATCTGCTTTTATCGCGGTGCTCAGGTCGACTCCGTAAATCATCCGACGGCCTGTTATCAGCTCAATACAGGAAATCAATTCGGCGGCGATCCCGGTGTCGGGGCTTGGGTCACCTATGGTCTCGGGACTCTCAACGCCAATCTTCCGGGTTTTGTAGTTCTCCCCCGAACGAGTTATCCGCAGGGAGGAGCGGGAAACTGGTCAAACGGATTTCTCCCGGCCGAGTTCCAGGGCACTCCCTTGCGACCAGAGGGCAGCCCCATTCTCAACCTGAATCCTCCGGACGGAGTCACCTCGGACCGCCAACGCAAAAACCTCGACTTGATCGAGATGCTCAATCGGGAGCATCTCGCGGACCGACCCGAACGCAGTGATCTCGACGCCCGCGTCGCGAGCTACGAACTCGCTTTCCGGATGCAGATGGAGGTGCCCGACATCCTCGACCTCGCGGGAGAATCACAAAATACCCGCGAAGCCTACGGAGTGGGTGACGCCAAAACCGATGACTTTGGACGCAAATGTCTTCTGGCACGTCGTCTCGTCGAAAAGGGAGTACGGTTTGTTCAGGCCTACGCCGGAAACTGGGATAGTCACGACTACATCCAAAAGGCACACGGTGCGCTCATCCGATCCGTCGACAAACCGATCGCGGCCCTGCTCCGGGATCTGAAAGACCGGGGCATGCTCGACGACACTCTCGTGGTGTGGTGTGGCGAGTTCGGCCGAACTCCCGACAACGGATTGCGTGGTGGGGCGCAATCGTACGGCCGGGATCACAATGCCAAGGCCATGACAATGTGGTTCGCCGGTGGCGGGGTCAACGCGGGCCACACCATCGGCGCGACCGACGACATCGGAGCGGAAGCGGTCGATTGCGTTCATCACATTCGCGACGTCCACGTGACGATTTTGCATTTGTTAGGACTCGACGACAATCACCTTTCCTACTTTCACGCCGGTCGTCACAAGCAACTTTCCCAGTTTGGCGGAAAGGTGATCACCGAGTTGCTCGGGTAGTCACTTCAATTCGTAACGACTCCGTGTTAATAATTTGCGAAGCATCATCTTGACGCTTGCCTTTACGCTCCCGAATTCGTAAAGATAACCCCAACCTTGACATGCTTGCAACCATCTCCTATCATCGCCAGACAAGCCGTCCCCATAACGTAGTCAGGCTCTCAGTGGGCCGTATTTGGAGGGAGTCGCCTTATTTCATAAGATCCTTCATTAAATTATAATCCTTTCTTGAGCCAGTGCCTGTTGGGCATCTAGTCAGGGTGATCGTGAATACCTGGAGTTTCGGACAGCCAAAAGGTGGCGGCACCCGAACTTCGGAACTGACCCAAACCCAATATTTAATCATACTTGAACTCTAGTCGCTGTTATGGTTTCCAAAAAGGATGAGATCATGTGGGTTGTGGATGAGTTTCCTCCTGACCAAGAATCCCTTGATTCGGACCGTGAAATTTGTTCGGTCTCCAGCCCGGCGATGCCAACCGCGATGCCTCCTTCTCGGTTACCAGCCGAGTCCGACTCGGATTCCAGTTCTCCGACTACCGCGCAGCCCGAACCCGCAGCTCTACAGATTCCGGTCTCTGCCGCTACTTCACCTCCTTTTGCGACACCCTCATCTCTGCCCCCCGTGCCGGAGGTTGTTACTCATCCGGAGCTTTCGATTCCAGCCGAGGTTCGATTGGTTCCCTCTCCCAAACCAGTCACGGTGCATACGGCATCCGTTCCAATTGAATCTACCCAACCACCCCGCCTGTTGGTTCGTGGAGAGCGATTAGAATTGAATTCACTTCTTTCTGGAGAGTCCCGGATCACATTTGAACTTCTCGGTTCGAGCCCTGGTGATGTGAAATTCCTATGTCTGGGGTTGGATGGAGACGAGCACTTGTTGGGACCGGAATATTGTGTTGGGCCCCGGCAGCCATCCAGCCCTTGCGGTGGTATCCTATACAAGGCGACAGCCGATGGTGGTCATTCAATGGTTTTGTGCCCGGCGAGCTTGCCGACCAACCTCAAACGGATGGAATTTTCAGCGGTGGTGGCTACCGCCGACGGGGTCGTCGGGAATGGTGTCGCGGGAGTGCGTGTCAGCACTTCGAGGGGAATGTTGGAATCGACCGACCTGTCTCCGCGCTGCGCATCGTCAGCATGTGTCACGCTTGTCGAAGTTTACGAACGGCAGGGAGAGTGGAGGCTCGGAGTTGTATGCGAAGTGTTGGCAACTTCGGTGGACGAGCTTCTGAAGAAACACGGCGCAGCAAGAGGAGAGGCTAAATAATTACCGAGTTTATGACATGTCCACAACAACTTCTCGACAAAGCGAATGCCTGCATTGATTGGTATTGGACCTACGGAATTCAGCGGACGGATCCCCGATATGAACTGGGTCGGGGAACGTGGTTGGACCGTATCTACCGATGCCGGGGATTGGCTCGATCTCTAATGGCTGCCGAAAAATCGGCAAAGCCTTGCATGGCGCTCTGGGGACCGTCCCAGACTGGCAAGTCCACTCTACTTTCAGGATACATTGACAAGCCGGACGACGACACCGGTATCGAGTCAGCCCTTACCTGGGACCCCAACGGCCCCGCACGTTTTGTGGTGGGCCGTGACAAGTCGGAAAAGGTGACAGTTCTGAATCCGTTCAATTTTGGTTCGGACGCCTCTGGATGTGTATCGCGGTTCACTTCGGCCGAGCAGGTTCCAGATCCCACGCATCCGGTGCAGATTGTGCT
>JAGPCC010000313.1 GCA_018058245.1 Verrucomicrobiales bacterium
TGAAGCCGGATAGATGTCTTCTCGCGCTTGGGCGCGAGAAGAAAAAGGACCACGAATGAGCACGAATGAGCACGAATGAGCACGAATGAGCACGAATGAGCACGAATGAGCACGAATGAGCACGAATGAGCACGAATCAGATCCGCAGCGAGCGGGTCGCCTCAATACCACATCCGAGTATGATGCTAAGACACTTCAGCTCATCAGCCAAGCCGATAACAGCCAAACCGCTACCCGCTATTCCTACAAGGCCGACGGTAGACTCGCCAAAGTCACCGACGGAATTAGATGGGGCACGACGAACTAGTTGGGGCACGTGGGGAATGATTCCCCCTGCCGCTGCAAAGAAAAATCGTCGGATGCAGACGGATTGAGGGTCTCGCGGACTCCGAAATACTACTTGCCGCGATTCGAGTGCGATTCCATCTTCTCTTTATCGCCTCTACGACTCCCTTTTGATGAAATCGACTTCTTTTCCTGTCGGACTTCTGTTTATCGCATTGTGCCTTTCCTCCTGCGCTGGTGTGAAGCCGGGGGCGGTCGCGGCGGTGCCGCTTGCTCCTGCCAGCCCTAACGGAACCGCTACTCCTCCCAAGCCTGCCTCGCTCGCCGTGTCAGGATCCTCCCGAGCGGAAACTCTCCGGGCGGACCACGAGAATAAAAGCGTGATCGTTCCCTACCCATTCACGACCTGCGCGGTCATTCGGCGCGATTTTAAGGGCGCTCCTAAATATCGGAGGGTCTATCAGAATCACGAGGTTCTGTTTTGTTGCACTCCTTGCCTCAATGCCTTCGATACAAATCCCGATCCGTATATGCCGCGGATCATTGCCGCCGCCGAAGCAAAAGCGCGGGGCGAGGAAGTGTATTCAGGCTGGTGAAGAGGACGATACAAATCAGCGATCCTCGACTTCGATGTCGATGATGCCGTCGTCCTTTTTCGTTTTCCGGCCAAAGAGACTTCCGAGGTCTAATCCGAAGTAGGAAAGGCAGCTGATCAAGAGAGCTGCCGCAGCTGCTTCATCGAGGTTCCCGACGATAGGGAGGTTGTCAGGGATCAGCTCAAGAAACCCAGCGGTCGGGTTAAAGAGGTAGATCGCGCTGAAGGCCCCGAGGACACCAACGATGATCGAGGTTCCTGTGGAGCGTTTCGTTTCTCCCCTATTTTTCATCGTCTTCTGGTCGTCCATGGGTGAATTCTGGATTCTAATCGTCTGGAAGGCGACTATAAAGCGCCGATCTCTTTATAATTCGTCAAAGAGCGAAAGACTTTGTGAAATATTTCACAAAGTCCCCTTGACCCTCGAAAATGGCGCAACGATAGTCGAAAATTCGATGAGTTCGCCTTCATTCACGAGCCATAGAGATTGCCATGCCGACCAGAACCCGGGAAATTGAAGTTCAGGACTCAGCTGCCCGCTCGGCGGCATTGGAGGGCTATCAACAGACGACAGAAGATCTGGTGGGCGAAAAACTCGTCCTGAACATGGGGCCCTCGCACCCGGCGACTCATGGTGTTTTGCGGCTAGTGCTTGAACTGGACGGGGAAGTAATCACCAAGGCGGACGCCGATATCGGCTACCTCCATCGGGGGGACGAGAAGATCGCGGAGAACATGCAATACAATCAGTTTGTCCCCTACACGGACCGGCTTGATTATTTGGCGCCGCTCGCGAACAACGTTGCGTATGCTCTCGCGGTGGAAAAATTGATGGGTTGGGAGCTTCCCCCGAGAGGGCAGGCGATCCGGACGATCTGTTGTGAAATGGCCCGTATTTCCGCCCATCTCCTCGGTCTCGGCGCTTATGCGATGGATGTAGGGGCGATGACCGTGTTCCTCTACACTTTTACGCAGCGCGAGACGATCTATAATCTTTGTGAGTTGCTCACGGGGGCGCGATTTACGACAAGTTACACCCGTATTGGCGGGCAAATTCGCGATCTTCCCGAGGGGTTTACGGGGCAGCTTCTGAAGTTCTGTGACGAATTTCTCCTCTCGCTCGACGAAGTCGATACTCTCCTGACGCGCAACAAAATCTTCCTTGGGCGGACTCGGGATATCGGTGTGATTTCGAAGGAAGAGGCGATCGCCTGGGGGCTCAGTGGTCCGAATTTGCGGGGTTCCGGAGTGGATCACGATGTGCGGAAGGCGAATCCCTACCTCGATTATCACCGGTATCAGTTTGAGATTCCGGTAGGATCTGTAGGCGATTGTTTTGATCGGTATCTCGTGCGAATGGAGGAAATGCGACAGAGCGTCAGTATCCTCCGTCAGGCCGTGGCGGGTCTTCCTGACGGTCCGATCAATGTCGTCGACGCCAAAGAGCGCCTTCCGAAGAAGGACAAAGTGCTCATGAGCATGGAAGAGCTCATCCACCATTTCATTCTCGTCACGGAGGGACTTGATGCGCCGGTCGGTGAGATCTACTTTGGGGCGGAGAACCCGAAAGGAGAACTTGGTTTTTACATTCATTCGAAAGGTGGGGGTGTTCCCTACCGGCTCAAGATTCGCGCGCCCTCCTTTGTGAATCTCAGCATTCTTCCCAAACTGCTGGAGGGTTGCCTGATTAGTGACACGGTCTCCGTCCTCGGAAGTCTCGACTTCGTGATGGGGGAGTGTGATCGATAGAACCTTTCCGGAATCTTTTTACTCCATGTCTTTCGAAGTCCCCCCAGAATTGGAAAAAGTGATCGATGATCGCATCACTCACTACCCCGTAAGCAAGCGGTCTGCGGTTCTTCCCGTGCTTCATCATTTGCAGCATCATTTCGGGCATCTCTCCGAAGAGGCTGTGGAGTGGACCGCCGCGAAGCTGGAGTTGGAACCCATCAAGGTGCTGGAAGTCGTGTCGTTTTATCCTGGTTTCCGTCAGTCGGCACCAGGGAAGTATCACATTCGGGTCTGTCGCACGCTCAGTTGCGCGATGGCGGGAAGCTATGAGCTGATGGATTCGCTTTGCGAAAAGACCGGGATTGATCGGTCGGGAGTGACTCATCATCACCCCATTGCTGTCAGTGACGATGGCAAATTCAGTATCGAATTTGCGGAGTGCCTCGCGAGCTGTGGTTTTGGCCCGGTTTGCATGGTGAACGATGATTTTCACGAAAACGTCTCGGATGTGGACGGTATCCTTGGCCAGTATTCTTAAGCGCTATCCCGAACGATGAGTGGAATCACTTACAAGAGCGGTCGCGAACCGCACGCCAAGGAACACCGGGTCATTTTCCGGAATGTGGACCGGGAGGGTTGGGATACTTCCATCGATACTGCGCTCAAGGCTGGCGGATATGAGCAGCTGAAAAAAGCGCTCAAGATGCAGCGGCAGGAAATCACGGATGAAGTAAAAAAGGCCGGCCTTCGTGGTCGTGGCGGCGCTGGTTTCCCCTGTGGCGTGAAGTGGGGGTTCATTCCTCCGACGAACACCAAACCGGTTTACTTGATCTGCAACGCAGACGAGTCCGAGCCGGGAACCTTTAAAGACCGCTACATTCTCCATCAGGATCCGCATCAGTTGATCGAGGGCATGGTGATTTCCTGTTTCGCCGTCGGCGCGAATCTCTCCTACATTTACATCCGCGAAGAATTCCCGGAAGCGGCAAAAATCCTTGAAACTGCGATTGCCGAGGCAAGGAAAAAGGGATTTTTGGGGAAAGACATTCTCGGTTCGGGATTTGATCTGGAGATTTATGTCCATCGCGGTGCTGGAGCCTACATTTGCGGGGAGGAGACTGGATTGATCGAGTCCTTGGAGGGCAAACGTCCTTATCCGCGGATCAAGCCTCCCTATTTCCCGGCGGCGATGGGACTGTATCTTTGTCCGACGATCGTGAACAACGTGGAGACGCTTTGCCACGTAAAACACATTCTCGAAATCGGGGCAGATGCCTGGGCGAAGACCGGCACCCCGAACAATACCGGGACCCGCATTCTCTGTGTGAGTGGCGATGTCCAGAAGCCCGGTTACTTCGAGGTCGAGGTGGGGAAAGTGACGATGGGGGAGCTCATCAATGACATGTGCGGTGGTCTGAAGCCGGGGCGCGAGCTAAAGGCGGTGATCCCTGGTGGGTCTTCGGCCAAGGTTCTTCGAGCCGATGAGATTTTTACGGTAGGTCGTGGGGAAGATGCCCGGAAATTGACGATCTGGGATATCCCGATGGACTTCGATACCCTCGCAGCCTGCGGTTCCATGGCCGGTTCGGGCGGCGTGATTGTCATCGATGACAGCCGTTCGATCAGTTGGGTGCTGAACAATATTAACAACTTCTATGCCCACGAATCCTGCGGTCAGTGTACTCCCTGCCGCGAAGGATCGCTCTGGATGAAGAAGATCACCGACCGGCTCGTCGCCGGAAAGGCATCCCCGAGCGATATCGACACCCTCGACGGGGTTGCCCGGAACATTGATGGACGGACCATTTGTGCGTTCGGCGAAGCCAGTGCTTGGCCGACGGAGAGTTTTGTGGAGAAATTCCGCGAAGAATTGCTCTCCGACACCCGTCCTGCGCTCGAAGGCGCCATCGTGAACGCTGAAACCCTGACAGCCGCTGCCGGACTTTGAGATGAGCGAAGTAAAAACAGATCTCGTAGACGTACAGATTGACGGCGTCTGGCATCAGTTTCCGAAAGGGATGCGGATGATCGAGGCGTGCCGTCAGGCGGGCGTCGAGGTACCGCATTATTGTTATCACCCTAAACTGACTTCGCCCGGGAACTGCCGGATGTGTCTTGTGGAAATGGGGATGCCGCCGCGCCCCGCTCCAGGGGCCGAGCCTGCGGCAGTGGATGCCGAGGGACACCTCCCGATTTCCTGGATGCCACGGCCGGTGATCGCTTGTGCGAATACGATTGGCCCGAACATGGGAATCCGCACGACGGGACCTCTTACGGAAGGGTGTCGCAATGGGGTCATGGAATTTCTCCTTGCGAACCATCCGCTTGATTGCCCGATCTGTGATCAGGCGGGGGAATGTACCCTTCAGGAGTTCAGCGTCGAACACGGAAAAGGCGAATCGCGATTCCGGGAACAAAAGGTCAAAAAACCGAAGAATGTCGACGTCGGCCCGCGCATCCGACTGGATGATGAACGCTGTATCATGTGCAGTCGTTGCATCCGTTTTTGCGACGAAATCGCTGACGATCCCGTTCTTGGGTTTACCGATCGTGGTAGCCACACCGTCCTGACGGTGTATCCCGGCCGCGAACTGGCGAACAACTACTCGCTCAACACCGTGGATATCTGTCCTGTAGGTGCACTGACCTCGAATGATTTCCGCTTTCAGATGCGGGTCTGGTTCATGCGCGAGACGAACACGATCGACACCAATTGTGCGACCGGTTGCAATATCACAGTTTTTTCTCGGGAGGATAAGATCTATCGCATCACACCGCGACAGAACAATGAAGTGAATTCCGACTGGATGCCGGATTCTCACCGGCTGAATTTTCATTGGATCGAGAGCGAAGCCCGACTCACTGACCCACTGATCAAGTCTGGTGGTCAGCACCGGGTGGCCACGTGGAGGG
>JAGPCC010000071.1:0-9982 GCA_018058245.1 Verrucomicrobiales bacterium
ACCCTGGCCACGGTGGGAAAGGGGAGGCCGGGTCGCTGAAAGATCGGAGCAACAGTTCCCCAAACAATGCAGCGACTCCAGGAGGTCTGAATGAGAAAGACCTAACCCTGGAGTTCAGTCTCGTTCTCAAAGAGGAAATCCTTGCTGAATCGAACCGGAGAGGGGACCGGGTCGGCGTACTTCTCACGCGGGATGGAGATTTTAATCTCGATTTCATCCAGCGCGCGGAGACCTGCAATCGACCGGACACGGCCTGTGTCGTCAGCATTCACTTTAATGCCGCAAATGGCGACGCGATGGGGAGCCTCGCCCTGATCGCAGCCGAGAATCGGAATCCTGGATACGCGATCGATCGTGCTTTCGGGGAAGGACTCGCTGCGGCGTGTTCCGCCGGGGTGAAGCAGTTCCTTCCTCAATCAAAGGATCGTGGGGTGATCACCGATGGGCATCTCCACGGAGGACTCGGGTCAAATTTCTTTTTCCAACTAAATCGTCAACCGCACCTCAAGGGTGTGCCCAAATGTTTTCTTGAAGTGGAATTTATCGACAACCCCGCAGTGGAAAAAGCGATCTTAAAAAATGACCGGATCGCCAATTTCCGGGTCATAGTCCGTCCCATTGCCATATATCTGCTCGATTCGGTCCAAAAACGGAAGTGATCAGCTCATTGCCGCAACGGCCTCGCGGGCGTTCAGTTCGATTTTTTTCCATTCGCGATTCAGGATCACCCCTCTCGGCGCGAGCCAGCTGCCTCCGACCGCAGCAATGAGGTCGTGGGAGAGATAGGTCATCATGTTCGAGAGACTCACTCCTCCCAGGGGAATAAATTGGAGGCCGAGATGGGCATAGGGCGCTGCGATATTCTGCAAGTGGGGCAGTCCGCCGGAGGATTCCGCCGGGAAAAATTTTAAGAGCCGACAGCCTTCCTGAATCGCCATATCGATATCGGTGGGAGTCATGATCCCCGGTCCAAAGGGGAGCCCCGCCGTATTTGCCGCCCGAATCATCGCGGGGTTCACCCCCGGAGAAACCCCGAAAGTGGCCCCTGCCTCAAGCGAGGCAGCGATCTGGTCCGGGAATAGGATCGTTCCGATCCCTACCGTCATCTCCGGGCAGGCGGCACGGATCGCTCTCGCCGCTTCCAGTGCCACAGGTGTTCGAAGGGTGAGTTCCATCACCGTGACCCCTCCCGCAAGGAGCGATTCCGCGACGGGTACTGCCGCTTCCACCTCGTCGATGACAAGAACCGCGAGAATCCGCGCATCGCAGATCATTTTTCCCACGGGAGATTCGGGAGTGAAGGAGTTCATGGTGCAGGGATTGTTTCAAGGGAATCGGATTTCGGGGCGAGCGATCTCGTCAGGTAGTTGAAAAGCATTGCCACGAATGGGATAGTCTGTCCTATTATTTTTCAAACTCTCAACCGGTAAGTGGTTCCTTTTTCCTCATGATGAAACAAGCCATCGCGCTCCCATCCTTGTTCTGCCTCGTAACTTCTCTCGCAAGCCCGTTTCTTCACGCACAGAAGGGAGACAGAGATGGGCACGAAATGAAACCTCCACCGTCGGAGTGGAAGATCCCCCCGGCACCGGTGGTCTCCCCGGCGGCGGCTCCCGCGACCTTCGCCCTGGAGAAGGGCTTTTCCGTCGAACTCGTCGCCTCCGAACCTATCATCAATGATCCGGTCGCACTGGCGTTTGATGGCAATGGTCGGATCTGGGTGGCCGAGATGTTGGGGTACATGCCCGATATTGATGGAAAGAAGGAGGAAACGAGCTATGGCCAGATCTCCGTGTTGGAGGACACCGACGGAGACGGAAAAGTGGACAAACACACCGTCTTTCTGGAAAAGTATCTTCTCCCCCGAGCCGTAGCCCTTGTCGATGCCGATAAAACCCTGCTCTTTGCGGACAATCTCAAGCTCTACGAGGCGGAGATTCTTACAGATGAAAAGGGGAACATTTCGGCGGGCAAAGTATCCGTGGTGGATGAAAAATTTGCCGAAGGCGGCAATCCCGAACACAAATCGAATGGCCTCCTCTATGCGATCGACAACTGGATCTATAACGCAGCCTCTGATCAACGATATCGCAGGATCAAGGGTGCATGGGTCAAAGAGAAAACGGAAAAACGGGGGCAGTGGGGAATCGCTCAAGACAACTACGGTCGGCTCTTTACGAACACGAACTCGAATCTGATCTCTGCCGAGGAAACGGCTCCTGGTCTGACGATTCGGAACTCAAACTTTCCGTTCCGCTCTGTTGTGAACTCGAAGATTGAGGATCAGAGGGTCTATCCATCGCGCATCAATCCGGGGGTGAACCGAGGATACATGGAAGGTACCCTGACAAAAGATGGATATCTTTATACACCCACCGCCGCTTCGGGAATGGCGGTCTATCGAGGAGATCAGTTTCCCGAGGAATTTTTGAATTCTCTCTTTATCACCGAACCCTCTGGGAATCTGGTGAAACGAGCCATTTTCACGGAGAACAGCAATGGATTCCGAGAGATTACGAGTGCCTATGAAGGCTCCGAGTTTCTCACCTCGACGGACGAAAGATCGCGCATGGTACACGCGTACAATGCTCCCGATGGGACGCTTTATCTCGTTGATTTTTACCGAGGTATCTTGCAACACGCGGTCTACATGACTTCCTATCTGCGGGCGCAGGTAGTGGAGCGAGGGCTCGATACCCCCATCGGTCTTGGCCGTATCTGGAGAGTAAAACATCGCGATGGAAAAACTCCCCGGAAGGCTCCGACAATGGAGACGGAATCGTCGATTGCGCTGGTCGGGCATCTTTCTGATCCGAACGGTTGGTGGCGGGATACCGCGCAGCGGCTCCTCGTCGAGCGTGGGGGGGAAGAGGCCGTCCCCGCATTGGAGAGAGTGATCACCGACGATGCGAACGAGCTTGCTGTCATTCACTCGGTCTGGGCACTGGAAGGTCTCGAACAACTTCGTCCCACCTCTCTCCGGGTCGCTCTCTCTAGTTCGTATCCCCGTGCCGTCGCCGAGGCGGTTCGGGCAGCCGAGTCACTCGTTTCTTCAGAATGGTCCGACGAAGTCTTTGCCTTGCTTACTCCCTTCGAAAATACCGAAAATTTACATCTTCGGCGGCAGCTTGCGGGGAGCCTTGGGCTTTTTGGAGAAAGAGCGATTCCCATTTTGGCGACTCTGGTGCAGAAGGATGCCAAGGATTTGCTCACGGGCGATCTTGCCGTGAGCGGATTGTCCGGTCATGAATTGACGTTTTTTAAAGCGCTGCCGCCAGTCCACAACCTGCGAGCACCGCTTGTCGAAGCACTCGTGCGCCGAAATGTCCGTGAAGAACTGACCGAACTCGCCTCTCTCCTTGAGACGCCGCAGGGATATGGGGCACTCGCAAAGGCAGCGGTCGCGATGCGTCGAACGGAGGAGGCCAAAGTTCTCCTCGGAGTCCTCACGGATGAAACGACGGATCCGAAAATCCGGAAGGGGATTCTGGATGGCATGATTGCCGGAAGCAAAGACAAGAAGTTCAAACCTATGCCGGTGAAAGAACTCGATGTCCTGAAAAAAGGGGGAGACTTGGCGGGAGTCGATTCTGCGAAGTTCGCATCCCTAGCCAAGCTGTTTACGGTCGGCAGTGGGGAAGAAGTGGTCTACCTCGCGAGTGACGCGCAGAAGCGGCAATACAAAGAGGGAGAGGTTCATTACCAGCGGATCTGCATAGGTTGTCACCAGATCCACGGAAATGGTCAACAGTTTCTCGCGCCGCCCTTGGTTGGTTCGGAGTGGGTCCTGGAATCGCAAAACCGTCTCATTGCGCTCGTCATGGACGGAGTCATGGGGCCCATCGAAGTCCTTGGAAAATCCTATACCGTTCCGGAAATCCAGCCTCTCATGCCTGGGATGAGGTTGAACCCGGAATTTACCGACGAGCAGCTTGCCTCGATCCTGACCTACGTGCGAAATGCGTGGGGCAATGGCGCCACTCCGATCACGACGGAAGCGGTTACCCATTACCGGGAATCCGTTCCGGTTCGCGGCCCATGGTCACCAGAGGAATTAAAAGCAATCAAGTAAGAGAATCGAATGAGTGAAAGTAAAGAAGATCGATTCTTCCAGACCCTGCGGGAAGCGACATCAGGCCGGGAGGGAGAGTATGAGTCCTTCACTGCTCTGCTGAATCAGGGCGATGCGGATACGGTGCAACTCCTCATTGAAAACGTGGATGAATCCGACTACTCGCTCGCGGATTGGGTGGAGGCTCTCCTTGCCTTTGAGACCTGGTTAGAAGGCCAGGGTGAGTCACGTCGTCTGGTTTCGAAAATGGTGGGTTATGTTCACTGCTGCATGATGATTTCCTCTCCGGTACTTCCTTCACCTTCCTTAAAAGTCATTCTTATTGAAACACTTACAGAATACGGTTTTGCAGCGCTAACTGATCCTCACATTTGAGAATATTCAAATTATGCGAAATTTGTCGAGAAAAGGGTAGGCAGATCGTTCCGCGTGTGGTATGCTTGTTGCCATGTCAACCACACGTAGAACACGATTCTCACGACGGGTTCCAGATCATGTAACTGATGAACTGGTCACCGTACTCTCTGACAAACAAACCTTCGGGTTTAACGACCTCTTTGTGGTTGTATACGAGAACCTGAAAGCCCGAAATGCCGTTAGCGGTGGAGAAGAAATGCTCCGTCTGCGCGCCTATGAAAAGCTCCAGAACCTCGTTACGCGCGGATTGGTTGAGAAGAATGGCAAAGAGTATCGCGGTCTGGAGAATATCCAGGACGCAGCCAGTGCTCCGGCTACTACCTGATCAACGGTTTTTGGTTTCATCGACTCTTTGACGGGTCGATGAAACCTTTGTTCCGCTCTGGACGAAATCGTCTGGACGGGAGACATAAATTCAATACATTCCGTTCGACTGAGTTCGTTTCAGTTCAGCGGATTTTTTTTGCGTATGCTCTCCGACTACATCCCGGTTATCCTTCAGATTCTCATCGCCTCGGGCTTTGCGGGTGCGGCTCTCGTTGCCAGCGCTCTTCTCGGGAAGCGAGCGTTTTCCAATCCGACAAAAGAGTCCGCCTATGAGTGCGGTATGATACCGGTGGGGGAAGGCCAGCCACGTTTCAGCGTGAAGTTCTATCTGGTCGCGATGTTGTTTGTTCTCTTTGATATCGAAGTCGTCTTTCTGTTTCCTTGGGCTGCTGTCTACCGCGAGCAGATCGGGGAGGGTGCCTTCGTGTTTTTGTGGGCGATGCTCGGTTTCGTCGGAATTCTCTTCATTGCCTATCTGTATGCGCTGAAGAAAGGCGCATTGGAATGGCGTAATTGAATTCCTCGGAAGTTCCCCCGTCGCGAGTTGTTCTATCTATATTTCCTATGGTCCACTACATCGCTCTGTACCGGATCGCAAAACACACCTCGGAGGAAGAGTTTGAAGAAATGATCCGTTTGAGCCGGACCTGTTTTCATCAGGTGAATGAAGCTCATAATTTCCGCTCGGGCCGGAGCATTGATCCTACGAACGAATACGGTTTTTTCATCTCCGCCGATTTTCAGAGCCGCAGTAAACTCGCGATGTTTCGGGAAGATCCCAACTATCGCCGATTTGAGGCGGAGTTCGTTGATGGGAAGACACTCGGTCGGACAGAATATCTCTACGAGACCGAGCCCGGGAAGAATCCGAAGTATTCTTGAGAATAGTTTGCTGGGAGATCCGAGGTGGATCCGTCAGGCAATCAGATCGCGGAATACCTGCCCGGAGACGTCCGTAAGCCGGAAATCCCGCCCGGCATATCGATAGGTCAGTTTTTCATGATCGAACCCGAGGAGGTGCAGAATCGTGGCGTGAAGATCGTGGACGTGCATCTCATTCTCTACGGCTTTGAATCCGAATTCGTCCGTCTTTCCGAATTGTGTGCCTCCTTTTGCGCCGCCCCCGGCCATCCACATGGTGAAGCCGTGGTGGTTGTGATCACGCCCCAGTTTCGTATTGGCTTCGTTTGCTCCCGGAGTCGGGAGTTCCACGGTCGGGGTACGACCGAACTCCCCGCCCCAGATGACGAGAGTGTCCTCGAGAAGTCCGCGCTGTTTTAAGTCCTGCAAAAGTGCGGCGATGGGCTGGTCGGCCTCTGCTCCGAGTTTCCCGTGCGCCTTTGCGATCTCGGAGTGGCTGTCCCATGGCTGGCCCGCCCCATGCCAGACTTGGACAAAACGAACCCCGCGCTCGATGAGGCGGCGGGCGATCAGCATCTGTCTTCCGTGGAGGGTGTCTCCGTAGAGTTCCCGGATCGCGGCGGGTTCCCGCTCGACATTGAACGCATCCGAGGCCTCCATTTGCATCTTGTAGGCGAGTTCGAGAGAATGCATACGAGCCTCCTGATCGGGATCGATTCCGGAAATCTCGCCGTCCTGGCGGTTCATTTCCTGAATCAAATCCAGCTGGCGGCGCTGGAGTTCCCGGGGAATCCGAGGATTTCGGATGTCGGGAATGAGTTTCGAGATCAGCGTATTTTTGGTATCAATATGCGCACCCTGGTAGGCACCGGGGAGAAACGCGGACCGCCAGTTCTGGGTCTCTACGATGGGAACACCGCCGGGGCAGAGCGAGACAAATCCGGGAAGATTTTCATTCTCGGTGCCGAGACCGTAGGTGACCCAGCTCCCCATGCTTGGTCGCACAAGATTGATGCGCTCTGCGCCGGTGTTCATGAGCATGAGAGAGGGCTCATGATTCGGCACATTTGCGTGCATCGAATTGATCACGCACAGATCGTCGGCCATCGCGGCCACTTTCGGGAAGAGATCGCTCGCCCAGAGTCCGCATTCTCCGTGCTGGGAGAACGTAAACGGAGACTTCATCAGCGTGCCGGTTTTTCGTTCGGTCTTGAGTCCTTCTCCGGGCATCTCCTTTCCGTCGTATTTTGCGAGGGCTGGTTTGTAGTCAAACGAATCCACCTGAGAAGGTCCTCCGTTCGCGAAAATGTGAATGACTCGTTTTGCCCTCGGGGCAAAGTGCGTCTTTCCCGGAGCGAGCGGATTCAGAGATCGATCCCCCGCCTGTAACGCCGAAAGGAGCGGGCTGAGTCCGATCGCTCCCATACCCATGCCGGCAGAATGGAGGAAATTTCGTCTGGAGTGGTATCCGTTCATGACACTTATTCGATAAAGAGGAAGCGATTTGTATTGAGGAGCGCCTGGGTATAGGCACCCCAGGTCGTCGCGGGTTTTGATGGGCCGGAAAAGGACTCCGCCAATCCCCACTGCGCCCATTTTCCGTTAAGATCTGCAATCTGGGGGCTCCATGTCACGGAATCAAAACTCGAATTGTCCTCGTGAGGGTCAATGATGAAGTAGAGGCATTCATACTTGGCCAATTTCACTTCTGGAATCGTCACCGGGAGAGTGGATTTCGCGGGATCAAGGAGCTGGTCAAAAACTACCACTCCTGCTCCCGTGACGACCTTTACGCGGACTCCGTTGCCTTTGCCCACGGCATTCCGGCTCACGGTGCCCGACACCTTGACTCGCAACTCCGCAGGAGCCCGCCACTCGTAGATCGCACTCTCCTTTTTGGTGTAGCCTGGATGGGTCGCCCCAGCTTGGGCGTAGAGGTAACTGAGAGGATTGTCTTTCAGCGGTCGCACTTTCCCCACCTGCCAAGCATCTTTGATCCAGAACTCAAAAGGATGGAAGACCACTTTGCCAGTGATGGCGTCGAGATCGCCCCACCCATAACTCCACTCGGAATCCGTCTGACGTTTCCCGAGAGCGGAGCTCTCAGAGTCGAACACCGTGACAAAACTCTCTGCAAGCTGGCGATCTGATTCCGAAGGGTTCCTTGCAAAGACCGCGCGGTGTAGGGCTGCGACTCGGTCGTCCGAGGTTTTCGTCTTTTCCGCGAGCACTGCCGCCTGGTCCTGCATGAATGGATTGTTCAGGGTAAAGAGCGCCTGCATCGGAATCGTTGTCGAGGGGCGTTGTGCACTTGTTTCCTGTGGGTTGGAGAAATCAAAATTCCGGAAGGTGGGATTCAGATTCTGTCGATCGATAAAGGCGTAGACCGAGCGTCGGTTTGAATACGGTGGCTCAAGAATCGGCACGGCACGGCCGAACATCTCGTCACTGAGGGAGCCTGCTACATCGAGAATGCCGTCTCGCATTTGTTCGAGGTCGAGTCGCTTCTTTTTAAATTTCCAGAGGAATCGATTCTCGGAATCAACGAGCATGTTTTCCGTCGCCCGTTCGTTCGATGAAGCCTGTTGCCAGGTCTCGGACGTCAGAATGAGGCGATGCAACTTCTTGAGGGACCAGTCATTTTCCACAAACCAGTTCGCGAGCCAATCGAGTAGCTCCGGATGATCGGGACTCTCGCCCTGATGTCCGAAATCGTCCACCGTGCGCACGATGCCTTCGCCGAAGTGCCACATCCAGACTCGGTTCACGATATTCCGGGCGGTGAGAGGATTGTTTGGTCTCACGATATCTTTGGCCAGTTCCAATCGCCCGCTTCCTGTCGTGAAGGGCTTTTGCGCTCCCTCTGATGCGATTGCAAGAAACTGCCTCGGAGCGAGCTCTCCCCGGCGGGCGGCACTGCCGCGGATATGGACATATTGATCCCCCAATTTTTCGCGGTCCTTGAGAATGATGGCCTTGTCCGCCTCCATCCCGGAGTCGGCAATAAATTTGTTTACCTTGCCCTCAAGAGTGGTCAGCTTCCGCCTATCATCCCGGTTCATCTTGTTGATGAGTTTGTCGCGCTGGCCGGCGAGATCTGGATTTTCTTTGGAAACGGTAGCGAGAATGGGCGTGAGAAAATCGTCTACAGTCTTCCGCTCCTTGGCGAGGTCGGCGAGATACTTGTCATATTCCGGCCCCACTTTTGGTTCTCCGATGACGGGTGTGTCCTGCGCCATCGAGTTCATGAAAATGCCGTAGAGACTATAATAATCCTTGGTTGGAATCGGGTCGAACTTGTGATCGTGACACTTGGCGCAGGACACTGTGAGCGCCATGAGACCGCGAGTTGTTGTGTCGATCCGGTCGTCCAGGATATCATCCTGAGATCCGTTTTTGCTGAGGGAGAGAAACCCGAGCGCCGCGAGATGCCGTTTTTCCGGGCCATTCGAGTCCACGATCTGCTCTGCGGCGAGTTGATAGAGCACGAACTGATCGTAAGGAAGATCCTCGTTGAAAGCACGAATCAGCCAGTCGCGATAGGTGTAGCTGTAGATGAAACGGCGCTCGGTGCCGGCCCCTTCGTAACCTTTGGTGTCCGAGTAGCGTGCGACGTCCATCCAGTGCCGCGCCCAGCGTTCCCCGTAACGGGGCGAAGCGAGCATTTCATCGACGAGTTTTGGCCAGAGATCTTCGTGTATCCTCGCATTCTGAATAAATTTCTCGCTCGCTTCGAATTCCGGAGGAAGACCGAGCAGGTCAAACGAAGCCCGGCGATAGAGGGTGTAGCGGTCCGCGCGGAGCGATCGGGTCACGCCCGCTTTTTGCTGCGCCTGATGGATAAAATAATCGATCGGATTGCCTGCATTTTCCGGAAGAACAGTCGGCTGCACGGGGCGGAAAGACCAGTGGTCGCGGGGATCGGTCGCTTTTTCGGTCGCATCGGTGGCGGGCCAAGGCAGGCCCATGCCGATCCACGTGGTGAACTTTGCAATCGTCTCGGGCGAGAGTTTTTCTCGTTTTTCCGGCATCGCAGGGATGTTTTTCTCGGCGGAATGACTCAGTGCTTTGATGACCACGCTCGCTTCGGGATGTTCGAGGTCGATCACTTTTCGATAGTCACTTCCCTTGATCCAGCCTTGGCGGTGATTGAGTTCCAACCCCAGTTTTGCTTTCTTCCCGTCGTGACAATCGAGACAAATCTCGGCGAGAACCGGCCGGATTTCCTTTTCGAAGAAAGCGATCTGATCGGGAGCAAACGTCGCCGCACCGGGGGCCGCCGCACCGGGGGCCGTCGCACCGGGG
>JAGPCC010000071.1:10082-19186 GCA_018058245.1 Verrucomicrobiales bacterium
CCGCCACGACCGCCGCAATCGGAGTCGCCGCTGCCTCTTCGGCAGAGCACACCACGACCGAACCGGTCAGGAGCAGGATTCCGCAAAGCGGGGAGAGTAGGCTGGGACGGTGTCTAAGCATCTGACGGCAACATCCACCACTCCGTAACCTGTCGCAACGCGCGTATTTACGGAAGATTTGGCTGAACAAATCGGAAAAGGTGTCACTCGTGGGGCAATCGCGGGAAAATTCTTCACTGGATTGGTAAAAGACTTGTGATCAAGGGCGTTGCCGTTTTGGTTCCAACCCGGTGGGTGCCAACCCGGTGGGTGCCAACCCGGTGGGTGCCAACCCGGTGAATCTCCCGTGTCCGGTTCTGACGTTCGGCAATACGAACCAAGATGTGCGCACCTTGTCAGTGAAATATCGATGAAGACCGAATCTGCAAAGATCCCTGTGAACCTGCGAGCTGCTATTCCCGCAGACATTCCCGGTATTCTCGAAATGATCCGGGAACTTGCAGAATTTGAGAAACTCTCGGACCAGGTCGTCGCGACGGAGGCCGATTATCAGGAAAGTCTCTTCGGGACCAGCCCGGTTGCCGGTGCCCTTGTGGCCGTGGGGGAGGGGGGATTGGTAGGGTACGCGATCTACTTTTCGACTTTTTCCAGCTTCATCGGGCGGCCCGGTCTCTGGCTCGAGGATCTCTACGTGCGTCCGGCCTATCGCGGTCTGGGGGTGGGGAAAGGGCTTCTCAAAGCGGTCGGTGAGATCGCGTCGGAACGAAATGCGGGGCGATATGAATGGAGTGTCCTCGACTGGAATCGTCATGCGATTGATCTCTATGAAAGAGTCGGTGGTGAAATCCTGCAGGAATGGCGCATCGTCCGGCTGGATCGTGCCGGAATCGAAAATCTGACTTCCCAATGAGCATTGCAGAGAATCTCAAAATTGTCCGCTCCGCGATTTCGGCCGCTGCGGTGAAATGCGGTCGGGATCCCGACTCCGTCACGCTCGTAGCCGTCACAAAAACGTGGCCGGCGAGCATCATCCGGGAAGTCACCGATGCAGGTCAGACGATCCTTGGTGAGAACAAGGTACAGGAGCTTCTTGAGAAAATCGAGGAGCTACCGGGAACGATCCAGTGGCATCTCATCGGGCATTTGCAGCAGAATAAAGTCCGGAAAGTCATTCCTCACTGTGCCCTCATTCACAGCGTGGATTCCCTCAACCTCGCCGAGCAGATCAGCCGCATTGCCGGGGAATTGGGGGGCACGAGCAAAGTGCTCCTGCAAGTCAATGTCGCGAGTGACGATGCTAAATTTGGGTTTCCGGTCGACGAGATCCGGCGGTGTTTTGCCTCGCTTGCCGCCTTGCCCCATCTCGAAATCCGGGGACTCATGACCGTGCCGCCCTTTGAGGAAGATACGGAACAGGTTCGCCCCCACTTTGCCCGCCTCCGAGAACTTCGGGCGGAGCTTTCCGATCACCATCTCTGCGAACTCCCGGAACTTTCCATGGGAATGAGCCATGATTTTGCGGTTGCGATTGAAGAAGGGGCAACTCTCGTCCGGATCGGGTCCTCCCTTTTTGGGGGGCGGTAGGGCCGTGTTTCTGCGGTCTTTTCCTCCTTTACTCTTAGGGGAAGTTCCTGCAAACTGCCGCGCATGGTCAAGACCCGAACCTCCTCTCCCGTATTGCTCCTGAGCATCATGATGTTCCTCCAGTTCTTCACCTGGGGGGCGTGGTTTGCGACGCTCGGACAGGCACTGGGGGCGAACGGTCTCGTCGAGGTGATCGGCAGTGCTTACAATGCCGCACCCTACGGCGCGATTTTTGCCCCACTCTTTCTGGGCATCATTGCCGACCGCTTTTTCCCGTCGCAGGTCATTTTTGGGGTGTTGCTCCTCCTCGGCAGTGTCTTCCTGTTTTTGGCCGCAAGCGCTGGGGCGGCGGGAGACGGCGGGAAAGTGGTTGTGTACTTAGTGGCGCACATGCTTTGTTACATGCCGACGCTGGGACTCGGAAACACGATTGCCTTTGCGCACATTGATCGTCTTGCGTTTCCGAAAGTGCGGGTCTGGGGCACCATCGGTTGGATCGTTTCGGGTCTTGCGGTGGGATTCCTCGGGTGGTCTTCCAGCCTACAGATTTTTACTCTCGCTGCGGTGAGCTCGCTCATTCTGGGCATCTTTGCATTTTTCCTCCCGCACACTCCGGCACCGGCAAAGGGAGAACCAGTGAATCTGCGGTCGCTCTTGATGCTCGATGCGTGGAAGTTGCTCGCGAAACCGGGGTTTCTGGTCTTTGTGATTTGTTCGGGACTGATCTGTATACCGCTCGCCTATTACTACGCCTACACTTCGAATTTCCTCGCGAATCTCGGGTTTGAAGAGGCTGCCTCCACCATGACGATCGGTCAGATGTCGGAGATTGTCTTTATGCTCTTGATTCCCTTTTTCTTCCGGCGCCTCGGAGTGAAATGGATGATCCTCATCGGGATGGGGGCCTGGGTTGCGCGATACGTGCTTTTTGCCTTCGGTGCTCCCGATCAAGTCTCGTGGATGATCTTCCTCGGGATCGCCCTCCATGGGATCTGTTACGATTTCTTTTTTGTGACGGGTTTCATCTACACCGACAAAGTGGCGCCGCGCTCGGTCAGCGGCCAGGCGCAGAGTCTGCTTGTTTTTGTGACCCAGGGACTCGGCATGTTTTTCGGATTCAAAATCGCCGGTGTGAAATTTGCCGCAGTTCCGGGGTATGCCCCGCTCGATGCTGCCATCACCGCCGCGCGTCCCGTGGCAGAGCTGAGCTTTGGAGAAAAACTCATCAAACTATTTTCCGTGGACCTCCCCGCAGCGGTGGATTCGGCGCTGCTCTCGACCGCCACGGAGCAGTGGAAAGCGTTCTGGATCTTCCCTGCCATCCTCGCCGCAGGGATTGCCGTGATCTTCTTTGTCACGTTCTGGGACAAAACAAAAGTCACCGAAGACGACGTCTGAGAGGAACGCCTGAGCGGTATTCGTGAGACCCAACCCTCTTGGGTTGGGGGCTCTACCCTCTTGGATTGTTCATAGTGATTCCCTTGGAAGAGTAAACTTCAAGATCGCCACTTCCGGAGGACAGAGGAATCGTATCGGAAGCGTGAGAGTGCCGATTCCTCGTGTCACGAAGAGGGCACTGCTCTCGTTCTGATACAACCCGTAGGGATAAGTTCGTCCGAATTTGGGGAGGACGAGAGGTCCGTAAAAGGGAGCACGGATTTGCCCTCCATGAGTATGACCGGAAACCTGGAGGACGATCCGGGGATCGGAATAGAGGTCAAAGGTATCGGGTTCGTGCCAACCCATGATGACCGGTTTGTCAGGATCGAGTCCGGTGAGTATTTTTGGCAGTACGGGAATACCGCGGGAGCAACTCGCCATTCCCGCGAGCGTAAAATGCTCGAACTCATGCGTGCCGTTGACGAGCATCCGGACACCGATCTCCTTGAGAGTGGCGAGGATAAAAGAGGGATCGTGCCGGGAATCGTGATTCCCCATCACCCCGAACGTTCCGAGAGTGGATCGCAGGTTCACCAGTTCCTCACAAAGCGGCACGACGGCCGTGGCATGTCGGGAGATGTAGTCACCGACAAGATATACGAGGTCCACTTTTTCCTCATTGATCGCGTTCACCGCCCGGCGGATGAGGTCGTGATCTCCGAAGTCGTCGTGATGAAAATCTCCCACCACGGCGATCTTTATTCCCGCTAGGACAGAGTGCTTTGGTGCGAGCGGGATCTCCGTGTGGGTGACATCGAGCCAGCGTTTTTCGATGACCCCGGCGTAGGAGGTAGCGCCGACACCGGTCCCATAGACAGCGGCCCGAGCGAGCCATTTTCGTCGTGAAAAATTCATGAAGGAGGATAGCCGCGATGCGTGACCAGGGAATGAAAGCGGCGTAAAATTCCGAGGAAACGTTTCCGTCTAGGATTCCAACTGTATCCCAGTTTCGTGACAAAGGTTCTGGATTTTTTCGAGGCCTCTTTTTGCGGTCTCCAGAGGAGCTTTCGCCCACCATTCCGCGTTGAACAGTTCGAGGCTCAGCCACTGATCGTAACCTTTTTCTCGTAGCACGGTGAGTTCGGACGCTAGATCGATCACTCCCTCGCCGGGCATGACCCGATCGGGATCTTTCTGTTCTCCTGCGGGAATCTCGGGGGCGGCGTCGTTGATGTGATAGTGAACGATGCGCTCGAGCGGCAGGGCGCGGATGTCATCCAGCGTTGTCGAGTTGTTCCAGTTGTGAAAGGCGTCGAGAATGGTGCATCCGTCAGGGTCATTGCACTCATCGAGCACTGCGACGGTGTCGGCGACATTGTTCAGACTGGCAAAAAAGCTGATGTATTCCAGCACCGCACGGACTCCGGTCTCCCGACCGATTTGGAGAAGGTCGGAGTAGCCTTTTGCGAGGCCCGCAATTCCGGGTCTTTCCATCGGCGGAGTGCAGACCATGAGCGGAGATCCGAGGCGGGCCGCCAGTTCGAAGCGGCGTCTTGCTTCGTCCATTGCCAGTTTGTATTCCCATCCGCTGCTTTCGCCCCAGTTCCGGACCGCGATGAAACAGGGCACTTCGAGCCCCTGGTCGGCGAGAGCTTTTTCCACATCGGAGATTTCCCCGCCGCGGCCGACGTGTTCGTAGAGCTCGACGGCCCAGAGTTCGATCCCTTTGTACCCGGCGTCTCCGGCAACGCGGATTTTGTCGAGAAGAGGAGTGGTTTTGATCGTCGAGGAATTGAGAGAGAGTCGCATGTTCCGTTCGCTGGGAGATTCGCGGTGACTTTAGGAGAGGATTTCGTTGACCCGCTCCATCGGCAAAAAGTGACCCACAAGCGGTTGCGAGAGATCGTCCTGACTCTGTTGCCAGTTCGCAAAGAGACCTTCCTCTGTTACGAGCACGGCGTTGTAGCGCGAGCAGCCGGTTCCGTGAGGGGAAACAAAAAGCGGAGACTCGATCGAGAGGCTTTCGATGTGTGAGAGATCGTCGTCGCGGCCGACTGCGATGCCGCCAATTTCCTCGCAGGACCATCCACGGGGACGGGAGGCCGCACGTGGGTTTTCGTCGAGCTGGCGGAGACTTTCGCAACTGTCGTAGAAATAGAGAGAAAGATCCGGACCGTCCGCGAAGACTCCGGTTTTCGGGATCGAGAGACGTTCCGTGACACGGGCCGCCGCGATGTCCCAGACCGGACCTCGTTTCAAAAGATCGTTCGTGAGGAGTTCAAAATCCGCCGATGCTTTTTTCCGGCACGTCAGGGCGGTGCCGCTGCTCGACCAGGTGAAAGGATGCGTGCAATACCCGAGAATCGTGTCTCCGCTCGGAAGATCAAAGACCCAGGGATCTTTGCAGTGAAGCCGCTCCGGAGCATCGGATCCGAAGGGAATGATTTCCTCCAGATTCGACGGCGAGAGATTCGTCACCGTATCCGCGACGATGCGATCGATGCTCCAGACTCCGGCGCCGGGTTTCTGGAATTCGTGAAGACGCTCGGGATACTTCACGTCTTTTTCCGTGGAAAGATACAGTTCGATTCCGTCGGCGGTGAGGTGCAGGGCAACACCTTCGATGGAGACGATATCCATGCCCCGGTGCGCGAGGTCTGCTTTGGAAAAGGAAAGGATCTTTTTGAACTCCCCGTGCACAGAAGGCGCTCGGAAAATCGCCAGCTCAAGACCGCGTTCGCCGGCTCCGACGCCGGTGCGGGAGTCTCCGTAGTTCCGGTAGCGTCCGCAGATCAGGATGGAACCGTCACGGTCCTGAATCACATTGCCGCCTCCAAACCAGAAACCGGTGCTGCGATCCTGCGGTTCGATGAGGATACGTGCGGCTTTCTGATCGATCAGAGCGCGGGCCAGAGTGGTAAGTTTTTGTTGTTGGTTCAGGGGGATCATGAGAGTTTTCGAAAAGTGAGCCGGGACGCTCTATTTGTTCCGCAGATTGACGAACTCAAAAAGAACCTGCTCGAGCGGTTCGTCTGTCGGGACGAGCCGGTAGGCGACCCCGTGGCGGCTGCAGAGGTTCTTGATCGAGTCCAGATGGGTCTGGAGACGTTCCAGATATCCCGATCGTGCCACGGCAGGATCGATGAAGAGATCGCGCTGACTTTCGCTGTCGCGGAAATGGACCGCAGTAGGGAAGCGGAAGTCCAGCTCCCGAGGATCGAGGATCTGAAAGACGGCGACCTCATGTCGGCCCGCAGAAAAATAGCCGATTTGTTTTTCCAATTCTTCCAGTGGAGCCAGCAGATCGGACACCAGAACGACGAGGCTGCGTTTCCCGATCAGTTCATGGAGCCCCTTCATCGCCGCTCCCAGATCGGTGCCCTTTCCCGAGGGTGCCTGCTCCAGTTGGAGCAAAAGACGGCGGAGTTGCCCCGGTCGATTTCGCGCCGGGATGTGTTTGTCGACCGCTTCGTCGAACGTCGTCAGTCCCACCGCATCCTGTTGCCCCATCAGGAAAAACGCAAGGGTTGCCGCGAAGGTCGCGGCATAGTCTGCCTTCGAATATTCCCCCGAACGATAGGTCATCGACCTGCTGCGATCGAGGAGCAAGTGGGCGCGCAGGTTTGTTTCGTCCTCGAATTTTTTGATATACGCCCGGTCACTTCGCGCCATCACTTTCCAGTCAATGAAGCGCGTATCATCTCCCCGAGCGTAGGGGCGATACTCGCTGAACTCCACCGAGAACCCATGGTAGGGAGATCGATGGATCCCTTTCCAGAATCCCTCCATGACCATGCGCGCCCGCAGTTCCAGCGATTTCACCCGCATCAGCGCGGAAGGATCAAGAAAGGTTGGCATGTTCTGGAGCTGTTTAGCGGGTAGCTGTTTAGCAGGTAGCTGTTTAGCGGGTAGCTGTTTAGCGGGTAGCTGTTTTGCTGTTTTGCGCTTTTGTTTACTGCTGGGAGGGTTGGCTAAACAGCGAAAACGCTACCGGCTAAACAGCTCCTCAGCTCCTCAGCTCTTTTCCGGCGTCATTTCAATGATCTTGCGAATCACGTCCTCGATTTTGATTCCTTCGGCTTCGGCGCGGTAGTTGGTGAGAATGCGGTGGCGCATCACCGGTGCGGCCATCGCGCGGATGTCATCAAAGGTGACGTGCGAGCGGCCTTCGAGCAGAGCGCGGGTTTTGGCTCCGAGGACGAGGCTCTGGCCGGCGCGGGTTCCGGCACCCCAGTTGACCCACTGATTGATGTAATCGCTCGAGTGCGGCTGCCCGGGGCGGGAGTTGGAGGCGAGGCGCACCGCATAGCGTATCACTTCCTCCGCGATCGGCACCTTCCGGACGACGGCGTGGCACTTCAGGAGATCTTCGCCGGAAAAGACCGACTTTACCTCCTCTGGCCCCTTGCCCGTTGTCTGGGAGACGACTGCGACCTCTTCGTCTTCGCTGAGATAGTCGATCACGATGTTGAACATGAAACGGTCGAGCTGCGCCTCGGGCAGCGGATAGGTTCCCTCCATCTCGATCGGATTCTGGGTCGCGAGAACAAAAAACGGTCGGTCGAGGGCGAGACTATTCCCCGCGACAGTGACTTGTTTCTCCTGCATCGCCTCCAGCAGCGCGGCCTGCGTTTTCGGTGGCGTCCGGTTGATCTCGTCCGCAAGAATCAAGTTGGCGAAGATCGGCCCTTTGTTAAAAACCAACTCCCGGCGGCCCTCCGGAGTTTCTTCGAGAATCTCCGTCCCGGTAATGTCCGAGGGCATCAAGTCGGGAGTGAACTGGATGCGGCTGAAGGAAAGATCAAACACCTTTGCAAGGGTCGAGACGAGCAGAGTCTTTGCGAGACCGGGCGCACCGGTGACGAGGCAGTGACCGCCCGCGAGCAGAGCGATCAGCATCTGATCGACGACTTCGACCTGTCCGATGATCACTTTCCGCAACTCCGAGCCGATCGTGTCGCGAGCCGAGGCCAGCTTACCGGCCATTTCCTCCTCCAGATCTGGAGCCGCTGCGGCGTTGTGTTCAATTTCGGTCACGGAAGGGGAGGAATCGTCGCTCATATCTGGATGGCGTAAACCCTAGCGGGAACCGGGCCGCGGGGGAAACGAAAAATGTGGCAGGAAAGCGCCTGTTTTTGGGGGGGAGTTCATCTCTCCCATGCGCTGGAGGTCCACTTCCGCCACCTTGTAGTGTGGCTCCTCCTCCAACCCAAAGCGGAAGAGAAATTCCCGCAGCAGATTCTTGTGCGCCAGCCGTGGATGCGCAGCCACCTTTAGGAAGTGACGCTGCACCCCTTGGTCAGGTGATACTGGAAAGAGAGATGAATTTCCGAATTTCCGGGGACAGGCTAATTGTCAATCCTGACCCACCCAATCCGCAGAGCATCTTGCCTCACCTAGTTCCAGTATGTCACAGTATCCCACTCAACCCAAGCACCCGGCAGAAAACGAGCCTCCCAACTCGTTCTCCTCACAAGGACACGGCAAGGAACAAAGCACAAAGCACCCCGAACCATGCCCCGCTCCCCAGTAGCGGAGCGGGCGAATCTATGATTCAGAAAAATACATTTACAATACACTCCAGAGCAAGGTGCAAGTGCGATTGAAAATCACGGCGGATCAGTTCTCGGGTTCGAAAACTCTGCCGACGAGTTGGCCGCGAGTCCGGGTGCCATCCGGTTCGACGCGGAAAAGTCTTCCTGCATTTTCCGGGTCGGCTTCGTAGAGGGGGGTATTGAGCGAGCGAAGATACGAACGAGTCTCTGCGAAGGGAGGGGTCTCGCGCAAAGCGGAAATCGCGCGGAGAAGCTCGTCCCGCTCCGCCTCGTTCGTGATTTTGTCTGGGTCCCCGCCTGATTTTTTTAATGCTGAGATCATCGGAGTGGAGAGGAATCGTTCTACAGACCTTCCTAACTTGGCCCAATGCTCAACCTGTCCTGTCAGCGAGCGGTCGCTCGTCTCAGCGGCTTCCCGGGCGTTCTCGACCAATTCGGAGCCAATTTTGATCGCTGTTGGAGGCATTGGCTTGGAATGAGTGAATCACGGGAGTTCATCGGATAGGCAGTGGAACCACGTATCCTCATGAAATGTAACTCGTTTAAAGTCGAAGTGCAATTTTTTGCATTCTATTGCAACTAGTT
>JAGPCC010000072.1 GCA_018058245.1 Verrucomicrobiales bacterium
CCGCGATGCAGCCACCAATGGTGGGCACCGGATGCTTCGGATCGAATTCAAAGGTTGTGGATTTGCCTGCTTGAGGCGGCGGATTGAGTACCAAATCACCTTCGGATTGAAGATGAAACCTAGTCTGCACCGCGTCAGGCAGCGGATCGTCGGGCTCGTCACGCTAGTAGCCGCCATGGAAAATTTTGCCGTCCTCAGTCTTGTGCCCATCGCCGGTTCCCATTACGAAAATGCGAGCCGACGACCGGAAGGGTGCTTTCTGGCCAAACTCGTTTTCATCCTCCTTCAACCATCGATCGAACCATGCCCGGTTGACCGGGTTCATGTCAACGTTTGCATCGGCACCAGGACGTCCTTCTGTTCAAAGCTCGTGTAGCGCAGGTCCTTGCCGAGCACCGACCCGGCAAACGAGAGGTAGAACCCCAATCCGAAGCAAAGCCTCCGAGTCACGCGGTGGGGAAGGGAAAAGAGGTTTATGGGGTCTCTCGGGTGCTGGTTAGACAAAAAGTGATGCAATCGGATTCCCCTGATCCGTAATCGGAATGGGACGATCTCCGTCGTAAAGGTTTTTGCCGTAGTCAACGCCCACTGCGGCGCAGAGGGTGGCGAAGAAATCGGGCACGCTGACGGGATCGGCGACGATCTCTTTCGACAGGTCATCGGTCTGGCCCCAGGCTCCGCGATGATTCAGACCGCCGCCGGCCAGCACGCAGGTAAAGGCGGTGCCCTGATGCCCGCGACCGCCTCCGCTGTCGAATTCGGGAGGCCGACCAAACTCCGTGGTGACGACGATGAGCGTTTTATCGAGCAGTTTTTTCGACGACAGATCACGGATCAATGCGGCCATGGCGATGTCGAGTTCCTCGATCAGGACGTGCTGCTGGAGGATGCCCTCTTTGTGAGCATCCCAACCGGTGCCATTGATGAAGTTCAGATTGTGAGAGACTTCGATGAAGCGCACGCCTCGCTCCACGAGTCGGCGACTGAGCAAACATCGTTGCCCGAATTCACCGCCGTATTGATTCCGCAAGTCAGCCGGTTCGGCGTCGAGTTGGAACGCGCGATTGAAATCCGGGCCGCTGAGTTTCAGGCTTTGCGCGATGGCGGCATCGTAACTTTTCAACTGCCGGTCTTCGGTCTCCGCCGCACTTGCCTGAAGGGCGGTGAGAAAGCGTTCGCGACGAGACTGACGCTGGGCTGAGATTCCCGGGGGGAGTGACAATCCTGCCGGGCCGCGACTGGTATCGGTCAAGTAGAGATAGCTGGATTGGGCTCCCAGAAACCCGGGGCCACGGGTGACATTCGGGTAACCGATCAGCACATAGGGCGGAGCCTCTTCGGACACAGCGCCGAGTTCGTGGGCAATGATGGATCCGATCGATGGATAGCTGATCGTACCGCTGATGGGACGCCCGGTGTGCATGCGATTGGTCGCAGCTGCGTGTTCGTCGATGACGTTGTGGTGAACGGTTCGCACTGCCGTGACACGGTCCATG
The DNA here is from genome assembly GCA_018058245.1 of Verrucomicrobiales bacterium. Taxonomy (GTDB): domain Bacteria; phylum Verrucomicrobiota; class Verrucomicrobiia; order Verrucomicrobiales; family DEV007; genus Arctic95D-9. The sequence continues at coordinate 1,497 of JAGPCC010000072.1, forward strand.
AGAGGGGCCATGTTGGAGAGATGTTCGCACACCCGCACGCCCGGGACCGCGGTGTCGATGGACGGATAGTAGGAGCCGGCCTTCTTTGCTTTCGGGTCGCCCATTCGTTTGGGGTCGAAGGTATCGGTCTGCGCCATGCCTCCGCCCAGCCAGATCGAGATGACGTGCTCCGCTTTTCCGCGGATGGGTTTGGAAAGAGCCTCCGCCAAAGTCGAGTGTGGCAAGGCGAGGCTGCCACTCAGCGTGGCGGCGGTTCTCAGGAAATGTCTCCGTTTCATGGGGTAATGAGTTTTTGACAGGGGGAAAAGGAGTTTGTCATGGCATCCAGACAAAGTCGCGGTTGTTGATCAGGCTCCAGATGATGTCCTCGTAAACCTCTCTCCATTCCGCCCGCAGACGCGGATCGGGGCTGGGGCCTTGCTGGGCGCGATTTTCGTTCTCCTGCTGAATGGTATTGGCGTCCGGTGTCACGTGGTTGAGCCAGGTCACCAGCCGCAGCGGTTCCGGCCGGGTGGGTGGTACGATTTGATCTGTCGGTGTGAGTCGATTCTCAAAGCCTGACTTCAAGGCAGGGAGAAATGAAATCCGTTCGGCCGGAAGGGGCAGGCGTGTGAGGTATCGAAGGAATAAATTTTCTAGCAATGCTTCAGGCGATTCTGCTTCCACAGCGAGTTCGGCCAATTCGGACTTCCAGGACGCTCGCGACAAGGACTGCGTCAGGGTGCCGTTTTCGAGAATCCCGGGCTGGATCATATTCGGGTCAGCCTCTCGCTCAAAAACTGGTTTTTGGCGGGAACCATTCCATCCGAACGCCTCCAACACATTCACGGCGGCCTGAGCCCGTGGCAGCGCGAGGCTGGGCCGATCCCGTTCATTGTTGAGACTGGCAAACATCCAGGCACGACGCGGGAAACCGAGATCCTGCCGTGTCTGCAGAGACTTGGATCCGTCGTGAATGAAGGTCATGGCTTCGGAATCGATGGCGGATCCAGCGGCGACATGAAGTGAGTCGAGGATCTGCTCAGCGCTGAGGCGGCGACGGGCGGGCGCATTGAAAAAGCGTTCACCGGCACCTGCGGTGACCAGATTTTCCAAACCTGCCTCACGTTGATAGGCCTGCGAAGTGACGATGAGCCGAACGATGTGCCGGACATCGTAGTCTGCCGAGAGCAGTTCGCATGCGAGCCAGTCGAGCAGCTCCGGGTGGCTGGCGTCGTGTCCCTCCCAATCCTGAACGGGTTCCACGAAACCCGCACCCATGAGACGTTTCCAGATCCGGTTCACGATCACGCGGGGAAAGCGACGATTCTCGGGCGAAGTGACGAGGGCCGCGAGTCTCTCCCGGGAGTCCTGGGGATCTTCGACGAGCCGATCCAGGCCTGCATTTTCCGCCACTCCGGTTTGATCGGCGAAGGGCCAGGCCGGCGTTACGGGTTCGTCAGGTTTCAAGGTCACCCGGATCAAAGACTCGCGGGCTTTCTTCTCGAAAAAGGCGGTGGGCACCCGGCTGGATTGCGGAACCGTCACGGTCTTGCGCTCGAGCATCGCGGCGAGCGAATAAAGATCGCGCTGCAGGGTGGAGTGATAGGGGGAATCATGGCAGCGGGCGCACTGTAGCTCGATGCCGAGAAAGGCGGCTGCCACGATGTGGCCTTTGGCTGCGAATGGAGCATCGTTCTCCGCCGCCTGTGCAAAGCCGGCGCTGCCGCCGTGAGCGGCATCGCCCCGCATCAAAAGCAGCTCCGTGATCAGGCGGTCGAGTGCCTTGTTGTCGCGCAAGGCATCGTGGAGAAACCAGCGAAACGGACCGGTGCTGTTGAGGGACGCATTGAGCAGGGTGGGGTTCTCCGCGAGCACATCCAACCAGTCGCTGATCTCGTGATCGGCACAGCGTTCGTCGGCGAGCAGCTTGTCGATTCGCTTGGCGCGTTTTTCCGGATCGTTGTCAGCGAGGAAGGCCTTCACCTCCTCCGGCGCAGGCGGCACACCGACGGTGTCGAGATAAACGCGGCGGAGAAATGCCGAGTCAGAGGTGAGGGCTGTTTTGGTGAGCTTGTCAGGATCGACCGGAGGAGATGGCCATTCGGCGCCATCTCGAATCCATGACTCCAGGCGGGTGATCTGCTCCTCGCTGAGGGGGGCACCCGTCGGCGGCATGATCAGATCCTCGTCGGCACTGCGAAGGCGTTTGATCAATTCACTCGACGCCGGATCACCGGGAAGAATCGAGGGGATTTCCGAATCGCCTCCACGCAAGACCGCCTCGCGAGTGTTCAGCTTCAGCCCCCCCTTGGTTTTCTCGCCGTGGCAACGGAAGCACTCTTCCCTCAGGAGCGGGAGAACCTCACCGTGGAAATCCTTCGCTGCGTCTGTCGTGGAGGCGCTCGCTGCGAGGGCTTTTTCGATTTTGGCATCGACAAATGCATCCACGGGATGGCCTTCCCGGGGTGGTTTTGGAGCGGGGTTTTTCTTCACCCACTCCCGGGCGATGGCATGTCGCTTCTCCCAAAACGAATCGCGGGATTGGGATGCTTCACGGCGATTGGCGTCGTCAAAACGTGCCAGGGTGGTTTCGATGTCAGCGAGGGCCGCTTCAAGTTGTGTATCCGTCAGGGTTACCCCGGGTTTGTCGGCAGCGCGGAGCACGGAGAAGGCTTTACCATTCGCCGATTCGAGTGCGACACAGATCTCTCCGGTGTCGGTGCGCATGTTTTTCCCTCCGACCATCAATTCCAACACCACACGGGAAGTGGTTTTCTTCGGTGTCGCCGCCGTCGTTCCGAAAACCTCCTGTTGATGGTAACCTTTGACCCGAACTCCGGGATGCGGAGGCTGCGCCAGAAAGGTCAGCGGATCGAACCCATTCTCACCGTTGCTGACCGCGGGTTTGGTTTCCGCGATCAATTTGCCATCGATCCAGAGGCGGGACAGTCCGCGGGATCGCAGCAGGACCCGTCGCGAACCTTCCGGCAGTTCTACGTCTGCGGCCATTCGCAGCAAAAGCGGTGCCTCCCAACTCGACCGGATGCCCCAATCGTCGTATCGCACCGGGACGCGTGGCAGGAGAAATGAATCTCCTGTCCAGCGGGAGGACTCCCTTGGTGTCTCCTGAGAATTGGGCCAACGATGGGAGGCGGTGTGTCCCTCGTTGAGTTGAACGAGCACTTTCCCTGTTTCAATTTCCCCCAGATCGGGCATTTCCACGACGGCAGGCAAGACCACTTCAGGACCGTCTTTTCGCCGTGAATGTTTTGCGATCTCCACATCGGAGAGGATGCGTCGGTGAATCGCGATCGCATCGAGAAGACCCACGAGGCTGTTGCCCGAGTTTCCTCCCTGCGAAGAGCCGATCCAAACGTCGTCATCATCGACCACGGGCGCCTTCGTGGTGGCTCCGTCCACTCCCCAGATTCCCTCCGTTCCCACCCCGTCGATCCAGCCCCGCATGGTGTCGGGCTTCCCGAATTCATAGGCGATGGCGACATGATGCCAGCCGGACGCGATCTTGAAAGACGCTTCCGAATTCCAGATATGCCATGTGTTCGCCCCACCAGGTTCCGGTGCACCGGCAAAGAGAAAGCTGAGATGCCCCAGACCTGTCGTGCCACCGATGATACGCAGAGACCAGTTCTGATTGTTTCGGGCAAAGTGCGGTGAATTGGTGCGGCCCTTTCCCACGATGTAGACCGGTTGGCCTGGCCCCAGTTGCTCCACCTTGACCCACGATTCCAAAGTGATGGCATCGCCCCTGGTGAAGTCGAAGGGACTGTTCGGCCCCGGATCCTTGATCTCAAAACGAGACCCCTTGCCCTTCAACTGAATGGCGGTGTTGTTCGATGCAAAGTCCGGAAACTCCGGCGGACGCGGCCCGGTCTGATCGCGTACAACGTTGCCAACAGAAATCAAGGGAGCCGATTCTTCCGTGCCAAAATCCAATTGGAGCACCGGTTTTATGTCATCGGCAGGAAGGCCCGATGCCAATCCACAGAAGAGGCCGAACAGTGCGCAAATGGATTTCAAGGTCATACGATTCGAAAGGCTCGGATTAGTTTCCCTGCGGTCCACCGACCGCTGGATTCACACGAAGAGCTTGCACGACGTTTCGGTAGCTCTCGCGCAAGAGGGTGATGTCAGTCTCAATGGCAAGGTGGGTAAATCCGAGCGCCTGAAGCCCGGCAAAATCGTCGGACTGACGACAGAGCAACCCACAGGCCTTGCCCGCCGCCTTGCTCGCATCGGCGACTTCTTGCAGGCAGGCCGCGTAGTCCATGTCCGTTCGTTCGGGATGGGACTGAAGGTTGAGCTTCAGATCCATCGGGCCAACAAAAAGCACGTCCACACCATCGACAGCGGCGATTGTTCGCGCGTTTTCGACTCCTTCAATCGTTTCAATCTGCGCGTAGAAGACAGGTGTCGGCATTTCGCGATGGAGTCCGTAGTCGAAGGCTCGCACCATTCCGGCCAGACCCCTGTCTCCGCGCGGCGGATAGCGCATGGCCCGCACACAGGCTTCGGCTTTTTCCGCTGTGGAAACCATTGGGACCATGATGCCCGAGGCCCCCCAGTCCAGCGAACGGGCGATGAGTTCGGGATGAGGCGCTCCGACTCGCACGATGGAGGCGGCATGGCGGATGACCTGAATTTGAGGCAGAACCATTCCTTCGGTTCCGCAGCCGTGCTCGAGGTCGATGAGCAGCCAGTCGAAGCCGCTCGCATCGGCGAGTTCGGCGACGATGGATGATCCGGTCTGCAGCCAGGATCCAATCTGGAGTTCAGGGGTGCGCGGGGTGGTCGTCATGAGTGGGTTTGGGGGAAATGGGTTCGGAGTGTGAGTGGGTACCGTGAGGTCAGACCCCCAGCAGTTTTGTGAAGGGGTGTCCTTCGTTTTGGTCGATTCGCTCCGGGCGGCCCATGTGAGGGTAGATGAGCTGCGTGTGATCGATGCCTAACAGGTGCAGAATCGTCGCATGAATGTCGTGAACATGGAGGCGGTCTTCCACGGCGTAGAGACCCAGGTCGTCCGTGGAGCCATAGGCCTGGCCACCTTGCACACCGCCGCCGGCCATCCACATCGTGAAGCCAGTAGGATTGTGATCGCGGCCATCGCCCTTTTCACTCATAGGGGTACGGCCGAATTCACCGCCCCAGATGACGAGAGTTTCCTCCAAAAGGCCGCGCGCCTTGAGATCCGTCAACAGTCCGGCAATGGGTTTGTCCACGGAGTGACAGAGCCCAGAGTGCTTGACCTCGATCCCGTTGTGGCTGTCCCACTTGCTGCCGGCACCGCTGTAGAGCTGAACGAAACGCACTCCGCTTTCGATGAGGCGGCGGGCGAGGAGGCAGTTGCGGCCAAAGGTGGCGGTGCTCGCGTCGTCCATGCCATACAGCTTTTTTGTGATCTCGGATTCCTTGCTCAGATCGACCGCTCCGGGCGCTTCCGCCTGCATCTGGTAGGCGAGTTCGAAACCCTGAATGCGGGCATCCAGCTCGGTGTTGCTGGCCCGGTTCGCGTTGAAATCACGGTCGAGCGCACCGAGCAGATCGAGCTTGTCGCGCTGTTCGCTTCGGTCCACGCCTTTGGGGTTGTCCAGGTATTTGATCGGTGTGCCGTCGGAATGAAATTCGACCCCCTGATACACGGCAGGCATGAACCCAGTGCCCCAGTTGCGCACGCCGTTCACGACCGATGCCTCACTGTCTTTGATGACGACAAACGCGGGCAGATTCCGGTTCTCCGTGCCGAGCCCGTAGGAGGCCCATGCACCCAGAGAGGGACGACCGCCGAAGACGGAACCGGTGTTCATCGAGCACACTCCGCCCGCGTGGTTGATGCCGCTGGAGGCACAGGAGCGGATCACCGCGAGCTCGTCGGCATGACGAGCGATCTCGGGGAACCAGTCGGAGATCCACAGCCCACCCTGACCGTGTTGCTTCCAGGTGCGTTTGCATTCGAGCAGAGGTGACTTCACTTCGCCCGCCGCCGTGAGTGGAGTCTTGAAGCTCGCGGGCAGGGATTGCCCCGCCAGTTTGTTCAGCAGCGGCTTGTAGTCGAAGGTATCCAGATGGCTTGGCCCGCCCTCCATGAAGAGGAAAATGACGCTCTTCGCCTTGGCAACACGCTGGGGAAGCCGTATCGACGCGGCCTGGGCCTGATCGCCCATGAGCGCGGCAAGCGCCACTGCGCCGAAGCCGCCTCCGGCAGTTTGCAGGAAGTCTCGGCGCGAAGTGGGTTGGTCGTAGCGATGACAGGACATGTCAGGGGATGATCTGGCGACTTCAATGAAGGTAGAAAAATTGGTTCGAGCTCAGCAACACCTGGCATAGGCCGGTCATGCCGTGGAGAAAAGGATCGTCCTCCCGAGCGGCATCGTTGTCGGCCCCGCTCCAGGTGAATTGTGAGCTCGGTGGATCGGCGGCACGCCAGAGGAAGAGGCCGTCATTCCATTTCCCGGCGTCGGTGTTGAGTGCATGGTCATCCACATGCCCCGCCACGACACGCAGGGCCTCGATCTGTCCGTCCCATTGACGCGTCGGCGTGCGCTTGCTCAGGCCGCCCAGGACGAAGGGGGACGCCCCCTGACTCAGCTTCGAGAGGCGATCCAACGGTACCACCGTTGTCTGCGCGACGGACCCGGGGGTGTCGATCTCACGCACGGTGAACATGACACCGTGACGAGCGCTGGATACACGCACCACCAAATGGTAGCGGCGACCCACCTCGATGTGGATGCCGGATGCCACCACCTGATAACCGATGTTCGCGTTCTCGTCTTCGCCAACCAATTGCATGAGAATGTTGCGCGGTTTGTAGCGCGACTTTTGACCGGTGACGTCGATGCTCCAGCCAAAGGACTCTAGACTGGCCTTGCCGCCATCCCAACGCGAGATCAGGGTGCGCAGTTCCGCATTCCCATCGACGCTGTCGAGTGTCACGATGGCCTCGACGGTGAAATCATCGCCTTCCTTCTCGCCGGAACGAACGAACAAACGTTCCTGCGGGCTGTTGTAGTGAAATCCCTTTCCCGGGTCCCCGCTCTGAGCGGTTTTGATGTCGGGGGGCGTTGTTTTGGCCAAGGCAATTCGCTTTTCGAGAAAAACCTCCGCCACGGCCTGCTCCTTGTCCGAGGGAAGTCGACCGAGAACCGCGAGCCAGACATCGTCGATACCCTTTGCTTGCGAGGCCAACTTGCGGGAGCGGGCGAGCAACCAGTCACCGTTGAGCAACTGCAAGGCCTGGATCGGCGTCGTCGTGCTCTGCCGCTCGGCGATGCTCGTGAACCCGGCCGGCATGTCGAGAGCCAACAGGAGATCGTTCGGGCTGTTGCGCTTTTTCCTCGTGTAAATCGAGCGGCGCGTGCCATTGCCGTCGCTGGAAGGGCCTCCGGCGGTGAGATCGAGCTCTCCGCTCACCGCCAGCATGGCATCGCGCACCTGCTCCGCATCGAGACGGCGGGGATGGAAGCGCCACAGAAAACGATTCGATGGATCGGCTTTCGCAGCCGTCTCATCCGGTTCGCGCCGCGCTGTCTGGCGATAGGTGGCGGAGAGCATGATCTCGCGATGCAGTGCTTTCAAATGCCAGCCGCCGGAGACGAACTTCGCCGTGAGAAAATCGAGCAGTTCGGGATGTGAGGGTTTCTCGCCGAGAGTGCCAAATTCACTGGTCGAGGGAACAATGCCGCGTCCGAAGTGATACTGCCACACGCGGTTCACGATGACGCGTGTGGAGAGCTGGTTGTCCGGTCTCGTGATCCAGTCGGCGAGCGCTTTGCGGCGTCCCGTGGAGGTCTTCATCGGCGTGATCCTAGGTGGATTCGGGTCCACGATGGAGAGGAACCCCGGCTCGATCTCCAGATCGCCTTTGCGAGTCTTCAGCAGGTTGGGAGGTGCCTCATGTCCCGCATCGGTGGCAACAAAAGCCTCAGGCAGAGGTTTCGGTTTCAGGTGCTGGAACTTGCTGAGTTCCTCCTGGAGAGACTGGTATTCTGCCTTCGCAGCGTCGGATTTGAGATTCTTCACCGGGTTGAATTCGGCACGGGCGTACTCCAATTGGCGATCACAAAGTCCGCCGAGTTGTTTCTCCAGCGAGTCCCGCTCGCCCGCAGGTTTGAAGGTCATCGCCTGCAAGTCTTCGGTGAAACTGGCGCGCCAGACCTTAACGCGACTGTCGATGTCCTGCTTCGTGAGCGCGTCCATTTTGGCGCGGATGGTGGCAGTGGCGGCCTCCCACTTTGCCTCCTGCTCCTCAAAAACGTTCTTCTCCGCCGGAGAAACGAGCTTCAAATCATCGCGCCAAAGCACCGGCGTGAAAAAGGAGCGGAGGCGATAGTAGTCTTTTTGTAAGATGGGATCGAACTTGTGGTTGTGGCAGCGCGCACAGCCCATGCTCAGGCCGAGGAAAAGCTCGCCCGCGGTGTCCGTCAGGTCCGTGAGAATCAGGTCCCACTGGCCGCGCACATCACGCAGATTGTATTCATACACCGGATGACGCAGGAAGGCGGTGGCGATGAGTGCCTCCGGATTCTCTGGCGCGATTTCATCGCCTGCGAGCTGCTCCCGAACGAACTGATCGTAGGGCTTGTCGTCGTTGAACGATTTGATGACGTAGTCACGATAGGGCCAGACAAAGGAACGATAGGCGTCCTGGTTGTATCCATCACTCTCCGCATAGCGCACGAGGTCCAGCCAATGCTGAGCCCAGCGTTCGCCGTAGCGCGGGCTCGCCAGCAGTTCGTCGATCAACTTTTCATACGCTCGCGAATCCGGGTCGTTCACGAAAGCGTCCCTCTGATTTTTCGTGGGCGGCAGGCCGTGAAGGTCAAAATACACGCGGCGCACCAGTTCCTGTCTGTCCGCCTCGGGCGCGGCGTTGAGCTTCAGCGCGGCACGCTTCTCCGCAATGAAACGGTCAATGTCATTGCGCACCCATTCCCCGCCCGCCTGCGGCGGGGACACGTTCGCCACTGGCTGAAAGAACCAGTAGTTTCGCTGTTCCTCCGTGAAACCTCCCTCGGTCACCACGATCTTCGTCGCGGCTTCCTCGGGCCACTGGGCGCCCATCCGGATCCACTTCTCCAGGATCGCGATTTCGGCGTCCGGGAGCTTCTTCTTGGGTGGCATCTGGAAGTCTTCGTTCGCATAATGAACCGCTTCGACGAGCGCGGACTCTTCCGGTTTCCCTGCCACTAGAGCGGGTCCGGTGTCACCTCCCTCTTTCAAGTAGCCGATATGATCCACCCGCAGACCACCCTTCTGCTTCGTGTCGCTGTGACATTCGAAGCATCGGGTCACTAGGACGGGCCGCACTTCCTTCTCGAAAAAAGTCGCCGCGACGCGCTGTGCGTCATCAGCCAACGCCGGAATTGCGGCGAAAGCGATCGATCCAAGCAGGGGAGTAAAACGTCCCGGGTTCACTTTGTGAATTGAATGGAGGTGTTGACTGAGATTTTTCCAATTTCGCCCTGCCCGGGAGGGCTCTTCCGTAATCGATCGGTCGATTCTGCCCGTGGCGTCGAGGTTTCGGGGGCATACCATTCGATGGAGTCTTTGATGTGCTCGGCCATTGTCCTGGCGGCGGCCTCAGGCTGGCGGTCGGACAGGGTCTTCAGCGCATTTCGATGTCCCGTTACGCTGAAGCGGCGGAGATCGGGGGCCATGTTCTTCTGAAGACGATGGATGTAGGTCAGCGCCATCTCGAACTGCCAGCGTACGAATTGCCAGAGTGTGACCAGCCGTTCATTTCCGCTGCGCTTCATGATGTATTCGTGCATGGCGATGTCCAATTCGCTGAACTTCACGCCAGTTGTGGCTTTCTCCTGGGCCGCGATGCTCTTATCGATCCACCGGGTGTCCTCGTCGGTCCAATGCATCGCCGCCAGCCTTGCCCCCATCGACTCCAGCGCGATCCGGGCTTCGACGATTTCGACCACATCCTTCTCCTTCAGGGTCCTGACACGAGTCCGGCCCGTCGTCTCAAACTGAACCAGCCCCGCACGTTCCAGCTCGATCATCGCTTCGCGCACTGGGGAACGACTGACCCCAAAACGCCCGGCCAGCACCGGCTCCGCGAGGGCTTCCCCTGGCGCGAAAATGCCGGAAATGATATCACGACGCAATTGTGAGGCAATTTCGCGGGCCAGATTGCGTCGCGGTTCCGAGCGGTTTTTGGTCATAATTGGAAAGGTGAAAGTGTCGACAGTTTATGGGAACCCGCGGAACTGTCGACACTTTTTCATCGCGTGGTCGGGCCATCGAGTACGCTTGACGAGGAATCTTTCCAACACTTCGAATGTCCCGGTTCGGCAGCATACCTGTCGCCAAAGTTTGAGATATCCATCTGCGGAGGTGAATCGAAGTCTTTGATCACGCTTATCCCACTCGATTTACAGATACGGGTTGCCTGCAATTTCTCGGGATTGGCTCATCATCAAAGTGTGCAGCGAAGTGCTCCCGTCACTCTTTCCCTTCCTTGCTACCCTTCGCCGAAAAGGCTTCAAAGGCCTCGGCGATCTTCGCAGCGGAGGTATCACCGGAATGAAAGATGGTGCGATAGCGGAAAGTGACGGATTCGCCGTTGGGGATGGTGTATTGTCCGGCGGTTTCGAGTGCGTCTTTCTCCAATTTTCCCTGTCCGAAGGGATTTGCGGCAAAAAATCCGCTGTCCTCCGCAATCCACCAGGCCGGGTAACGAGGGTTAGTAGGGTGATCGAGCATTGCGATCCCTACGGGATTCCCGGCGCGATCCGGCCCGGAGACATCAACCCAGGAGGCGCGATTTCCCGAGACTTCGGCGTCGGTGATCCGTTCGCTGTTTACGCAATGCCCTTTGGCGACTTTTCCTTTCAATCGCAAGGTGGGAAGGGGGCGAATCGCCCAGGCACCGTCTTTGTCATCCACGATGATGACTTCCCCAGCATCTGCGAGGAGGGTCAGGGTGAGATCGATCACGAGCGATCCATCTTCCCGGTAAAATAGAGTAAACTCGCGACGATCGGAGCAGACTCGTTTCTCCCGGTTGGCTGCCTGGACCCAGTCCGATTTCGTGCGAAGTGTCAAAGTTTGCCCTTTGATACTGACACCGTTCAGACCGCGATGTACAATCACTCCGAAGGCACGATCTTTTTGGGTCTCGTCCCCGGCAGGGTGCCAGAAGTCGAATCCATTCACGTTTCCGAGTCCATACCACAGGCCGCGATGATGAATCTGGTCTCGCGCTTCGTCGGCGAAGTCTTCGTTCATGGGCCAGTGACGAGTCATATTCTCTCCGGTGGGTCCGATGATGGGGTAAAAATAAGGTTTCCCGGCATCGTAGCCAGACTCATAGTTCGTCACTTGTTTTCCATCGTAGAGGATCTCGATCGGATCGGTTCCACGAATGGACCAGCCACCACCGCTATTCCCGAGGATCTGGGCCTGTCCCTCGGTAGACCAAAAGTGACCGAAAAAAGAACACGCGATGAGGAAAAAGGAAATTTTCATGAAAGGCAGGGATCACGTTTTACCGACTATCTCCACTCTTGCCGAGTCCCGCAAGCACCGATACGGTACTCCCATGATTGAAACGCCCTCACCGAACCGTCGCCGCTTTATTCAGGGATCTCTGGCACATCTCGCCCTTGCTCCTCTTGCCTTCGAATCCGTGATTGGGGCGGAGGCAAAAGCAAAGAGTCGTTTTGAGTTCTGCACTTTCACGAAGCCTCTCCAACATCTCAGTTTCGAGGAAATGGCGAAGACGATCGCGGCGATGGGATTTGACGGAATCGAAGGCGCGATCCGCCCGAAGGGTCATATCGAACCCGAACAGGTCCCGGCCCGACTCCCGGCACTGGTTTCCGCGCTGAAGGCGGAGAATCTGAATTTCACGGTCATGACTACTGCGCTGAACGAGGTGAGCGCGGAACAGAATACCGAAAAGATCCTCCGAACGGCTGCTGAGCAGGGGGTGAAGCGGTTCCGAATGGGGTACTACAAATACGATCTCAATCGGCCGATCCGTCCGCAGCTGGATGAGTTCCGCCCCAAGCTGAAGGATCTCGTCGCTCTAGCCAAAGAAGTCGGCATCAAACCGATCTATCAAAATCATTCTGGTAAGGACTACTTTGCCGCTCCGGTCTGGGATCTCATGGAGGTGTTCGCAGATTTCTCGCCAGAGCATGTCGGTGTCGCTTATGACATCGGACACGCTACAGTGGAGGGTGCTAAGTCGTGGCCGCTCAGTTTCGCGACGGCTTTCCCCTATATTGACACCGTCTATTTGAAGGAACCGTTCTGGAAGGACAACGTGCTCGGTTGGGGGCCGCTCGGCGAGGGTGCGGTGGACAAAGGATTTTACAAACTGCTGCTGAAGAGTGGATTCAGCGGACCGATCAGCGTCCACGTCGAATACCTGGGTCACGATGATCCGTCAGTGACCCCGACGATCCTCCAGGCGATCGAAAAGGACTTCGCCACTGCAAAATCTTTGCTCGAGATTCCCGCCTGATGTTCGATACCCGCGAAAAACCGAAAATGGTCGAAACCGCCTTTCTGATAGGCGCCTATTTCGACCGGGCCGACGAAGCAAAATCACGAAGTCTTCTCAAAGAGCTGGAGGAACTCGTCGCGACCTTGGGCATCAAAGTGGTGGCGGCGGAGTGTGTTTTTGTCCGCACCCGGAGCAAACGATATTTCACCGGGTCAGGAAAAGCAGCGGAGCTGATGGAGGCTTCGCGCCTCGCGGGAGCGGATTGTATCGTCTTCGACAACGAGCTCGCACCAGCGCAGCAGCGTGCCTGGGAAACCGAAGGCAACGTCACGGTGATCGACCGGGAGGAGGTCATCCTCGACATTTTCAAAATGCGGGCGCAGACGCGAGAAGCGATGCTGCAGGTGGAACTTGCGCGGATGCAGTATTCGCTGCCCCGGCTCGCCCGGATGTGGTCGCACCTCGACCGGCAGCGAGGCGCCTCTGGTGGCGGATCGGGCGGTGGTGGCGCCGCCCGTGGCGAAGGAGAGCAACAGATCGAGGTCGATCGTCGTCTCGCCCGTCGTCGCATTGACCGGATCAAGGTCGAGCTCGATGACATCCGCCGCAATCGTCAGACGCAGCGGAAGCAGCGCAGTGAAGACGGGATCTGTCAGGCATCGATCGTCGGCTACACCAATGCCGGGAAGAGTTCGCTCCTCAATCTGCTCTCGGGTGCGAACGTGCTCGCAGAGGATAAACTTTTCGCAACGCTCGATCCGACAACCCGCCGCATCGAACTCCCCGATGGACAGCCATTGCTCCTCACGGACACGGTGGGATTCGTGCGGAATCTCCCTCACCGTCTCGTCGAAGCCTTCAAAGCAACGCTGGAAGAGGCGGTCCTCTCGGACTTTCTCATCCACGTGCTCGACGCGAGCGCACTGGAGATCTATGCATTTTACGAAACGACTTTGGCGGTGCTCAACGAATTGAACGCGGCGGACAAACCGACGGTGATCGTGCTGAACAAAATCGATCTCATTGCCGACGACGAGGACAGGCTCCACGAATTAAAAAGTCACTTCGACGACAGCGCCGTTTTTGTCTCTCTCACGACAGGCGAGGGTGTTCCCGAACTGATCAATCGACTTGCGGACATGATGGTTGACCGAGTCTCAAGACTCCGTCTCCGCATTCCCCAAGCGCGGCAGGATCTCATCGCGCTGCTGCACCGGGAGGGAAAAATGGTAAATCACGACTACGAAGGAAATGACATCGTCCTCACGGCCGTGATCCCGCACGCTCTACGGCATCACTTCGAGGCGTTCAGGGACTGATGAGAACTTTCCCCGGAGTTCCTAAGGGACGTCTCGACCGCACCGGAATACCCGTGCGGGGCGGCACTCGTTCTGGATTCTGCTTTTGTCGTTAGGAAAACTGCGGTGAGGCGGGCTGATGCCGCTTCAATTGCGAGACGACTTTTTTCTAATCGAGAAAGAGAACTCTCCGGATGGGGTGCCACGAGGGTGGTAAAATCCGAAAGAGCAACGAGGGCCCCGGCGTCCGAGACTTCGTCAATCGCTGGAGAGACAATGAGTATAAAATCAAACCGGCTCCGCATATACCAGAGCAAGTCTCCCATGCGACGCCCACTGATGAGGCCCGACGGGTCGTCATGGAGCGGCCCGCTCGGCATGAACCAGAGGTTCGGGCGACGGCATTTAAGGACGGCCTCTTCGAGGCGGATCTCGCCACTGAGAAAATCGGAAAACCCGGGGTAGTTTGCCGCTTCGAACTGCACATGCAATCTCGGCTGACGAAAATCGGCGTCGATCACGAGCACCATCTTGCCAGCGTCCGATAGGACCGCCGCGAGATTCGCCACGACCTCTGCGATGCCTTCATCGCGACCGCGCATTGGCAGCAAGGTCATGAGAAGGCATTCACCGGCTGGCAGCCGAAGCAGCTTTGTTCGCAGACTCCGATACGCTTCAACCAATATGGGAGACGCAATCCTGGAGCGGAGCAAGGACTCTCCACTGACGGGAGCAAAACCGGAGATCGTGACCCGAAGCCGCTCATTCATCTTCGAAAGAAATGCGAGCCGAGTCTGCCCCCGCTCGATCATCACCACCACGAGAATGCCAACCGCCAATCCGAGAAGAATCAAGATCGGCATCTTCAGCAGGAACGGTCTCACGAGTCTCGCGTGAGCCGCATCCGCTCGGGAGAGGAGATGAAAAGGCAACTGAATATCCCCGACTTCGACCGTCGCGAGGAGATGCTTCGCCTCCAGCGCTCGAATGAGATACCCCGCCCGGATGAGTTCTCGCCGGAGGTCCTCCGTCTCTATTTCACTACCGCTCGGAGACGAGCCGATCTCCACGAGTCGCGCTTGAATCGTCTCGACCCCCTTCCGTTGGACCTCAAGTTCGCTCTGGAGACGGCTCAGTTTTTCCGTTGCGACGGATTCGAGTTCTACCATCTTCCGGTGAAAAAAATGGTCGGCCAACGTATTGGCGAGGAGGGCGGAAGAGTCCGGAGAAAGATCCGAAAGACTCAGGTTCAGAATGTGTTCTTCGGGAAATACCTCAAGGCGGATTCTTTTTTCCAAAAGGGCAAGAGTGGCCCTCTCGCTTCCGGTATTCCAATTCGTACCAAGACTGCACTCCGTAGAAACTTCCGCGAGCAGATCACGATCTTTCAATTCCGCTACCACTCGGGAAATCCGGTTCGAGGCACTTGCCTGTGCGGAGGTATTCGAGAGCGGAATCCCGACATCTGGTTTCTCTGCCTCCCACTGAATCTGAATCGTGGATTCCGAAAGAGAAGGGGAATGTCGGTGGAGCGACGCACCGGAAAGGAGTACCACTGATCCGGTGAAGAGCATGATCGTCCACCTCGACCGTATCAAATGAAAATAGTCGATCCAACCATATCCAGAGGTATTTTGGTCGAATGCCATAAAAATCAGAGTATTCTGATTTTTAAGAAATTCAAACGATTTTCTTCCCTCCAATCGTTGAAAAACCGGCGATTCTACCGATTTTCGAGATCTCGGATCTCGTCGCGGAATCCGCTGCTCAGAATGGGAAAGCGGCACCAAGTTTTCGGATCGAGATTCTTATCATCGACATGGAATCCCGGCGCGTACCGCTCCCGTTTCCACTGATTTCGGCTCCAAAGTCGGAAAAATTTCACCACCCAGATGCGGAGAACTTCACGATTGTATTCGCCATGCGTCTCACACATCAGTTCCCAGACTTCGACGGGAAGTTTTTTATCACGGATCGCGAGTTTTTCAATCGCATCAAGAATCGGATACGGCATCAGATCGGATTCATCGGTCTGCTTTTCTTCGCCAGGACGCAGTTCTGCGGTGGGTGCCTGGACATTGATGACGTGGAGCGCTGGAATCGGGGGAATCTCCGGCAAGATCCCTTCGTTTTCCATCCAACGTAGCCATTGCCGTAAAAAGGCCTTGTCGATGCCAGAAATCGGACTGAGACCACCCGCTGTATCCCCATCCATCGTGGCATAACCAACTGCGGCCTCGGAGCGATTGCTCGTCGCGAGGAGAAGAGCGTTTTGAATGTTCGTCAGCATCCAGACACCCGGTGCTCGCACCCGTGCCTGGATATTTTGCAAGGCGAGGTCATCTTTTTCCCACGAGAGCTTCCGCCCGATGCCGCGCTCGACCATGCTGCGGTAATCTTCCACTAGCTGATCAACATCCCATTCCTGATAGGATGCGCCGACCGCTGCCGCGATCGTTTCGGCCGCGCTTCGGGTCGTCTCCGAACTGTTCCGCGTGCTCTGATAGACGCAGGAAAGCAGTTGCTCTAGGAGCGGGCGCTCGTCGAAGGAAATATGAGCGAGTTTTTTCCGGAAAACGTTCTCTCCGAGATCAGCGATCGCGAGGTCGGCCATCAGCTTTACGAGCACGACCATCGCAGCCGAGTCCGCTCCACCGCTCAGAGAAACAACAAAACCGCCCGAAAAACTCTTTCTCAAGTAGTCAAACAATCCGAGTGCCATGACCCGGGCAAATTCTTCTTCCTTGCGGTCAGCGCCCGGATTTGCCTCGCTCCGCTCACTCGTAAATGGTCCGCGCCAAGTCGGTGTAAAGTACGATTTCACCGTCAATTCGGTCGGCTCTCCGACGATGGGGCGATGACTGACTTGTCGGGCCTGGTAGAGTCGAGTGCGGTTCAGGTCGATCGTCGCCGCCGTGACGACATGATCCTGAAACGAAAAACGGCGGCCTTCCGCGACGTATTCTCCGCCACAGGCGATCACCGTGCCACCATCGTAGATGATGCGTCCCGCTTCATTCCCGAGGAGGTTCGCATAGACATACCCACAGGCAAAGGCACGGGAACCCTCGAGGACAAAACGCTCCCTGACGAGTTGTTTCCCAAAAGCAAAATGACTGGCACTCGGATTGAAGATCAGATCCACTCCGCGTCTCGCGAGCCGCGTTCCGGGTCGATTAGCGACCCAGGCATCTTCGCAGATTTCAAATCCGAGTCGGACTCCGCCAATGTCGAAGATCAAATCGCCGAGCGGTACCTCGACCGTTCCAACGGAGATTCGCTCGACTGTTCCCTCTGGCCAGGCTTTGAACCAGCGTGGTTCATAGTGCAGACCGTCACCGGCAAGATTCTGTTTTGCCACGATGCCGAGAATCTCTCCGTCAACAATCACTGCCACGACGTTGTAGACCGAACTCTCAAACCAGAGCGGAAGTCCGACCGCGACCACGAGACCGGAACAATGGGGTGCGAACTCGACCAAAGCGGCCAGAGCGCGCTCTCCCACCTCAGGCGCGAGAAATAGATCCTCACAGCCATATCCGGTCAGGGCCAGCTCTGGCAGGCAAAGCCAACCTATCCCAAGTTCCCGTGCTTCCGCCACGGCGGAGATGGCACGTTGTATGTTGCCGCTCCAGTCGAGAGGGATTTGATTCAGGGCCGCAGCCCCGGTGACGATACGGTTCATGAGGAGACGATTCGAGAGCGTAGTTTCCGTCAGATTCCGATTCTGGGCAATGCCGAGTTTTCCTTCTCACCGTGAACTTGCCCGGTGCCTTGCTTCGGTCTATCCGTAACCATGCTCGACCTATACCCGCTCGCCCGCCGCCTCCTTTTTGCGATGGATGCTGAATCGGCTCACCACGCAAC
>JAGPCC010000314.1 GCA_018058245.1 Verrucomicrobiales bacterium
ATCGGATTCGAGCCGGGAGCGGGAAGCGCGGCAATCGGATTCGGGCCGGGAGCGGGAGCGGGAAGGGGCGATACCGGACCGGGAGCGGGAAGGGACTGTATCGGATTCGAACCCTGGAGGGGCACCGGAACCGGTTCGGGAATTACCACGACATCCGACACTTCAGGCACCACCATTCCGGTGATCCAGAGATGCGTCTGTGTGCTCTTTTCCTCATTCACCACGTATTGGCCTTTGTCATCAAGATGAACAGGCGGAACCAGCCAGTAGGCCTTGAGCGCCTTGCGGTCTTCCGTCTTGCGCTCGCTGTCGTAGATCTGTTCCCCGTCGGCAGAAATCACGAGTCGCTGCACTTTCGCCCGGTCGGGTATCTGACCGAAATGCTCCTCATTCCCGATGAGCCCGATCCCAATGTTTTCCAGGTCAGCGCGCGTGATCGGACTTGTTTTCAAATCCGCCATCGAGATCACAAACTCCTGCGGTTGATTGATATTAGTCAGGGGATCCATCTCCGAAGTCAGTTGGAACTTCTTGCCACCCGCCTTGATATAGAGCGGATTCCTAGTGCCCGGTTGCTCACCACCTCCCGCGAGGACGGTGATGCCCAATTTACCCACAGGATTGACGGCGACCCTTGAGGCCGAAAATTTGTCATCCTCCTCGAGATACCAGGGATAATAACCCGAGGTTCGCCCCGCCAACTCATTTACCACTCCGGCACCCGCCTCCAGTTCACCCTTCTTTGCGGCCAGCTCCGCTTTGTCAGCGTCACTTGCCAATCCGGTAGCGATATAGGCCTCCAACTCGGAAATCTCGGAGAGGAGAACTTCCTTCTGCGGTACCAGTCCTGCCAGTTTGTCCCGCTGACTTTCCTGAAGCAACTTGGGTTGGAGATCAACTGAATCGTTCGAAGCGAACAATTCCCCATTCACCTCAATCCGGTATCCCTCCAGAATCCAGTCACTTACACCCAGTGAAGCCACGCCGATGACCTGCAGATCTCCCACCGTCAGATCCTTGAGCAGCTCCGGGGTCGTCTGTAAAATGTCCTGCCCCTTGTCCCCCTCCACAAAAAACTCGAATGTGGCGCTTTCACCCGCCTTGATACTGTTCTCTCCCCGTTTCAGGCTCGACTTCTGAGGAAACGCGGCAAAGGCCGGGTTCATCGACTCTCCACCGAGAGGATACAATCTCAAAGGAAACCCGAGCCCAAGGTGGAGATCGACTTTTTCACTCAAATCGTCTCCCTCGCCACCCGTCATCAAGGTCACCGAGATACTCTCGACTTTCTCACCGGCGGAGAGAGTCCCGAGACGGAACCCTTCCCTGCGAGAGTCCGGATCTCGAGCCGAATCGTCCGTCCCAACGTCACCCACTTTGACTCCGGATGACTGATATTCCTTCAAAAGTTTCGGGCCATAGACAACGCCCACTCCGCCCACAACTCCCGCAGCAAGAGCGATGGAAGCAACGGTGGCAATCAGTTTCCCAGTAGTGAGAGCGACAATTCTTTTGATTCTTGGTAGCTTCATATCTCGGAGTTGGAACAATAGATCGCGAAAAATGCAGACGTTACCCGCAATGAACAATTCAAATACTTCTTCGCAGATGGCGGACTTTCCGATGCGGAAGGCACCCACCAAAGAGGGCCGGGCAACAGCCCGTCGGAATTTGCAGTCGCAGGAGAGAAAGGAAACGTTCCAAAAGGTGTAAGCGTCAGATGATTGAACTTCCCCCCTCCAAGTCTACGTTCGAGATCCACCATGTAAGGACACCCTGTGTGCCATGAATCGTGATGTAAAGATTTTTCCAAAAAAAAATCCACTGGGCAATTCAGTCAATAGAACATATCCAAAGAGAGCATTTGACCTGCAACCATCGATCCCAAAGGATAGGATCAAGTACACAGTATGCTTCTATCCAAATGCTAGAACACTGCTTTTCGTTCCCGGAGAGGATTGATTGCTTCTTCCCGGAGGATCTCCTACGATCCACCCCATGATGTCATCTCCTTCCGGCATTCCTTCAGGATGGATCCCGCCGACAGTTCAGGAACTACAGGCGATTCTGCCCCGCTACGAGATCGAGTCGCTGATCGGTCGAGGGGGCATGGGGGCTGTCTATCGTGGGCACCACTCCGCCCTGGAACGTTTCATCGCGATTAAGATTCTCCCCGAGTCAATCGCCTCAGGGGACAGCAAAGGGCGATTCATGGAACGATTCAAACGCGAGGCGCAGGCACTCGCACGTCTCGATCATCCGTCCATCGTCTCCGTCTACGACTTTGGTGAAGCGGCGACAGGAGATCTCTTTATTGTGATGGAATACATTGATGGGGAAAATCTCCATCAGTACCTACAGCGTCACGGCGGACGCCTTGAGCCCGAAGAGGCGATCTCGATTATATCCACAGTGCTGGAGGCTTTAGCATACACCCATTTGAAAGGGATTATTCACAGGGATATCAAGCCCGCTAACATCGTCATCAACCGGGAAGGACATACTAAGATCGTCGATTTCGGTCTCGCCAAGCGAGTCCTCGCAATCGACTCGCTCGCGGAGGAATCCCTCACCTTGCCGGAATATGCAGTGGGAACACCCGATTTCATTGCGCCGGAAGCCCTCGATGCCAATGCGGTTACGGATGGGAGATCCGATCTCTTTGCCGTCGGAATGATGTTGTATCAAATGCTCACGGGTAAACTCCCTCGGGGGAATTTTTCGCTACCCAGTGAAAATCGACCCGGACTCGATCCCCGATTCGACAGCTTGATCGAGAGATCACTCGAGAGCGATCCCGATCACCGTTTCCAAAGTGCCACCGAGTTTCGCGAAGCACTACAAGCCCTTCGAGAACCTCTCCCGCCTCCGGATGCGGCGACTTCCGGGACAGTGACGGAGATTCCCTTAGAAAAAAATAGTTCCCGAAGAATCCCTCTCCTTGCTCTTTTCCTCTGTACCGTTTGCGGGCTTGTTGCCGCGATGATCCTTCACCGTTCCAGTGATTCCTCAAGAGGCAGTTTCCATTTAATGACGGCTGAGGGATGGCTTCGAAACGGGACTGCAAAATGGGATCTCGCTGCGAATGCGCTGCAATCAGGGGGATCCCAAACGGGGTATCTGTATCGACGCCTGCCTTTCGACGAATTCGAAGTCACCGGAGAGGCCTTCGCTTCCCCTGAGTCCGATGGCGGCATCGGCTTCTGGGCGACGGGGTTCGATTCCAGGGGACTCCCCGAAGGCGGTTATGAACTCCAAATCGGAGGCTCCGAAAATCGCGGCGGAACCTTCGGCACTCTGCTTGCAGGGGCGCCCCTCGTTCCGAATACCCGGACTTCCCCACTTGCCGGAAAATGGATTTCTTTCCGGGTTCGAGTGAGGAAAACGTCGCTGCAAGGGTGGATTGGCTCCGAGCAGGTCTTTGCGTTCCCGCCACTCCCTCTACTTCGTCGGTCAAGAGGTTCGATCTTTTACCTCCAAAAGTCAGGCACCGGTGGAACGCTTGGATACAGGAATCTTCGTATCACTCCGATTGCATCCACCGTTCAGTAAAACCGATCTCAAAGGTCCTTCCTACTGACTGCACACTACTCCCCACGTGATCTCAATCCTTCCCTTTCCGATTCCTCTTTGTTTTCTGCTTGCCGGGGCATTCCTCCTGCCTGCGGAAGTCACCGCGCAGGATCTTGTCAGCGATGGCACGAGCGAGCGCGTCGCCGGGAGCGAGAGCGAGTCCTCGATCCTCCCGAGTGATCTTACCGAAGAGCACTTCACGGCGCTGAAAGAGCACTCCCCCTTTCTCCGCACCCTCGATGTTTCGAAATCGCTGATCCTCACCGGGATCGCCCGGATTGACGAGGAACCCGTCGCCGCCTTTCTTGATCTTGAAACGGGAAAGCGGTTCGTCGTTTCAAAAAACGAGATCAATCCCGAAGGATGGCAACTCGTTGAAGTGCTTGGCAATCCGGCCGACATCGAGACCCTCACCGCAAAAATCAAAATTGCCGGGGGCTCCGGGATCTTTTCGATCCGCTACGAAAAATCCCCTCCCCCCATGAAAGGAGGACCTGCCGTGATGGTTTCCAATCGGATCGGGAACGGCAGCTCCGGCGGTGGCACCGGACCACACGGAGGACCAGATCCCCGTATCCTGACACCCGATCAGATGAAGGACGCCCGCAATGCGGCTCACAACATCCGGGAAGGGTTCCAGGCGGACGGTTACGGGGACAAAGAAACCATCCCGCCCGAAGTAGTCTCGAAAATCTCACGGCTCTCCGTCGATCAGAGAGAGAGCATCAACGTCAAGATGTACGAGTACCGCAACCGTGGACTCGGGATGCCGGAGCGGCAGAAGATCTACAACAAGATGCTGGACCAGACATTGGAACGCCGCTGAGGGGATCCCTTGAGCAAAAGTAAGCCGTGATTCGTTGAGGAACACTACCCTCGGCAGTTCTTCCATTCGTGCGCACGAATGGACACGAATCCTGACAGGGGACCGGGCGGATGCGATCCGGGCCATCCCACCTACACAATTAGTGCGCTGCGGAACCCTCTCGCGCTGTAGTAGGACTGTGCGCCGTTGTGATACACAAAAACGCGCCCGAAGCGGCGATCTCCAAAGAGAGCACCCCCGAGTTCCCGAATCTCCGGGGGAGTCTTCAGCCAAGTCGTCGTTCTCGTGTCGAATTCCCCAAGTTTTTGCAGTTCGTGATATTGGTCCTCCGTCAATATCTCAACACCCATCGCTGCCGCCATATCCACTGCAGTATCTTTCGGTTTGTGCTCCTTCCTCGACTCCAGCGCGGTCCGATCATAACAAACCGCGACCCGGCCTTTCGGACTTTCTGGAGAACAATCAAAGAAAGTGAATTCGTCCGTTTTTTTGTCGTAGCGCACCACATCCGGCTGACCGCCAGTCCTTTCCATTTCGTGGAGGGCAAAAAGCTTTGCCGGTTGCGACTCCAGCTTCGCCTGGACCTTCGACCACAAAACGCCCCGGTGACGGTCCTTGTGTTCCTTGAAGCGAGTCATCAATACCTGAAAAAGAGCTTCGCGTTCTTTCCCTGACAGTTCCTTTTGTCCACCAGTGCGTTTCATCGAGTTGTTCCGTCCCTTTTGAGATCGCCTACGATTCTCATTCTCGTAGAACTTGTCGAGGTTTTTTGGATCCGGGCAGGACGGACAAGCGATCGATTTTCATTGTCGGATCGACGGATGTTTTCCCGGACTATTTAATAATTTGGAGTGACAGGGGAGGAGATTTGCAGGGAAGTAGTGGCAGGTCAACGAGATTGGGTTCATTGGCGCTCTATCATTCACGACGGTAAAATCTCTCAAAAAGTAGCATGGGCTTCCAGCCCCTGCCCTCGGGCTGAGAACGCTGAATGTCGAAGAGATGGCCCCTTGCTCACCACGACCGAATCGGAGCAACTCCACATCACGGACGTTCGTTGAAGTCTTCAGCGCCCGCGCGCGAGGCA
>JAGPCC010000073.1 GCA_018058245.1 Verrucomicrobiales bacterium
CGCCTTTTTGACCGCCGGGGGCATCGCACCCTGCCTTTCCGCCTCCATCGGAGGTTTGATCGAGCAATACAACAAACTGGCCCCCGATGCCGATTTGATGGGCTACCTGAACGGGTACCAAGGACTCCTCCTCGGAAAATCGTATCACTTCCCGAAACAAGTCCGCGAGCAGGCCTCGATTTTTTATAATTTCGGAGGCAGCCCGATCGGCAACAGCCGAGTCAAACTAACCAACGTGGATGACTGCACCAAACGAGGACTCGTAAAGCGAGGCGAAGACCCTCTCCATGTGGCCGCCGAGCGTCTCAAAGCCGATAGGATCGACATTCTCCACACGATCGGCGGGGACGATACGAATACCACCGCCGCCGATCTCGAAAGATATCTCAAAGATCACGGATACGATCTCACGGTGGTGGGCCTGCCGAAGACGATCGACAACGACGTCTACCCGATCAAACAGACCCTTGGGGCTTGGACGGCAGCCCATCAGAGTGCCCGCTTTTTCCGAAACGTCGCGAACGAGAACACCACGAGTACCCGTCAGTTGATCATTCACGAAGTGATGGGCCGTCACTGCGGCTGGCTCACTGGGCGTGCCGCTCACGATTACCATGAGAGCCTTCACCAGTATGACTGGCTTCCCGAGGCGCTCCTCCATCAGATCCGCTGGGATATTGATGCCGTCTGGGTGCCGGAGATGGAGATTAATATGGAAGCCGAAATTGATCGACTCAATGCCAACATGGATGAGCACGACAGCGTGAACATTTTCCTCAGTGAGGGGGCCGGGCTCGGCAACATCATCTCCGAGATGCAAGCGAGCGGCCAGGAACCGGCCAAAGACGCGTTTGGACACTACCGGCTCGACTCCATCAATGTCGGCAATTGGTTCGCCAATCAACTGAAAGACAAACTCGGTGCCGAAAAAGTATTGGTGCAAAAGAGCGGCTACTTCGCACGGAGCGCGGCACCAAATGATGACGATCTCGAACTCATCAAAGCCAGCTGCGCCCAAGCAGCAAAGTCCGCGCTCGAAGGCGTCAGTGGCGTTGCCGGACTCGATGAGGAAAATGGAGATCTCATGAGCACGATCGCTTTCCCGCGCATCAAGGGCGGTAAACCGTTCGACATTGACGAAAGCTGGTTCACCAATCTCCTCGATGAGCTAGGCCAGCCCAAAGGACTCCGAATCGAGGCGCATTGAAATCCTGGGTCATTTTTGCCTTTCTCTCGATGCTTTTTGCCGGAGTCACTTCGGTCATTGCAAAGATGGGATTGAACGGAATTTCGGCCGATGCAGGGATGGCGGTTCGAACCTGCTTTGTGTTTGTCTTTGTCCTGCTCTTCGCGAGCGTCAGTGTCTCGGTTTCACAACTCCGGCTTCTTGACTCCAGCAATTACCTTTGGCTTGGCCTCTCCGCCGCAACAACAACCCTGTCGTGGATTTTTTACTACAAAGCCCTTCAGGAAGGTGATGTTTCAAAAATCGCGATCATCGACAAGGGTAGCGTTGTCGTAGCCATCGTCCTCGCCGCTTTGATCTTGAAAGAGCAAATCACTCCCAAGACCTTCCTTGGCGGTGCTCTTGTCGTCTCCGGCATCCTTGTGATCGCAAAAAAATAGCGTGGGAATCCCAGCGGGAGTTACCCCCCCGCACCTCTCTTTGAAGGGAGCGGACAACGCGAAAGCTGCGCACCTGTTAAAAACGAGTTTAAAAGACGAAATTGGTAATTTCATGAGGGTCTGCGGCATGACTCAGCAACAATGGCGCGGGCCGTTGGCCCTTCTTAGATTTTTTTTTGGACCGTTTCCTGGGGCGTTGCCCCAGGCTGGTATAACGGCGGGCCTTTGGCCCTTCTGAAAATTCGCACCACCCCACGAGCGAGGGTCAAAGGCCCGACCCATACCAGACCGGGGCATCGCCCCGGCATATAACCGCACCACCCCACGAGCGAGGTCCAAAGGCCCGCCCTATCCGGGATGGATTCCGCCCGGCTGACCACTACTTCCACTCCAAAACCCGAAATGCGCCGTTGCCGTAACGCCCAACGCTTGCTCCAGTAAACGTGGAATGACCAGAAAACTCCTCTTCGCGCTCTCCTGCCTGTCTCTGCTGTCCCCGGTAGTGGCCGCACCACCTTCCCTCGATTTAAAAAAAGGGGAACATCTCGTGCTCCTCGGCAATACCTTTGCCGAACGGATGCAGTATTTCGGTTATTTTGAGACCCTCGTGAACCTGCACTACGCCGAAGCTGATCCCGTGATACGCAATCTCGGCTGGGCTGCAGATGAAGTCACACGCATCCATTTGCAAGTGCTCAAGGGTGGCTCTGGTTTCATCACGGAACCCACGGACGAAGCGGTCCCATTGCAACCGCGGCCCTTTCAATTCGGCTCTCTCGACGAGCATCTCACGATGCAAAAGGCTGATGTCATTCTCCTCTGTTTCGGTTTCAACGAGTCCTTCCGAGGTGAAGCCGGGCTGAAGCAGTTCGGTGCCGACTACCAAACCTTTCTCGATGAGCTGAAGGACAAAAAATACAACGGCACGAGCCCGCCACGCCTTCTTCTGATCTCGCCGATTGCGCAGGAAAAGCGAGGTGCCCCGTTTCCGGATCCCGCAAAAGAGAACGAAAATCTGAAACTCTACACTGCAAAAATTGCGGAAATCGCCGAGGCCAATTCCCTGGGGTTTGTGGACCTTTTTTCTCCGACCTTCGGCCCATTTTCCCAAGGCAGCCCCGAACCGCTTACTATGAACGGAGTCCATCTGAATGACAAAGGGCAGCGAGCCGTGGCCGAGATCCTCGCCACGTCCCTGGGGATAACGGAACCATGGAACGAAAAGGCGGAGGCAATCCGTCGGCTTGTCGTAGCAAAGAATGAGCAGTTCTTCTTCCGCTGGCGCCCCATCAACGGAGAATACGTCTACGGACGACGTAAAGACCCGTTCGGGGTGATCAGTTACCCCCCAGAATTGGCGCAATGGCAAAAAATGACTGAAGATCTCGATCAGAAGATCTGGACCGAATCCCGCAAACTCAAAGCTTCTGCTTCCAAATGAAATCCCACTTTTTCACCGCTGCCTTTTCCGTTCTCCTGGGCGCAGGAATCACCCTGAACCACCAGTTCGCGACCGCGACTGATCTTGTCGGCGGCGAATATCCCAACCTGTTGCCGCCGGAAGAAGCGATCACCAAGTTCCGCCTCCATCCGGACTATCAGATCAATCTCTACGCATCCGAAGTGGAGTTCCCTCTGCATAGTCCCGCCGCGATGACCTTTGATGCGCAGGGCCGTCTCTGGGTGGGCAATATCCCGACGCAACCACACGCGAAACCCGGCGTGCCGATTAAAGACTCCGTCATCATCCTCGAAGATACGGACCGCGACGGAAAGGCGGACAAGCACACCGTTTTCTACGAAGGACTTTATCTCCCCCTCGGTCTTGCCGTGACCGATGGCGGTCGCACCGCCTACGTGACCGACGAACCCAACCTCGTGCGCCTCCACGACAAGGACGGGGACGGTGTCGCGGACGAAAAAGAAATCGTCCTCTCTGGTTTTGGCACGGAGGACAATCACCACTTCATTTCTGCCTTCCAGTGGGGGCCAGACGGCCGGCTCTATTTTGGCCAGGGGCTCTTCTTGCACTCGCAGGTAGAAACTCCCTACGGGCCGGTGCGCGCCCACGAAGCCGCCCTTTTCCGTTTCGATCACCGCGATCAGCGCCTCGAAGTATTCGCGAGCTACGGGTGGTCCAATGTCTGGGGAGTGGTCTTTAACAACTGGGGCGACGCCTTCCTCGCCGACGCCTCCCCTGCCCTGAATTATTACGTTTCCCAAGCAGCGAGTAATTTCACCTATCCGAAACCTGACAAATATGTGAAATATCCGCAGATTGCGGGATCGGTCTCGTTCACCCCCGAGGGACGCCGTCCCTCTTGTGGAAATGAATTGCTTCTCTCGGAACATTTCCCCGAAGAAGTCCGCGGCTGGTATGTGACAAATCAGATGAAAGGCTGGCACGGTCTGCGCTGGTACAAGCTGGAGGAAAGTGGTTCGGGAGTCTCCTCGTCGCAACCCTATGGCGAAGACAACGAACTCCTCACGACGAGCGACATCATGTTCCGCCCCGTCGCCCAGCAGATCGGTCCCGACGGTGCGCTCTATGTGCTGGATTACTACAATCCTATCGTGGGCCACACGACCTACAGTTTTCGCGATCCGCGGCACATCAAAACCCACGGACGTGTCTGGCGTATCACGCACAAAAATCGTCCCCTCGTCTGGCAGCCAAAGATCCTCGGTGAACCCGTCGAGACTTTGTTAGGTCACCTCGGGAACCCCAATTTCCGGACCGGATACTTCGCACGGCGTGAGTTGCAGGAGCGCTCCCCTTCCGATGTCTTGCCTGCCGTAAAGAAATGGCTCGCGGAAAAGAGCGCCTCTACCGAAGCGGGTTATGACAAAGAAGTGGAAGCACTCTGGATGCATCAAAGTTTCAACCAGCCTGATCTGGATCTACTGAAGAAACTCCTCGCCTCACCGGAGCACCACGTCCGGACCGCGGCCCTGCGTGTTCTCCGCTACTGGCAGACGGAGATGAAACCGGAGGAATCACTCGCACTCCTCAAAACAGGCGTAGAGGATTCCAATCAGAGGGTTCGTCTCGAGGCGCTCGTCGATCTCGGATATCATGTCGACCCGAACGGCGCGTTGCCCATCGCCAGTATTGTCCTGGATCAGGAAATGGATGCGGGAATGATCAATGCGACAAGGGAGACGCTTTTTTACTTGGTCAATCAGACGGGCGGCATTGAAAAGGCACCCGCAGCAGTCGATAAATTCATGCTTCCTTTTTCCAAAGACGCGGTCCTCATCTCGCGCAACATTACCGAAGCCATTGCCGAGGAAATCCTGAAACGCCCGACTCTCGCGCGCAGCGAACATCAGCGAGCGATCGATTTTCTCGTAGAAAAATCCGGTGATCAGGGAAGCAGTCTTGCCGCCGTAGTGGGCCGACTACAAAAGGAGGAAACGCAGTTGCCCTCCCTCGAGACGCTGCTGCTGACCTGGGCTCCAGAGGAAATTGCAAAGGAACCAGGCCTACTAAAGGAGCTCCTTGCGCCGGGGAAACCATCGGGAATCCAGACGGCTGCCCAGGCTGCACTTTTCCGGGCGAAAGTCCCCGAGGAGACGATCCCTGCGCTGACCAGTCCCACTCTGCTCGCAATGGCCGCGACCCGGGCCGGTCGAGGGAATGTTCCAGAGAAGTATTTCCCACTTTTTGCGAAGAACCTCCAGATGGAAAAACCTTCTCTCGGGGCGATGCAGCCTTTCTTGACTGGAATCGCCAGCTTTCCTGCGAAAGACGCCGAAGCGCTCAAGTTGCTTGCGGATACATCGATACGGTTTGAGTCGAGCGATCTCGGGATATCCTTTGCCGCACTGGATGCCATGAAACGCATCCCCGCAAATCTCTGGCCCGCAGAATACGCCAACAAGACTCTGAACAAGGTCACGATCACGGCAACGCCGGATCTGAAGTTCAGCCCGACCGAGTTCAGCGTGAAGGCCGGCAGCGCTGTCGAGTTACTCTTCAGCAATCCTGACAGCATGTACCACAATCTCGTGATCGTGAACGACGGAGCCCTCGAAGAAGTAGGAATGAAGGCGGATCTCATGGCGGCCCGGCCCGATGGACTCGACAAAAACTATGTGCCCGACGATCCAAACGTGCTCCACTGGACTCCGCAAATCACCCTGGGCATTGCCCGTAGCCACGTCCTCAAATTCTACGCGCCGGAGAAGGCCGGTGAATACCCTTACATCTGCACCTTCCCCGGCCACTGGCGTGTCATGCGCGGGGTGATGAAGGTGACGGAGTAAGCGGTTCCGAATTCTTCAAAAGGAAACTCCGGTCTGGCCGGGTTTCCGTTTAGAAACTCGATTCCCATTGAAGGAATCCGGCGAGCATTTCATTCACGCGGTCCGGATCGTTTTCAGCGAGATTACTCCGCTCGCCGGGGTCCTGACGGAGATCAAAGAGGGACCACGGTTGATCAGGGCGTTCCCGCACGATCTTCCAGTTTCCCATGCGAAGGGCGGCGTGCTTTTCGTATTGGAAAAAGAGCGATGCGTGAGGAGAATCGTTTGTCGTTCCCGTCAAAACCGGAAGCGGATCTTTTCCATCGTAAATCCGACCGTCCTTTGGCAGGGAAGCGCCGGAAAGAATCACCGATGCCTGAAGCAGATCCGGAGACCAGAGAGGAGCATCAATCACCGAACCCGGTTCGATCTTTCCCGGCCACCGCGCGATTGCCGCGACCCGCAGTCCGCCCTCCCAGCAGGTGACACCGCCGCCGCGCAAAGGATCATTTCTCCCCACATCGAGCCCCTCCCGGTTCAAGCGGAAGGCCCCATTGTCCGACATAAAAAAAACAAACGTATTCCCGGCCACTCCCGCCACTTCGAGAGACTCAAGAACCCGTCCAATCGCATCATCAAGTGCCCGAACCACCACACCATAGCGTTTCACAGGGTCCGTCTCCCCGGAGGAAAGACCCAGGGCAGTGAAGACATGCGCAGGGGCCTGCCAGACCGCCTTTTCCCCGTCCCGCTTGTTTGCGACATTCGGAAAGTGCGGAGCATTGAAAGGCAAATAGCAAAACCAGGGTTCGCCGGCCATCGATTTTCGTCCGATAAAATCGATGGCAGCGTCGGCAAAGAGATCCGTCGAATACTCCCCTTTTCGGGACACAGGAAGCACTCCTACAAAGAGATCTGGCTCCCGATTGTAGAGATGGGTGTAGTAGTCGATATTTCCCGAAGCATGTCCGAAAAATTCATCGAACCCCCGCTCCGTGGGTCGCGATCCTTCCGCAAATCCGATGTTCCATTTCCCAAAACAACCCGTCGCATACGGACGCGGTGCCTGCTTGAGAAGGTTTGGAATCAGAATCTCTGACTGAGCCAGTCCGACACCCCGATTCCCCTCGATTCCCCTCGATTCCCCTCGATTCCAGTCAACTGGCGAGTCAACCCATGCCGTTCCGGGATGCGACCGCTAAGGAGGCAGGCTCTGGATACCGTGCAGGTGGGCGACGCGGTGTAAAAGCCCGTGAGACGCACCCCTTCTTCGGCGAGCTGATTCAAACTCGGCGTTGAAATTTCCGATTCCGGTCGATAACAGCGCAGATCACCGTATCCGAGATTGTCAGCGGTGATCAGGAGAATATTCGGCGGCCCAGCTTCCAGGGAAAACCCCAGTCCCAACACCAAAGTGAACACCATCCGCGTCGAAATTCTCATGTCATGGAGTGGATGGAAGACCTGCCCGATATCCCGCTGCCGGACGGTTCCTGTTTACGTCTACTTCGCCTTCGCCTTTTTCGCCCCGGGTGTCCATCCCGTGTCGTTGTTTGCGGGGATGGGGCTTTCCCACCCTTCGTAAGCTTCGGGTTTCACACCACGGGCCTGGCCTCTCGCAAAAGCATTCGGTTGATACTTCCCGACAAAGTCGATCGAGGAATCTGCGGTGATTTGCTTCTCCATACCGACGAGCCAATAGACCGCATTAATAAGCATGCGCCGATAACCGGGATTGAGAAAATCTTCAGACGTCCCGTAAAGCGAGGTAAAGACGCGACCCTTCGTCCCGTTTTTACCCGTGTATTCTCTGGTCCACTCGGAGGCCATGGGCGGTTTTGTCGGGTCGGGTTCCCCATCCACTTCCATGCTCATGAGAGGCTGTGCCATCGTGAGGATCGTCCAGTCATCGGCTGGTTCTGCGTTGTATCCACCTACCGGAACATGGATGTCTTTTACCCCGGTGAGGATGGGATTGCCGACCTGCTCGGGAACGATCGTGATTCGAGTGCTCTGGACGTGGTTGGTTCCGTAGTGCCCCACCCAGGTTTGCCCCAGCACTTGATGGCCGAACCCCTTTTCGTAAGCAGGATCTTTGCTTTGAAAGTCATACTTGGAAAATGCGCTCACTTTATCATCGTAGCGAAACGCATGCGTCGCGGTGCGTAAGCCCATCACAGGACCGCCGCGATTCAGATAGGCATCGATGTATTTCATCTGTTCATCCGGGAGCGCCTGGAAGCGGGTGAAGATTATCATCGCGTCGGCTGTCTCAAGAGCTTCGAGTCCGGGAATATTCGATTCACCCGCCTTAATCTCGCCATTTTCATCGAGACCAAAGAGCACCGTGCAATCAAAACCATGACGCTTAGCGAGAATCCGGGCCATGGCAGGGAGAGTCTCTTCGCCCCGGTATTCATGGTCACTGGAAATAAAGACGAGGTGCTTTCCGTTCGCAGTCGCGGGGTCGGCTTTGTAGACAAGGGGTTTGGCCATCACCGGAGAAAACGCAAGGAGCGTTCCGGCCAAAGTGGAGAGAATAAATGGAGTTTTCATGAACGATCGATGAGGGGTTGAATCAACTCCCAGTGTAGGAAACGGGCTCTTCCATGGCAACCCTCATCCGTGGCCTGAATGTGTATTCGTGCAAGACACCGCTCGTCAGGGAAAGTGGGATCCCCCTGCAGAAGCCGTGACCCGACGAACGATTGGATGGACCGGAAGCGGAATCGGTTTACAGTTTCAAAAACAAACCTTGGTTCCTTTTTATGCGATTTTCCTTCCCCGCTTCCCTCTGTCTCGCGGCAATCGTTTCTACGGCGTCTCCCGCTTTAGCGAAGCCGAAAAATGTCCTACTCCTCTGTGTCGATGACTTGAAACCTTTGCTCGGTTGCTACGGTGACACGACCGCAAAGACTCCGGGAATCGATGCCCTTGCCGCACGAGGAGTGCTGTTTTCATCGGCCTATTGCAACCAAGCCGTCTGCAGCCCATCGCGGAATTCCTTGATGACCGGCCTGCGCCCCGAGACGATCGGCATCTATGATCTGCCGACGAATTTTCGCAAAGCGGTTCCGGATGCAGAGACGGTCGCCCAATATTTCATGGCGCACGGCTATCGCACCGAAGCGATGGGAAAAATCATGCACAAGGGTCATGGAAATGTCGAAGACGCCGCCTCGTGGAGCGTTCCTCATTTTCTTGCCAAGGCTCCCACGTATCTGAATCCGGAAAGCACTGCAAACGGACGCAAGGACAACCGCGGCGGCACACGCGGCACCGCGACCGAAATCGCAGAGGTCGATGACGAAGCCTATGGGGATGGGCTCACCGCAAAAGAAGCCGTCACTCGCCTCCAATTGGCTGCCACGAAGTCAGACGAACCTTTTTTTATGGCCGTCGGATTTATTCGTCCCCATCTCCCCTTTGTTGCTCCGAAAAAATACTGGGATCTCTACGATCCTGCTATGCTCCCGATGCCCACAGTGACGACTCCTCCCGTCGGCGCCCCGGATTACGCACCGCAGTACGGAGGAGAACTCCGTCAATACAGCGACATGCCCCTGATAGGTGAAATCGACGCAGCGACGACTCGCCATCTCATCCATGGATACTATGCCGCGACGAGTTATGTGGACGCCCAAGTCGCCAAGGTGATCGCCTCGCTCGATGCGAACGGACTGCGGGAGAACACGATCATCGTCTTCTGGGGAGATCACGGGTGGCACCTCGGGGATCACTCGATGTGGTGCAAACATACGAATTACGAGCAGGCGGCAAGGATCCCCCTTCTCATCATTTCTCCGGACGGAGCCAAGAACGCCACCTCGTCCGCGCTGATCGAAACGGTCGATCTGTATCCTACTCTGGTAGCGCTGGCAGGGCTGCCGGAAAAATCGGGACTCGACGGAATCAGTCAGGCGTCGGTCGTAGAGGATCCAACAACCAAGCTGCGAGATCACGTCACGCATGTCTATCCACGGGGAGGCAGACTGGGGCGTGCGATCCGAACGGACCGCTTTCGTATGGTCGAATGGAAAGTGCCCGGAGCGTCTCCAGACTCTGCGGAACTCGAACTCTACGACTACGAAACCGACCCGCTCGAAACAAAGAACCTCGCCGCAGAGAACCCAGCGGTGGTGGAAAAACTGCGGGCCATTTTGGCCACGCATCCCGAGGCAAAACCGCAGTTAAAAGTGATCACGCCGGAACAAGCGAGCAAGATCAAAGCAGACAAAGAGAAACGAGTGAACGCTTTCCGAAAGCGGGACACAAACGGCGACGGGCGACTTTCCCTCGAAGAGTTTCTCATCAAACAACCCGATCCAGAAGGAGCTCCCAAACGTTTCCCGATTTTTGATAAAGATGGTGACGGTCTCCTCACGGAAGCGGAATACGTCTCTGGAGGCAAATAGGAGAGGACTGCGGTAGGCTCGAACCCGCTATCCCATTTGACACATTCGCGCCAGAGGCTACTGTTGCGCCGCCTCAGCGCTTGAGGCTGTCCCCTGTTGTTTTCCCCCGCACAGTTACACAGCCTGTCCCGCCATTCGCCGGACCGCTTTCGCATCCCCGCTGACTTTCCCCCTTTCTATCAAACCACATCGGATCAACCAACGAGCTATGGCAAAGACAAAAAACGCAACGGACAAGGCATCAAAAGGTGCAGAAAAATTAGTCTACTTCTTCGGCGGTAAAGAAGCGGACGGTAACGGCAAAATGAAACCGCTCCTCGGCGGCAAAGGCGCGAACCTCGCTGAGATGTCCGTCATCGGGCTCCCGGTCCCTGCTGGCCTGACGATCACGACAGAGGTCTGCAATCACTACTACGCGAACGGCCTCAAGTGGCCCGCAGACCTGCAAAGACAGATCGAAGAGAACATCACCAAGATCGAAGGTGTCATGGGCAAGAAGTTCGGTGACCTGGAGAACCCACTTCTCCTATCGGTCCGTTCCGGCGCTCGCGACTCGATGCCTGGCATGATGGACACGATCCTAAACCTCGGGATCAACGATGCCGTCGCAGAGTCCCTCGCCAAAAAGACCGGCAACCCGACTTTTGCCTGGGACAGCTATCGTCGTTTCCTCCAAATGTACGGCGAGGTCGTCATGGGTGTGGAACAACACGCGCACGAACACCACGACCCGTTCGAAGACATTCTCGACGCGGGCAAAGCAAAGCGCGGAGTGAAAAATGACTCGGACATGAATTTGGAAGAGCTCAAGTTCGTTGTCGCAGAA
Source organism: Verrucomicrobiales bacterium (assembly GCA_018058245.1). Taxonomy (GTDB): domain Bacteria; phylum Verrucomicrobiota; class Verrucomicrobiia; order Verrucomicrobiales; family DEV007; genus Arctic95D-9. The sequence continues at coordinate 11,116 of JAGPCC010000073.1, forward strand.
TTTAAAGCCCTCATCAAAGAGCGCACCGGTAAAGACTTCCCTGAAGACCCAATGGAGCAGCTCGTCGGTTCCGTGAACGCCGTCTTCAACTCTTGGCAGAATGACCGCGCGAAGGTATATCGCCAGAAGTATGGCATCCCTGCCGAGTGGGGTACTGCGGTCAACGTGCAGGCCATGGTCTTCGGCAACACTGGTAAAAAGTCCGGAACCGGAGTCGCCTTCACTCGTGACCCCGCCACTGGAGAAAATGTTTTTTACGGAGAATATCTCATCGATGCACAGGGTGAGGATGTCGTCGCCGGTGTCCGTACTCCGAAGCAAGTTCGGGAAATGGCGAAAGATCTGCCGAACTCTCACAAGGAGCTGCTCAAAGTCCGCGCGATTTTGGAAAAACATTTCCGTGACGTGCAGGACATCGAGTTCACCATCGAAGATGGCAAACTCTGGATGCTCCAAACTCGTACCGGCAAGCGCACCGGATTCGCTGCCGTGAACATCGCCATCGACATGGTGAGAGAGAAACTCATCACCAAAGAAGAGGCAATCCTCCGCATCCCTGCGGATGACCTCAGCCACCTCCTCGCTCCCATCTTTGATGCGGCGGACGAGAAAAAAGCGAAAAAGATGGGATCTGGTCTTCCGGCCGGCCCAGGCGCTGCCTCTGGCAAAATCTACTTCTCCGCAGAAGAAGCAGTCGCGGCAAAAGCCCGCGGAGAAAACGTCATGCTCGTCCGTATGGCGACCTCACCGGAAGATCTTCGCGGCATGATCGCTGCGGAAGGCATCCTCACGACGGAAGGTGGCGCGTCCTCTCATGCGGCCCTTGTCGCTCGTCAGATGGGCAAAATCTGCGTCTGTGGTGCTCACGGAATGACGATCGACTACAGCAAAAAGACACTTTCCGGAAACGGTGTGACGCTCAAACAGGGTGACTCACTTTCCCTCAATGGGTTTGTCGGAAACGTCTACGCCGGAGAGATCAAGTCTTCTCCCTCCCAGGTCATTCAGGGTCTCCTCGAAGGGAAAGCGGCGGCGAAGAAGTCGGACACTTACCAGAAGTTCGTCGAACTCATGGAATGGACCGACTCCTATCGCAAACTCGGTGTCCGCACCAACTCCGACACTCCCGAGCAGGTTCGTCAGGCGATCGTTTTCGGTGCAGAGGGCATCGGGCTGACCCGTTCCGAGCACATGTTCTTCGAGGGCAACCGGATCGACGCGGTCCGTGAAATGATCCTCGCCGATGACGACGCAGGACGTGCCAAAGCACTCGTGAAGATCAAGGCTTTCCAGAAGAAAGACTTCATCGGGATCTTTCAGGCTCTGGAAGGTCGCCCCGCTACGATCCGTCTTCTCGATCCACCACTGCACGAGTTCATCGGCACGCTGGATGCGGCTCAGATCAAGGACCTCTCCACAAAAACGGGAATGTCCGCTTCGGAAATCAAGAAGCGCATCCACTCGCTTCACGAAGAGAACCCCATGCTCGGTCACCGTGGCTGTCGTCTCGGCATCAGCTATCCAGCGGTCACTGCGGCGCAGGTCGAGGCCATCCTCGAAGCGGCTGCTGAAGTGCAGGCAGCGGGCACCAAAGTTCTCCCCGAGATCATGGTTCCTCTCGTCGCATACGCTCGTGAACTGGAACTGCAAAAGCAAGTCATCGACGAAGCCGCTGAAGGAGTTCGTAAGAAGTATGGTTTGAAAAAATCCGAGTTGAAATACACCGTCGGAACGATGATCGAGATCCCTCGCGCCGCACTTACTGCGGACAAAGTGGCAGAGCACGCCGAGTTCTTCTCCTTCGGAACCAACGACCTGACTCAGACTGGTCTCGGTCTCAGCCGTGATGACTCCTCCTCTTTCCTACCGACCTATCAGGACGCGGAAGTTCTCAACACCAACCCCTTCGCCAGCCTCGATCAGGAAGGTGTCGGACAACTGGTCGAGATTGGTGTGAAACGTGGGCGGATGACAAAACCGAAACTCAAAATCGGTATTTGCGGCGAGCATGGCGGTGATCCTGATTCAGTGAAGTTTTTCCACCGCTCCGGACTGGATTACGTTTCCTGCTCCCCTTTCCGCATCCCGATTGCTCGCCTCGCCGCTGCGCAGGCTGCTCTCGAAGAGAAGGCTGCAAAGAAGAAGAAGTAATCTCTTCCGCACGGCGTCCGCGTGACGTTCGAATTCCGAAAAGGCGGTCTCGCAAGAGGCCGCCTTTTTTTGTGGATCGCCCTCGCTCGCTGCTTTCCGCACGCAAGGAGGAGGGACACTCCTGTCCCTCTCGTTTCATCAGACCACCGAAAAGGGCGACAGGAGTGTCGCCCCTCCTTGAAAATCCATTCCGTAATTTCGCCGATCTCCGCCACCCGGATTCAATTGACTTCATCTTTTGCGTTCCCGACACTTTGCCTCGTCCACATGACCCTCTTGCCTCGTCCACCTGACCCTCTTTGTATCCGACACGTCGGGAGTTTTGATGATCTTGTCTCCACTCCTTTTGAAAACGGAATCAACGCACTTTGCTGGGCACGGGAACTCGCCGGTGATTACGCCGAGATCGCCGGGAAACTAGAGACCACGGAAGACCTCATCGTTCTCGAGGAAAGAGATTTGCTCTCTCTTGAAGTCAGTGGATCCGGAAAAATCGCGATCGCACAAATTCTCTCGGACATGCATCTCCTCCGTGACCTCGGTCTCGATCCGGTTTTCAACCGAATCTCCGCGTATCCGCGCGATGATCTCTCCGCCCCCGTTCCGACAGATGTGTATTCCTTTCACGTCGACAGTGCCCCCGTTGAGGCAGACACCTGGCTCTGCACCTATTGGGGCGCACCCAGTGAAGGTCTGCGCAACGAAGACGCGATTCGCCGTATCGATCTTCCGGGAAATCGGGAAGCGCTTCTGAGGGAGTTCGGCGGTGAGGACAACGAGACCTTTCTCGAATATCTTTCCGAAGGTTGTTTCGACCTCCACTACGCTCCCGTCACCGGCGCGGTTCCGTATTCCTTCGGAGTCGGCAATCTCTGGCGTATCGCAGTGGAGTACCCCGGGGCTCCCGTTCCCGCCTGCATTCACCGCGCTCCCGAAAATCTACCAGGGCAGCCGGCGCGACTGCTTCTGATTTGTTGAGTTCGGAGGGCACTCCAAAATTCGAAATCGCATAGAAGGAAGAACTTTTTCCTGGACCAAGCCGTTGACAATCCCCACTAACGATATAATTTCCATAATGAAACCATTGCGCTATTTTGTCGCGATCTGCGGATTGTTAGGGTGTTGTGTTGGCGTTACCAGCAACGCTGAAGAAACAACAACTTTAGGGAGATCAGGAGATATTGCCACCTCCTCAATCAATGGCCTCCAAAAGATGTTTCATAATTCCCTATTGAAGGCAATGGGGGCGGGATCTCTTTCGGAAGCGCCGGACAAAAACGACAAGGATCTTGAGGACACCATACTTCTTTCCCAATCCGAGATTTTCCTTACGAGGGGTGAATCCACGTTTACCCTCTCCGTTCATACGTCGACTCCGGTACCGATCGAAATGAAGGGATTCGACGTCACTGGTCCAAACCCACGTGTGATCACGGAAGCGGACAAACTGAATGGAATCGATGCAAAGATTTCCTACTCGATCAATGCTACAGCGTGGAGGTCCTACGATCAGACTCATGGTTGGGGAGAGTGGAAACCGGGAAAACCGATCCTTCTTGTCTCTTTTGAACTTCAACGATTGAACGGTCGCTGGAAAGTTACCAGTTCCCCGAAATCTACCTATTCACTCCGTTGAAATGCCTCGGGAATCGAGTTCGTTCCCTTATTGAAACTGGAAGACTTCATTTCCAAACGACTTGGCCTCGGAACGAGATCGACCCGCGCCCTTTTCCTCGAAGGCAAGATCACCGTCGATGGGCGGAACGTCCGTGATCATCGCGTCATTGTTTCCCGGTTTGACGAGATCCGCTGCGCCGAAGAAATCCTTCAACGAGGAAAGGAAAGGCTCTACCTGATGCTCAACAAACCGGTCGGAATCCTCAGCGCGACCTCGGACCCCGAACATCGCACGGTCATCGACTTGATCGATCATCCAGATAAGAAAGACCTCCACCTCGCCGGGCGTCTCGACCGGAGTTCCACGGGACTCGTCTTGCTCACCAATGACGGCACGTGGTCGGAATCACTCACTCTACCGGGGAGGAAGAGGGAGAAAGTCTACTTTGTCGAGACCGATCGCCCCATCCCGCCCGAAGCGGTCGCCTTGTTTCGCGAAGGTTTTATTTTTGCAACGGAGGGAATCACAACGCTTCCAGCCGGGCTCGAACTCCTCTCCCCGACTGCCGCTCGCGTCACCCTGCACGAAGGGCGCTATCACCAGATCAAACGTATGTTTCACCGCATCGACGGGATTCGCTTGCGGTCCCTTCACCGTGAGGCCATCGGCGGAGTTCGTCTTCCCGAAGACCTTCCGCTCGGCAGTTGGCGGAAACTCACTACGGACGAACTTACGTCAATCCACCCATCGGACGAAACCGGAATCAATTGACGTCGGCGAGAGGTGCTCTACTCGTAATGAACTACATCCTACCATGAAAAACCTCACCTTCCTTTGTTCTGCAATCCTCATCGTCCTCGGTCTCTACGGATACTACGGCTGGGAATCAATCGGAGCGGCCAAACAGTCTCCTACCGCGCTCATTCCCACCATTGTTGGCGTACTCATGCTCCTCGGCGGCATCATCGCATTGAAGAACCACAAAGTAGGGATGCACATCGCAGTCCTCTTTTCCCTTCTCGGAGCTCTCGCGGGACTCGGTCGTCTCATTCCCGGCCTGATCAAGGGCACCGCCAATTTCTCACAGGCTTCGACGCAACTGATTCTGGGAATGACGATTGTTTGCGCGTTTTTCACGGTCATGGCGGTTCGTTCCTTCATCGCCGCGAGGCGAGCAAGAGGCTGAGACAACGACTAAATGGGCCTAGCCAGCGGCCCATTTGCTGCACTTTCCTGATATTTTTCGGGAAAGTGCAATTACGAGTTGCTATTGAGACCTCTTATCATTAATAGTGGCAATTGTTATGATGTTCTCATCCTTTTATGCCCGAGGTTATACGCTACGGGTTCCTCTGGTGTTGGCGACAGCGAGTCTCCTGCTCGTCGCGGAGGTGGGTATTTCGCAAGAAATCCCTCCGCCAAAGGCTAGCGAAGTGCAGCAAAAACTGGAGCAGTGGGTCAAATCCCGCCAACTTATCAGCCGCGAATCCTCCGATTGGGCGGAGGGAAAAATCACGATGCTTCAACTGAATGAAGCTCGAAAACTCGAGATTGCCCAATTGCAGGAGTTCACGAAGGCGGCCAATCATCGCATTACCGAAATTGACACAAAACGCAACTTGGCCAAAACGGAGACGGCGGAACTCACGAGCTGGAGGTCGACTTTGGAGGGGCAAATTTCCGCTCAGGAGTCTCAACTTGCGAAGCTCATCCCCCGTTTCCCCCTTCCTCTTCGGGATAAGGTGGAAGAATCGATCCTCCGGCTGGAATCTCCCGACCCGCAGAGTCCCCTCCAAAATCGGACTCGGGATATTCTGCTCATCCTGCAAGCCTATCTCGATTTTCAAAATACCCTGACGCTCAGCTCCGAAGTGCGAGAGTTCGAGGGGACAAAGCACCAAGTCGATGTTCTTTATTTGGGAATGAGTCAGGCGTGGTATTCCGACTCGTCCGGGAGCCACAGTGGTTACGGTCGTCCCGGAGCGAACGGCTGGGTCTGGACCAATGAACCCGCGATCGCCGAACATGTCCGGGCAGCCGTGGAGATCCAGAGTCGTCGGAAAGCCCCCGCCTATGTCGAACTCCCCATCGGAACCAAATCAAACACGGCAGGAGGGACGTCGAAATGAAACGATTCCTTCCTGTTTTGCTACTCTCTATATTCGGAGGGTATGCTCCTGCTCAGAACGCCCCAACACCGGCGGACGACACCTCTGCCTATCGGACCGCAGCGGAATCGGCGGGAGTCGATTTGCGGGCTGCTCTCGATGAATTGGCGAAAGTTCGTGCTTCCATCGCCCTCGAAAAACCTCCCCTGGCGGCAGAGTCAAATCAGATCGCGGCAGATCTCCGGGAACAGCGCCGTCGATACGATCTCGCCCGTATTACTCGCGACGCGGCGGAAAGCGAATCGGTTAAAACCGCTTCGGATCTAAAAATCTGGAAAGACGAAAAACAGTACATCGAGAGTCTTTTTCTCGATTTCCAGAAAACGAGATTTTCCACCGCAGGTCCGCTTTTGCCCGATCCGCAACCATCCGCTGCGACGGACTTGCCTTCCCAGCTCGCGCTGATCGACTCGGTCCTCGCCGAGATCAGTGCGGAAAAGTCCGTCGGAACAATTCAAGGAGAGGCGATCAGTAGTGACGGAACTCTCGTCCCGGGAACTTTCGTGAAAGCAGGTCCGGTCGTTTGGTTCCTCGGTGAAAAGCGGGATGAATCCGGGATCGTAACCGAAGGCCCCAATCTTCTCCCTGTTCTGGTCAACGCCGGGATTCCGCCCAAAACGATCGAGTCCCTTCTTCAGGGCGAAACGACTACCATTGCCTTTGATCCCACGCTCGGCTCCGCGATTGCTTTAAAAGAGTCCGAAACCTCACTCATCGAGCACATTCAGCAGGGCGGATTCTGGATTTACCCCATCCTCCTCCTCGCCCTCATTGCCCTGGTTGCCGCGATTCTGAAATGGATTCAACTCGCGAAAATTCGCGATTTTGGTGCCGGGGAAGTTCAGCACATTATCGACGCGCTTCACCGCAAAGACGTGGGTGAAGCGACGGCGATCGCGGGAAGGATTCACCACCCCGCCCGCAGTCTCCTAGTCCGGGGAATCGAAGAAGTCTCACGCTCGCCCGAGACAAATCGGGACGAGATCGAGGAGGCTCTCTTTGAGAAATTTCTCGAGGCCACTCCCCCTCTGCAGCGAGGTCTCCCTCTCATTGCGATCGCTTCGGCGACGGCACCTCTTCTCGGGTTGCTCGGAACCGTGACCGGAATGATCGAGACTTTCCGACTCATCAACGTCTTCGGAACAGGGGACGCCAAATCCCTCGCCTCTGGCATTTCCGAGGCACTCGTCACCACAGAGTTCGGACTCATCGTGGCGATCCCCGCGCTCATCCTTCACGCCCTGCTCTCCCGCAAAGTACAGGGAATCAAATCGACACTGGAGATGACAAGCCTTGAGTTTCTCAACGGCATCAAAGCAAAATGATCACGCCGGGACAAATCGCAACCGAGCTGGGACTCCTCGGGACCGGAGGAGGTTGGATTTTCTGGGCGCTCATCGTTCTTGCCTTTGGGATCGCTTACTCCCTCCTCACTCTTTGGAATTCCCTCCACTTCCCGGATGCTCCGTTTCTAAGTTCGCGTGAGTGGACTCGCCTCCTCCGGCAGCCTGCCCAGGCCAAGGAAGCATTCCGAACCCTCACCGCGAGACTCGCAAACGAGGCGGACCCGAGTCTCGTTTTGCAAGAGACCGCTCAACGACTTTTTGCGAGACCGGAACGACGTTTTCCCTTTGCTTTTGTCATGATCGGAGCGGCACCGCTCATTGGTCTCCTCGGTACCGTTTCAGGAATGTTCAAGACGTTTTCCGGGATGTCTGCCGCAGTGAACTCCCCGCTGGATGTCATTTCCTCCGGCATCTCGGAGGCCCTCATCACGACGCAAACCGGACTCGTCATCGGCGTGCCCACTTACATCGTCTGCGCGATCTTAAAAAGCCGGTATGACGATCTGATTCAGCGATATCGCCAGCTCGAAACCAGAGTCCTCCGTGAGAAAGGCACGGTTTCCCACTGATCATGGCGAGGCGTTTCCAACGATTTGGCGAGACGGATGTCGAGACGCCGAGTGAGATCAACATCTCTCCGCTAATTGATGTCGTTTTCATTCTGCTCATCTTTTTCATCGTCACGA
>JAGPCC010000315.1 GCA_018058245.1 Verrucomicrobiales bacterium
AAATGGCATCAAATGCTTTGTCCAGCTGCCCAGAGTCACTCCCTGCGCGGACCAAGGAAAGAAATTTGTCATCAAACTTCCCGGTTTTCTTGAATGCTGCGTAGGCTGGCATTCCACTCTCGATGTGTTCCCGTGCCTCTTTCAGGGTGGTCCGGACGAAGGGGGATGGGTGGCCACTGCCATAGTATTTTAGGGCGTCCGACGTATTGATGTTCGCCTTGAGCATCGAAGCGAGGCCTCGCGATAGCTTGATCAACTCCTTCGGGGGAAATTTGGTTGTCTTCTCCGATTTACTGAATAAGGACTTCCCTTTTGGACCGTGATGCCCCGAAGTCGCTCGGTTTTTTTCTTCGATCCTAGCTGCCAGTGCTGCCTGTGCAGCGGACATCTTTTCGACTTTCTTAGCGGATTGCATGGGGAGGAGGGGGAGGAGGGAACTAGTCGCCACTCGACATATCGATGACCTTGCGTAGGGCGTCGAGATCGGTTCGTCCTTCGCGGACGAGTTTCAAACCGCTCTTGCGCAGCGAAGGGAGGATTCCCTGTTCGCGCACGGCGATTTCCAGCTCGTAAGGGCTCAAAGTTCCTTTCGAGAGTGCATCGGACCACTCGGGTGTAATCGGGATGATCTCGAGGATGGCGGCACGACCGTAGTATCCTCGATTTCCGCACTCGGGACAACCTTCGACGCTGCGTTGATAGATCGGCGTTTCTCGCCAGTCTTCCGAGAGGTTGAATTTCTTAATGTCTCGCTCGGTAAGACCCGATTTTTTGACTTTGCAATAGGGACAAAGCAACTTCACGAGACGTTGGGCGCAGGCGGCTTTGAGGGTCTGTGCGATCTTCCACCGTTCCATCCCGAGCTGTTCAAATCGCTCAATAATCTGCGATGCTCTCGGGGTGTGGATCGTGGTCAACACTTTGTGGCCGGTGATGGCTGCCTCGATCGCGAGTTCGGCGGAGTCGAGGTCCCGGACTTCTCCCATGAGGATGATGTCTGGGTCGCTCCGCATGAAACTGGCGATCATGGCTTTGAACTCGCTCGGTCGAATATCGCAGTGCAAGACTCCCAAAATTTCATCTTCGACGGGATTCTCTAGGGTCAGGATGTTGTCTTCGGGACGGTTCAATTCCCGCAGCATCGCATTCAAGGTCGTCGATTTTCCTGAACCTGTGGGGCCTGACATCACGATAATTCCCGAGGGGATCGCCATCACTTTTTCCAACTCAAAGAGCGTCGCGGCATCGAAGGCGAGAGAACCGACTCCGAGTTTTGCTTCAAAGTGGCTCTTGTCGAGAATCCGCATGGTGACGTGGTAACCGCGGTAGGTGCGGTGTCTCTCGAATCGCATATCAATGGAGCGTCGCAGATAATTCACCGTGAAGCGCCCCGAGATCCCTGGGCGCTTCGTGCGCTCTTCCGGGGCGAGCCCCATGAGGTTGAGAAGAAACGCGTCAACGCGGTCTTTCAACTTCATGGGGATCTCGTGTTTTTCTCCCATATCACCATCGATACGATAGCTGTAGTGGACTCTCTCTTTGTCGCACTTGATATGGATGTCAGAGGCACGCTGTTTAATGCCGTCTGAGCATATTTTGGCAACGAGCTGCGCGAGCGGCTCATCGTGTTTCTCGGTAACGTTGAAATCGGAAATTTCTTCGGTGCGATCCTCCACCTCGATGGCATCGAGATCGGACTGGGATGGACCGGAGGTCCGCGAAACCGTCTCGATCACTTGGGTGATCTCGGCAACGGGCGCGAGGATTTTGGTGACCTCGAGGTTTGGATATTGTTGAGAAAAGGTGTCTTCCGCAGTTGGATCCCAGGGATTCGCCACCGCGATATAGATTTGCTCGGTATCTTTGTAGAGCGGGACAAACATCCCTCGGTTGAGGAGTCCCGGATCACTTTGTTCGAGGAGGGATTGATCCACGAAGTCCTTAATCTTCAGGAAAAGTGGCAGCGAGGTGATCGTCCCGACCGCCGCGAGAATGCGGTTTGCGGTACACGTACGGGGAATGTCCTCTCGGGATCTTTCGCCGAGCGACGGATCGCAGAGGATCAGTTGATCGACGACAGCATCCGTGATCGTCTCATTGAGAGTGATTCCGATGTTTAGATTCATGATCCGAAGTGGCGACCCTGAAGGTACTTCCAGGCGTTCATGTCGGTGGTGGAGACAAAGTGAAAGGGTTTTTTCCCGGTCTCATGCTGAACTTCGTTCGCGATGAGACGTGCCGCTGCGGTCGCGGTGAATGGGTTGATGCTAGTCACGGAAAAGAAGTCCTTTTCGCTTACCTGAATCACCGGTGAACCGAGGAGTCGGCAAATTTCGGAGATTGCAGGAAAGGCGTTGTAGAACTCGATCGGGGTGTCAGTTTGGTGAGCAAAGGCGAGGTGCGAGATTTTGGTTTTTGAATAGGCAATGAGAGCCCGGGTCAGCTTTAAAATCGTGTCACGAGCTTCGATCTCGGGTCGCTTCCACCCCTCGAAGAAGAGGAACTCGAGAGCATCCCGAAACGGTTTCCCTTTTTCACTGTTCTGCAGATACTTGAGGTATTGCTGGGTGATCCGCCCGGTGTCCTCAGGACTCAGTTTTCCGATCTTGTTGAGAGCTTGGAAGGTGTACTCACCGCAGTGAGCCATCTGCCGTCTCATCAGATCCGAGGTCGGAATCCTGGAGATCGCTGGGGCCTCGGATTCGGAATCATCGATTCCCTCCACTTGACCCGAACGATGTTGTGTTGAAGTGGTGGACGAAACGGGATTGCGGGAGGTAGAAGGTAGTTGCTCGGTTGCCGTGCTCATTGACCTCGATTCTGCTTGTGGCTGCCGAATACTTTTCCGAAGAAGCCCCCATTCTTTTTCGTGCCGTTTGTGGGGCGAACTCTGACGGTAGGACTCTCGGCAAATTCGGGCTCACTGTTGTATTCTTTGCCGTGAACGGGAAGGGCTTGCGGATTGTTGTAGGGATGATCGGGATGAAGGAGGTTGGACTGCGCGTCGGGTTCGTAGCGATTGAAGGTATTGTCCACTGTACTACGAAGGTCCGATCTGTAGTTGGTTCCGGGATGCTCTCTGTCCGGGGAGGCGTGGTTCGACGGCAGGATGTGGCTCTCATGGATCTCATGACTGACGATGTCGCTCTCGCTTGTGACGTCTGGACGATAGAGTCTCGGTGTGACGATGAAGACGAGGCTGGTGTGCTCCTTCTCCTTATCGATCGACTTAAAGAGTAGGTTCACGACAGGGAGGTCTCCCAGGAGTGGAACCTTGTTTGTAGAGTCTGATTGGATCTCTTCGTAAAATCCGCCGATGAGGAGGGAGTGTCCGTTCGGAACTCGTGCGGTTGTCGTAACGGTGGATTCGTTCACACGGGGATACAGGTTGCCGCTTGGTCCTGTCACATATTCGACGACCTGGGCCGATCGAGGACGCAGAATCATCCGAATGGTGTCGTCCGGGAGGATCGTCGGGGTCACCGCCACGGAGACACCGACTTCGCGGGTATCGATCGGGCTTCCCGTCGGATCGGTTTCGTCGATTTTGTAGCGGACTTGCTCGGTGACATTTTGGCCTGCGTCCGTCTCACTGATTGTCGAGGTGATGATCGGGATCCGGTCGATGATGGAGATGAGACCCTCCTCGTTGTCTTCCGTGATCAAAGTGGGGCTGGACTCCTGCTGGGCGAGACCACCGGCATTGAGTGCCCGGAGCACGGCATTGATGGCGACCGGGGAAAGCACGAGATTCGCGTCGTTGTAGGCGGTGTCTCGCTTATTGTCAGAGGTGAATTCACGATTGTTGGTGACCACGTTCAAGCTGTTTCCACTTCCTGTGGATGTCAGAACTTTGGTCACGGTGTCCAACTCAGGTAGATTGAAAAGAGCATTGAGGCTTGTCGACGCTCCCAGCGAGATTCCCTGGTCGCCGAGGACGGAGGACCAGTCGACCCCGATGCGGTTGCGAGAGCTGCTCGTGATCCTAAGAATGCGGGTTTCAATCGCAATTTGCTGTTTTGGTTGATCGATCTGATTGAGGAAGACGGAGAGAGCATCCAGCTTTCTCACGTTGTCCATCACGATGAGGGTATTTGTCTTTGTTTCGAACTCAATGATCCCTGTGCCCGGAGTGAGAAAGGGGGTGAGAATCAGCTTGATCTGCTCGATATCGGATGGGCGCAGATATTTGAGTTGGTAACGAAAGGGTTCGGTCGGGAGTTGTGAAAGCTGCGGAGCAGTCAGAGCGTAGACCGTATTTCCCTTTTGGTGGATCGTGACTCCATACATGAGAGAGAGCTCCTCCATCTGTTTGATCGGGTCATCTGTCATGAGTTGTCCTGTGACCACAAAACTCGGACCTTCTAGTTCCGTGTTGTGGAAGTACTGAAAATTCCCCAACTGTGCGAGATGCTGGAAGACATCGTTCAGCTTTGCTTGGCGAAGCCAGAACCCGTCTGGTGTCTCCTCGATGAGCGAGACAGGTGCGGTCGCGTCAGCCGGGATTACATTGGTTGCACTGGGAATGAGAGGTGCCGGGGCGTCGGTTCCTGTTTCCGCTGCAGCGACGGCATCGATGAGGTTTTGTGCGAGATTCGTTGTCGGACTAGCGGTTCCTGGTGCAGCAGCGGTATCACGGGGGGAGAGGGACAGGGGAGCGTCCTCGATGACGCTTGCTTCCGGGGAAGGTTCCGACAATTCCGGAATGATGGGTTGCCAGCCGCGTCCATATCGAGAGGAACCGGTGGTCCGTCACCGACTGAAGCGAAAGTCTGCGCGGGAACATTTTTTTCCGTCACCGCAGGAGGCTCTGCCGTGGGGGCGGGAGATGCATATTCGACAAGACTCGAAGTATCCTCAAATTCCCCGATGAGGGGTTTCTCGGTTGGGAGGGGAGACGGAGACGTCTCGCTTTCAAGAATCAACACGGCCGCGAGCGCCAGGATCCCAGCCCCAACAACGGTTGATATTTCTTTTAATTTCATGAATTTGAGGAGGGGAGAGAATTTATATTTCCGATAATCAGAATAAATACCATAAAAACTAGTAATTAGCAAGGGTTTACTATAATTATCATGAAATTTTTTAGTTTACGATGAAGAGTTCATTCATCGGAATGATGCCCATGCCCCGCTCTTGAGCGGACTCTCTCTTCAGCGGCTCGAACTCTGTTGGGAGCGGATTGTAGTTGATGAAACTAATTTCCTGGGTCTCCATGTCCTTGAAGTAGGCATTTTTCCCACGGATCCCTTCGAACCGGAGGCGGATCGTGAGCTCCTGAAGTTTCATTCCGAATTGTCCGCCGGCAGAGAATGACCTTGCCCCGATGACGATTCTGTTCTGATGGGGGTAGATTCCTGTGATCGGAAGGGTCATGAGAGCGCTTTTCAGTGAAGAATTGTTTAAAACGGGAGTTTCTTCGATTTCCTTGTACTGGTCAGCAAGGACAGGGGCCAAGCTTGTGCTGC
>JAGPCC010000074.1 GCA_018058245.1 Verrucomicrobiales bacterium
GTTAAGGGAAATGTTCTGCCCGGCCACTGATTCGGGCAGGGTTTTCGCCTGATCCTGGCGGGGGCTTTCTTTCCGATTGGTCCGCCCTCCCTCTTCCGCCACGTATCACGGGGCGCGAGCATGAGGTAGGTGTCGGCGACGTTGGGATTCATGGGATCGGTGGCGATCTCGGCGGTGCCGATCCGGGAGAAGATTTCTTTCACTTCGGGGAAGTTGCGGCGGATGACGGCCTCGCTCTGCTTCTGCAAATCGAGTGAGGAGGAAAGCCCGGCACTGCTGCTGCGGATGAGTTGGAACGCGAAGTCGCCCTCGTCGAGCTGCGGTATGAATTCGGAACCGAGACGCGTGAAGACCCAAAGGGAGGAGCCAAAGAGGACGAGCATGGGCAGCACGATGAGGAGCCGGTAGCGCAGGCCAAACTGCAAGAGTGGGGTGTAGATACGTTTGGTGATGGTGACGAGCCAGTTGTCCTTCTCCTGAATTTTGCCGCCGAGGAGGAAGGAGCACAAGACAGGCATCAAGGTCACGGCGAGGACGAGTGAACCGCCGAGCGCAAGCATGACGACGAGGGCCATGGGTTTGAACATCTTCCCCTCGATCCCTTGCAGGGCGAGGATGGGCACGTAGACGACGGTGATAATGAGGACGCCGAAGAACATGGGCTTGGCGACTTCCTTGGCGGACTTCAGGACTTCGTCGGTGCGCTCACGGACGGTGAGAGTGCGGCCGAGGGCGTGCTGCCGCTCGCCAAGATGACGGACGATGTTTTCCACCATGACGACGGCCCCGTCGATGATGAGGCCGAAGTCGATGGCACCGAGGCTCATCAAATTCCCGCTGATGTTGTAGCGCACCATGCCGGTCATGGCGACGAGCATGGATAGCGGGATGACAAGAGCAACGATGAAGGCGGCGCGGAAGTTTCCGAGCAAGGCAAAAAGCACGGCGACCACGAGCAGGGCACCCTCGACCAGATTCTTTTCTACCGTGGCAATCGTGCGGCTGACGAGACTACTGCGATCGTAGAGGGTGCGGATAACGACTCCATGAGGCAGTTTGGGCTGGATCTCAGCGTGTTTCGCCCGCACCGCCTCGGCGACAAGACGGGAGTTTTCCCCGGCAAGCATGATGGTGGCACCGATGAGGGCTTCTTCACCGTCGTCGGTGGATGCTCCGGTGCGGAAGGCGCTGCCGATCATGACAGTGGCAACGTCGCTGACGAGGATGGGCTTCACTGCACCTGCGAACTTGAGCGGGATGGCGAGGATCTGCTCGATGTCGGTGACGCGGCTTGTGGACCGGATGATGAGCTGCTCGCCGCCGATCTCGACATAACCGCCGCCCGCATTACGCGTGTTTTGCTCGACGGTCTCGGCCAACGTGTCGAGCGAGAGGCCACGGGCGGCGAGGCGTTCGGGATCGGGCTGGATGACGATCTGTTTCTGATAACCGCCGCTGGTGTTCACTTCTGCGACGCCGGGAGTGGCGCGCAAGAGAGGCTTCACCTGATACTCCTGGATCTGCGCCAGTTCCATGAGCTGGGCTTCGCGGGTGGCGGGCTTGTGCGGTGCGTCTTCGCTGTAATCGAGGCCATAATAGAAGATTTCGCCGAGGCCGGTGGCAACGGGAGCAAGCTTTGGGGTGAGGCCGGGCGGCAATTCGTCGAGCACGCCTTGCAATCTCTCGGTGACGAGCTGCCGGGTCAGGTAAAGGTCCACATCGTCGTGGAAGACCATCGTGACCTGCGATAGACCGAATTTCGACAGGGAGCGCAGCTCCGTCATCTGCGGCAGCCCCGCCATCTCGCTCTCGATGGGAAAAGTGACGAGCTTTTCGATCTCCTCGGGGGCAAGGGAGGAGACGGCGGTATTGATCTGCACCTGTGGGTTCGTGATGTCCGGGACGGCATCAATCGGCAGATGAATGGCCGACCACGAGCCGATCCCAATGAGGATAAACGTGGCCAGCAGCACGGCAGCGCGCTGCCGCATTGCAAGGGTGATGAGGTAGTCGAGCATGAAACGCTTAATGGCCGCAGGTGCAGGCTTTGCCGCCGCGCAGGACTTGCAACTCGGCGAGCCAGAGCGACATCACTGGCGTGGTCACGATCTCATCGCCAGTGTAAAGACCGTCGGTGATCTCGACATGCTCACCGCTGGCCGCGCCGACTTTGACGGGCGTACGGATGTAGAACTCATCATTTTTCGCGTAGACAAAGGTTCCCTCGGCGGTGGTGAGCAACGCAGAATTCGGAATCGCGGTCACGGCATCGCCTGCAGGCAAACGGAAGGTGGCGGGGATCACGGCGCCTGCCTCCATTGGAGCACTCGTCTGGACGGTCACTTCAAAGTCGCCAAGAGTAATGTAGGGGGCCTTTTCGATGCTGACTACGGTGCCTCTTGTGGTGCCAAGTTCGACCTCCATGCCCGGCCGAATGTGCGCGGCCTGTGCCTCGGTGAGCCAGCCGTTCACTTCCTGACCGGATTCCATTGCCTGCACGGAAATCGTGATGGTTTGAGCAATTTTCTCTTCCAGCACTTCGGCGGTTTGCAGGCCGATGGAGGTCATCATCAAGGGGGTCAAGGAGACGCCTTTACCCTCTTTGAATTGCGCCCCGTTCTCCGGTGCTGTGGCGGGGCTGGAGCTGGCCTTGGAATCGCTGCAACTGGTGAGTGCGGCGGCGATGGGGAAAAGCAGGGTGAGAAGCAAGAGTTTCATGGTGAGTGTGAGGCGAGTTTTTATTCCGGGAGGGAGATGAGGCTGCCGGGAGAACCGGTGAGTTCTTCGAGCATGAGGGCTGATTCAAGTGCCTGGGACCTGGCTTCGGCAATGGACTCGACTGCTTCGAGATACTTGTCCTGCAGCTCGACGAAGGTTCCCATGGGCACGGCACCGAGACGGTAGTGGCGATCCGCCAGCTCCGCCGCTTCGCTGAATTTGTCGATGGCGTCGCCCTTCCAAAGGGCGAAGCGGGATTGCTGAGTTTTGAAAATCAGCATGGACTCCGTGACTTGACGCTCCACTTCTCGCTGCTCGGAGTTGAGCGAGGCCTGCGCCTGCACTTGTCTGGCCTGCGCTGCGCTGACCTCCGCCTTCCCTGATTTCCAGAACGGGAGAGGAAGTGAGATACCGATGCCTGCGGCAGTCTCGTCCTCATTTCCTCGCGTACTCTCGACGAACGGGCCAACGGTGAAGGTGGGATGGCGTTCGTTTTTGGCGAGCTCGACCTTGAATCCCTGCTGCTCGAGTTCGGCACGGCGGATGCGCAGGTCGTAGTGATTCGCCATCGCCGAGAGGAGAAGGGTATCGAGAGAGGGCGGCTGCGACATCTCGATCCTCGCCCGCTTCACCACCAGCGGCGTGTCGGCACGGCGACCCATGAGTTGATTCAACTCCAGCAGCGCCGACTGCACGGTGACGGCAGAGGTCGCCGCCCGCGACTCGGCGACCAGAGCCGCCGCCTCGATCGTGACGATCTCCAACTGGGGGGCGATGCCCGCAGGCTCGCGCTGGACCATCACCTCGCGCAGCGAGGCGTAGCGCGAAGCGACTTCACTGGCCGCGGCGGATATCTCCTGATGGGCGGCGAGGGTGTAAGCGAGCACCCGCACGCGCGAAGCGAGATGAAAGCGGAAACGCTCCAGTCCAAGCTCCGCCAGGGCGATGTCTCGGTTGGCGATGGCCTTACGCAGTCCCAATCGGCCGGGCCATTCGATGGGTTGGGCGAGGGAAGCGGAGAAGGCGAGGCCGTTCGAGCGGCTGTCGTCGGAGGAGACACGATTCCGACCGACTTCGAGACTGAGTTCGGGATTCGACTGTCGGCCCGCTGTTTTTCGCGTGGCTTTGGCTGCCTCGATCTCGGCCTCGTAAAAGAGAATCTCTGGATTCGCCGCGAGAGTGCGGGAGACAAGCTCGGAAATGGAAACTGCAGCAGACTTTGTCTCTTCCGCCGCGAGCGGGGACAAAGCTGCAAGGAGCAGCAAAAAAAGGGAAAAGGAGCGCATGAGATGAGTAAGCTAGAGTGGCAGACGTGGACAAGAAGCAGCCTCGACAAGAGGCATATGGATGACCCGGAAGAGGGACATCACTCCGACGCGGTGATTCACCATCCGGGAGGATGATGTAGCGCACGGAAAATCAGGCGAGCGCCGAAGGGGCACGAGCGGGCAATGCCGCGCGACTCGCAAAGACCCATGTCGTCCGCAACTCCGGCGGCGCGACAGTCGGCACCGGTACTGCGGCGGAATCGGTCTCAGCTATTTCGTTCAACAGCGATACCGGGTGAAAGAAATTGACGAGATCCAGCAGCTGAATCTCGGGAAGGGCAGGCGACGATGGCACTTCACTATGCGCGATGCTGTTACTGGGACAGGAGGGCGTCTCGTTGTGCTGATCTGGAATGCTCTCGCAATTGCAGGCGGAACAGTCTGCATCCGGCGCTAAGTAGCAACACACAGATGCGGGCACGATGAGAGCCAACAAGACGAGTGTTATGATTTGCCAAAAGCGTTTCATCGAAGATGACCGTCCCACATTGGGAAAAACTCGTCAAGCGATTTCGCCCATTGCGCGGGCGGTGCGTCCCAAACAAAAAAAGGCCTCCCTCTCCCCAAATCGGATTTGTGGAAGGGAGGCCAGAGAAACCGTCGGCGCGAGCGAGGTTTACTCGTGCTCACAGGTGCAGGCGTATTCCTTATTTTTGCAGGACGGGCACTGCTCGAGGTTCAGATTGAACTTCTCGGTTACGGTTTTAGCATCTGCTGAGGTCTTGATCTGAACCACGGTTGGGAGGTCATTCCCCTCTGGAATGGCCGTGTCAGAGATCAGTTTGTCGCCGTCTTTGGTGAAGGTCAGCTTGGTTGGAGCGGAGCGTTCACCGAGGGTGACTTTGATGACTTGCTCGCCGGGGGCAACCACTTTCATATCATCGTCAATGAATCGGATCTCGACTTTATTTTCTTTATTCACGAAGAACTCGACGTGCGGCTCGACTTCGGTGATGAGCTTGCCACCGGTGGGACCGGCTTTGGCTTCATGTTCATGATCGTGTTTCTCTTTATCAGCGGCGCTGACGTTGAGGGCCAGGCCGAGAACGGCGATGGCAAAGGTGAGTAGCGTGGATTTCATATTCTTATTTGATTTGGTTTTTGTTTTTTTTGTCTGACTGACACCCGTTAGACGCGGGCGGGAGAGATTAATGCGAAGCAGGCGCTTCATTCTGGATGGCAGTATCGGCAGCCTTGCGCCCGAAGGTAAAGAACACGGTCGGAGTGACACCCAAACCGAGCAGCGTGCTGGTAATGAGGCCACCGACAATGACGACGGCGACGGGATGGAGGATCTCCTTGCCCGGCTGATCGGCGGCGAGGACGAGGGGGATGAGACCGATCCCGGCCGCCAGAGCCGTCATCAATACGGGGACAAGACGCTCCTTCGTTCCACGAATCACCATTTCCTTAGTGAAATCCTCCCCTTCGTGCTGCATGAGGTGAAGGTAGTGGCTGATGAGCATGATGCTGTTTCGCGCTGCGACGCCGGCCACGGCGATGAAGCCGACGAGGGTGGCGATGCTGATGTTGTTCAGCTTGAAGTAGGTGAAGACGAGGCCACCGACGAGTGCCAGCGGGATATCGCACAACACTTGAAAGGCAAAGAAGGGAGTTCGGAAGTAGCCGTAGAGGAGGAAGGCGATGACCGCGAGGACGACGAGGGTGAAGAGGGCGATGCGCTGTGTGGCCTCCTGCTGCGCCTGGAACTCGCCTTCAAACTTGAGGAAGTAGCCTTCCGGCAGGGTAACTTTCTCCGCGACTTCCTCTTTGAGTCTGACCACCAGATTGCTCACGTCACGGACGGTCGGCTTGATGCCGATAGCGAAGCGACGCTGGCTATCCTCGCGGAAGATGACGTTGGGTCCCTTGGCCTCGCGCACATCGGCGACGAGGGAAAGCGGGATGCGCTGACCTTCACTCGTCTCCATAGGAAGCTCGGCGATCTTGTCCGGGGAGTCTCTCCACTCGATGGGCAATCGAACAACGAGGTTCACGGCACGCTGGCCTTCGCGTAGTTCGGCGACTTCCTTGCCGCCGATAAGGGCGGAAAGCTGTTCATTGAGCTTGCCGGGGGCGATACCGTAGGCTTTGGCGCGATCCCGATCCGCCTCGATCCGGAGCTGCGGAATAGACGAAGTCTGGTCGAGCTTAGCGTCCTCGAAGCCGGGGATGCTCTTTGCGACGGTCTGAATCTCGATGCCGATTTGTCGCAGCTTGTCGAGATCGGGGCCGAAGACCTTCACCGCAACGGGTGCGGAGACACCGCTCATCATGTGACCGATGCGATCTGCGAGCGGACCGCTGACGACGGCAAAGACGCCGGGCACCGATTTGATCTTAGCGGAGAGGTCGTCGAGAATTTCCTTTCGGCTGCGCCCTTTCGTTTTGTGTTCCCCTTCGATTTCTCGGAAGTCGACGTCGAACTCGGCGGTGGAAACAGGGACAACGTGATCACCCCGTTCGGCACGACCGAGACGGCGACCCACCTTGCGCACCTCAGGTACGGAGAGGATCTGCTGCTCGATGACGTCGGAGATTTTGTTCATCTCGTCGAGCGAGGTCCCGGGCGCGGTGGTCGCGGCGACGAGGGCGGTTTCCTCCTGGAATTTGGGAAGGAAGTCCTTGTTCATCTTCGGATAGAGGGAAAAGGCGGCGACGACGATCATCGCTGCGATGCCGAGCATCAGATAGGGTTGATTCAATCCAAAACGCAGCCAGACGTGCTCCAGCAGCCACTTCATTCCTCGTGTCAAAAACCCGTCCGCATGCTCTTTTCCCTCCTTGGGATTAAGCAGGATCGAGCACAACACCGGAATCGCTGTGAGCGAAACGACGAAAGAAGCGACCATGGAGATGATCGTGGCGATAGCGATAGGCGCGAAGAGCTTGCCCTCGACCCCTGTCAGTCCGAGGAGCGGGAGGAAGACGAGGATGATGAGAACGGTGGCATAGAGAATCGAATTTCGCACTTCACCAGAGGCTCTCGCGATAACTTGCAATCGCGGATGAGGATTCGGCAGTGAAGCGTTTTCCCGCAAACGTCGGAAGACGTTCTCCACATCGACGATGGCGTCATCCACGACCATGCCGATGGCAACGGCGAGACCGCCGAGGGTCATGGAGTTCACACTGATGTCGAATCCTTTGAATACCAGCATCGTGATGCCAAACGAGAGCGGCATCGCCATCAGCGTGATGAAGGTGGTCCGGAAGTTCATCAGGAAGAGAAACAGCACGATGGTCACCATGATGGCCCCGTCCCGGATCGCTTCGGTGAGATTGCCGATGGCGTGATCGATGAAGTCCTTTTGCTGAAAGAGCAGGGTTGTCTCGACACCCTTCGGGAAGGTGGCTTCGAGTTCGTCGAGCGCGTCTTTGATCTGCTCGGTGAGCGCCCGCGTGTCGAAGCCCGGGGCCTTGGTGATGGACATGATGACGCCGTAGGTCGGCGACTTCTCCGGTGCCTGACTCACCGTGGCATCACCGCGCATGGGTTCGATCCCCCAGACGACTTTCGCGACATCTCCGATGGAGATGGGGCGGTCGTTGATCTTCTTGATGATGGTGCGGGAGATGTCGTTAAGCTCGACGGTCATCGCGAGATTGCGCACCATGATCTCGGTGGGTCCGGTATTGAGAAATCCCCCGGTGGTCGTGTTCGCCGCCTCGGTCGCGGCCAGCTCCAACTCGTCGTAGCTGACGTTGTTGGCCTGCATTTTGTAAGGATCGGGCTGGATTTCAATCTGCTTCACTCCGCCGCCCATGTTGAGGATTTCCGCGATACCCGAGATGCTTTGAAGGCGACGCTTGATCGTCCAATCAGCGAGTGAGCGAACTTCGCTCGGCGGCATGTAGCCGGGCTCGCCTTCCTTGATCGTGGATCGCACCCCGACCAGCAAAATCTCACCCATGAGTGAGGCCACAGGTGTCATGAAGGGCTGCACACCCTCGGGCAATTGTTCGCGAACACCCTGGAGACGTTCCTGCACCATCGTCCGCGCTTTATAGATGTCCGTGTCCCAGCCGAACTCGGCGTATACGAGCGAAAGGGACACATCGGAGTTGGAGCGCAATCGGGTGAGTCCCGCCACCCCCATGAGCGCACTTTCCAGCGGCTGAGTGACGCGCATCTCCACCTCCTCCGGGGCGAGGCCGGGGGATTCGGTGAGGATGATGACGGTCGGCTTGGTGAGATCGGGCAGGACCTCCACGGGCAGTTCCGTGGCCGTCTTCAGGCCCATCACCATGAGGATGATCGCGACGCCGATGACCAGCGCCCGACTCGCGAGCGCCCAGTGAATCATTTTGTTCAGCATGGCTTAAACGGCCTCCTTGTTGATGGGTTCGGCAAGGGACGCGTCGTTGCCTGCACTCCGCTTCTTGGTGAAGATGGAGGCAATGAGGAGGACCAGGAGCGCGCCACTGATATATTTCCAAATGGGGCTACCCCCGCCTCCGGCAGGTTCGACAATGCCTGCCGCCGCGCGCTTTTTCGCCTCCATCTCGGCCTTTTTCTCGGGCGTCAGTTCGCCGCCGTCTTCCGCGTGCTCGTGACCGTGGGCGGCATCCAGCGCTTCTTTCAATGATACACTGCTCGCTCCGGCGAAGGACAGCGAATAGGCTCCACGCGTTACGACGTCATCCGCCGGGAGCACCCCGCTCGTGATCTCAACAAAGCGGTCGTTCATCTCACCGACCTGAACCGGTGTCTTATAAAAGACCGTCTTCAGATCGAAGTCCTGGACATAGACAAACCGGTTGCTCGCCTCGCCCTGCAGAGCAGCACGAGGCACACTCACCACATTGCTGCGTTTACTCATGACGATAGAGAACTCCGCCCGCATGTCAGCCCGCAACAGATCGCCGGGATTCGTGAGGCGGAAGATGGCATCGATCGTGCCGCTCTCTTTGTCGGCACTGGTACCGAAGCGCAGCAACTCTCCCGTGAAATTCTCGTTCGGAAGCGCCGCGACTTTGATATGCGCGACGGTTTTGGGTTTCATGTTACCGGCCTGATGCTCTGGTACTCGAGCCACCGCATACACCTCGCTGAGGTCTGTGATTTCCATGAGGGATTTCTCCGGATCGAGTGGATCGCCGAGACGGGCGTCCACATGGGTGACGAGGCCACCTAGAGGTGCTTTGAGAGAGATCACCGGCGGCGGATCACCCGGCTGGCGACTCTCGATTTTCGCCACTTCCTCATCCTTCTTGACTATGTCGCCGGGGCCGACTTTCATCTCCACGATGCGTCCCGATATGCGGCTGCTCACAGCGGCGACCTTGCTCGGGATCACTTCGATTCGGCCAAGTGAAAAAATCGTGGCCTCGAAGTCGGTCTCCTCGACCAAAACAGTTTCGATACGGAGGTTTTTCACCCCGGTTTCATCGAGGACGACGGCTTTGTCAGCATTTGCCGCGTCGATGGAGTGGAGAGACAGGCTGAATGCGCCAACGATGGCGGAGATAGAGCCGAAGCCACGGAGGTGGAACAGTTTTAAGGCAGCTTTCATGCAAACAGACGTATGAGACGAATAGGGTGAGGTGGTTCAGTCAACCGTGGTGGTTTGAATGAATTAATTAGTGAGATTCTATTTTCCTGACCGGGAAGAAACGTCGAGGCCAGGGTAGGCGCCAGTGACGAAGCGGACTCGGGCTTCGGCGAGGTGGTAATCCGATAGGAAAGTGACCGCTGCACTCTGGAGTTCGAGAACCTGCTCCTGTGCTTTCTGGACTTGATTCAAAGTCGCTTCGCCGCGTTCGTAAGCACCGCGAAATGCGGTGAGGTTTTCCTCAGCGAGATCGAGCAGTTCTCCGCCTGATTCCCGTGCGAGTTCCCAGGCATCGAAGCGACGTTGATAGGCTTCTTCGCACTCACTCCGGATCTGGAACTGGACCGCTTCGATCCCCTGCGTGGCACTCTCTACATCGATTTTGGCCTGCGCAATCCCCTCCTGATTTCGTTTCCAGAAAGGGAGCGGGATGGACACCCCGACACCGGCAAAAGTGTTGCGCTCGAGACCGGTGGGGTTGTCATTCGCTTTTTCGCCATCAACGAACACTTTCACGGAAATGTCGTCCCATCGTTTTGCTTCTTCGAGGATCACGGCCGCGCGGGTTTCATCGATCTTGGCGAGAGAAATGACATAGTCGGGCCGGTGTTGGAGGATGCCATCGAGGTCCGCCGTTTTCGAAGGGCGACTTTCCGGCAGCGCGAGAGATCCACCGAGCGGGAGATCGGAGGTGGCATCCAGCCCGATGCGTTGTTTCAGGGCCATCTCCTGTTGTCGCTCTCTAGCGACCGCGAGCTTCATGTCCTGATCGATCGTTCGTCCGCTCAGAGTCGCCTGGATGACGTCCAATTTCGAAGCTTCCCCGATTTTTGATTTTTCCTGGAGGAAATCGACGATCTTCCGATTCAGGGTGGAACTCTCCCGGCGGAGACGAATCGTTTCGCGGGTGGCGAGCAGTTCGATGAAAAGTTGGTCCACTTCACCTGCCAGTTCGCGGCGACGTGCCGCGATCTCCGCCTCGGCGAGAATGACCTGATAGGAACGCAGGCTCTTTTCGTGTTTGAGCCTTGCCGTGAGTGGGAATCGCTGGGAAAAGGCGACCCCGTAGTTGCCCTCTCCTTCATTGAGCCCGACACCGTCCCCGTCGACGCTCAGTTCGAGCTCCGGATTTTCCAGTCGCCCCGACCACTGCCGCCGGGATTGGGCGCGTTTGATTTCCAGCGATGCCATTTTCAGCTCGCGATTGTTCTGGAAGGCAAGGGCGATGGCACGATCCCGCGAAACGGCGGCCTCCGAAGCGAGCGCGAGCGATGAAGACCCCGCGAACAGGATCGCGAAGAGAGCGTAGGGAAGAATGGATTGAAAATTCATGGGAAGAAAGTGCGAGGGAAAAATTGCGGAAAACAGGCGGGGTCCGTCTCATGGCAAGGAACGGAGAAACCTGAAAAGAGCCTTCCACGCCGGAAGATTGATTCCATCATCCGGTTACTCCAGAGAGGAATCAGGCGGGAGAGATGCCCGGGACTGCCGGGATCAAATCAGGTAACACCCCGTGAAACACGGAGTAAAGAGGGAGGGCCGATCGCCGGGAAGGGCGAGGCGTTGCACCACCGGGATTTCCGCCGAGAACACCGCTACTAGGCTGACGCCATAGCACTCGACAAACAAAGTAGACAAAAGAACCTCCGGAAGCTGTGGCACTTTGTGAAGCGTTGGGGCAGGCGCTTCCGAGAGCTTGATCTCGCAGGATTCCGAACACGGAATCTTTTCGGAGTCAGAATCACAGCCTTCCGCCCCCTGTAGGCAGAGGGGATTGGAATGCTGCTCGTCCCCACCGCAGGTGGAAGCGTGGTGATGGGACTCAAACCCCAAAAGTGAGACCGCATCACACAAGGTCGCGTTTCCTCCTGCTGCAAGAAGAGCAAAAAGAAAGGGGAGGACCAGAAGCTGGAGGGCTTTGCGGGGCATTCGTGGTCGAAAAGATCGACGCGTTACGCGGACTGTCAATTCGATTCTGGAAGGGCCGGCGGCGTGCCTGTCGGCGTGCGCTTTTTCGGAGGGGATTTTTTGAAGTGGCCTCCTTGGGAGGAGTTGTTCCATCCCAGCCGCAACCATCGCACGAGAGAAGCAGCGAGCCAGAGCGCCCATAGCAGCATCGCGAGGCGGAACCACCAGATGGACACCGACCAGTAGCCAGGCTGAGGAAGGGCCGCGGCGGAGCGTGCCGAAAACCAGTTCAGATAAGTGGAACTGGAGCCATTCCCAGCGACATACATTTCCGGATCACCGAGGAGTCCGGCAGAAGCGATTCCGATAAAGGTGCCGAGGGCAAAGAGTGTCAGGAAAATTAAGGTCACCTCAGAGAGATTGTATTTCCAGGTCGACAGGCTCTGAAATCCCTCCGTTCCGCGCCACCGGATCAGAAAGAGCCAGGCTACGATCATCAGGGAAAACGGCATCGGCACCTGCGTAAGACCGAAGGCAAGGAGAAGCCACTCATGCAGTCGCAAGGGGGACTGCGGCACCCGGTAAAGCGCAACAGCAACGATGAGGATGAAAACAAAAATGCTCCAAAATCGCACCGCAGGTCCGCGGAGAGGGCCTTCGGCGATCAATAACCAGCGATCCTGGGAAGGCCGGATCACCGTCGAGAGATTCGAGGACTCGACCGGAAGCGTCACCGCATCGACTCGCGTCCATCCGCGGTCCTCTCCGGGGAGCCTCCACTCGATCTGGATATTCTGGGCCCCTGGTCGCAGCGGGACCACCACGGAATTTCCTTCTTTTCGAACCGGGATATTTTTGTCGTCATGGGTGAGGGAGAGGATCTCCGCCCCTTCCGGCAGGCCGATCGGGAAGTCTTCGCCCAGGCTCGTCCGCAGGGAAAGCAAGAGAGTGGAAACACGCTGACGGCGTCCTGGTTTCAGACCATGTTCCGCCTTGTCGATCGTGACGGCCGCACCCGCGACAGCTTCGGGTCGGGAGATTTTCATTCCAGCGCCTTCCCCGGGCCAAGGTTGCCAGAGAGGCACGAGCTGACCATCGAGATTCTCAAACGTCGGCGTGAGTCCGGAAAAAGTCACATTCCATACCGAAGAGGCGAGCAGTCGCCACCGTTCCGTCCAGGTATCAGACGCGGCGGTCGTGAGGGCCAGTTCCTCCGTGGGAGTCAACTCGCCTTCCCACGAAGTTTCCTTCATTTCCGGTGCGAGGCGGACCTCGATCGCTCCGCCTTCCACCGTACGACCGGCACTGACGACTTTTTCACCGGGCAAAAGGGGCACTTTCAGCACTGCGGCGCGTCCGTTCGGGGAAAGTCTCGAGACAGTCGTACGAACCCGCCAGACGAGGCCGAGCTCCACCTCCCGCTGCACGAGAAGCGCGTGGCGGGTGTCCGGTCTGTCGTAGTTCGCAGTGGCGTTTCCTTCAGCAGGTTGCGCCCGGGAAAAAAGGAGCTGATCCTCGGTGCTGCCATCGCTGCGGATGCCGCTGACATTCCAACCCGGAGCTTCGACGGAGATTCGCCGTGGTTTTAGGGAGAATCCCCACTCCCAGTCACTCGGAGCGCGGAGTCGACCTTTTACAATCAGTCGATGGATCCCCTCGCCCGGCAGCAGTGCCCAGAGTTGATTCTCCTGTCGCAAGACCGTGGCGTCACTGCCATCTTCGAACTGGATCTGCGAGGGGATGCATACATTCTTTGGCAAAGGCACCGGGACCGCCGTCCTTGCGGCAGCGTGATACTCGAGACTCAGGGTGAACCCCTCCTCCGCAAGGGAGAACGAAGCCTCCGCGATGTCGGCGGCACCAGGGAAAGCATCGGAGTCTTCAACGAGGCGGTCGCGCAGTTCTTCGAGAAGCTCTTTGTTGGGGAACTGTGCTTTTCCACTGCCTGGAAAGGCAAATACGAGGAGGCCTACAAGGAGAAGAGCCGCCACTGGCGAAGAGGAAGAGATCCCGTCGGCATCCGGTTTTGCCTCCGTTTCCGTCTTGGGCACTGGGGGATTCCCTCTCCGAACCGAAAGCAAAAGTCCCGCGAGGAGAACAAGAAAGATCACCCGAACCACTCCGAGGATGCGGGAAAAAATCGGAGAAATCAGCATCGGACGCACCTCCTGTGCCGCCGAGACGGGTCCGTCCCAGCCGAATTCAATCGTGCGCCACGACCACGCGGGGACACCGGGTCCCGTCTGAATGACGGCTTTCGGATCAGCCATGAGATTGTTTTTTTCCATCTTGTTCCTCGCTGCCATAGGTTTCCCCAGAGAATCTGACCGCGGCACCGATGAGGCCACCGCATCGATCGCCATTTCCTGCACATAATCCTTAGTGCTCTCAAATCTGGAATAATCTCCTTCGTAATAATCGTTCCCTTTGCGCTCCAGTTGCGGAAATATCGCTCCCTGGATCTGGGAAGCGGCGAACGGCACGAGAGAAAGCAGGAGAATTGCGACGAATCCCCATTTTGCTAGGACGGTGATTTTCTGCCATTTTCCCGGTGCCATAACATCGACAAGAGCGACCGGAATGAGGAGAAACAACCACGGAAACCGGGGGGCTCCGGGTTCGTGATAGGCGAGGGCAAAGGCGGCGAACGCAAGCAACGCCCCCGCCCAACCCCGGAGTCGGAAGACTGCGAGAGTGAAAAGCAGCAACAGAAAAAGATCGAGCAGAGTCCACGCAGTGACCCAGTCGCCGCGCGAGTAATCAGCACCGGGCAGCGCAAAGAGTCGGTAGCCCGGAGGCAAATGCAGGGTCGCGCTGAGATGCTCGGCGTCAGTCTGCCAGCCAGTTGCCGGGAGCGAATCGGCGAGCGTGATCCGACCGGTCGCGACCGCAGAAAGTTGGGGCGTCCGCACCTCGAAACCCGGGGCTTTCCCTTCGGGATTGTGCGTGATCAGTTGAGGCTCCCCGGCGGCAGTGACCGATCCCAATTGATGACCCACCGCTGCATCGAGCCGACGGATTTCACGGACCGGACCGCTCAACGAGTCCTGGTAGGTGAGTGCTTTCCCGTCGTCGTCGAGCCACAGCGATCGCACGATCGTCAGCGGTGCGGCACCCCGCTGCCCCGGCCCGCGGACGCGCTCGACGAGTTGGAACGGCGCATTGGTTTCCCAGCGATAGACAGGCAGCGAGCGCCACGCTTCCGGCACCTGCGTCTGGGCGACATCGATCTGAGGAAGACCAGTGATTTCCGCCTGGCGGAATTCCGGGTCCGCACGGTAGGCGATCGCCTGATCCGGCACCGCCGGAGTGACCCCCTCGGCAAAGGAGATTTCGGACGTCTCTGCGGTCTGGAAGGAACGCAGGGTAATGTTCCAGCGACCCGCCCGCAGTTGCGCTTTTAACAGTCCCTGATCGTCGATCGCGACCGGGAGAGAAGCCTCCACCGATGAAAGTTGCCAGCCTTTCGGCAGGACAGATCCGAGAGTTTCCTCCCGACTCTTTCCCGCGACGATCAACTCGATCTGCGTCTCGAACCAGAGAGGGATGCCGTCCTCGATCAGGGAATGGACCTTGAGAGAGAGGAAATCTTCGTCCACCTGCTCCGAGGAAGCCTGACGCTGCAACCACAGGGTGCCATTGGGATCCCACGATGGATTAGGGACCTCCTTTCCGGCCACCGTCAGGGCCAGCAATCCTGTCCCAACGGGTAACTTGATCTGTTGCGGCAGTTCCTTCCATTGAAAAGATCCCGCGACCTTCCCTCTCCCAGGAGTGAGGCGAACCGACGGTTGCCCCCCGCGTTCCACCACCGGGAGCGGCTTCCCATCGAGCGTGACCTCGATCGGCCAGAGCGTTCCGCCGCCTGGTAGTCCCAGCCAGGTCTCGGAGAAAGTGGTCACATCGAGGGAAAAAGTCGCCCCTGCCGCTGTCGCGTCGAATGCCAAACGCGACGGCCAGAGCGGGAGCCGATGCTCGCCATCATCGTAGGCTCGCGGATTGTCGAGATCGTCCTGATCTCCCAGAACCCAACCGACCCAGGGAAGGAGAGGGGCCGGGATATTCTCCCGCAATACAGGATGCTTCTCAGTCGCCGGGATCTCCGGGTCCAACGGAGGCGAGACCGGCGATACCGTCACCGGCTGGGGAGATACTGGCGGCTGCGTGGCCGCTTCCTGAGAGAGAACCGGATCGGTCAGCGCCGTCAGCGTGACGAGAAGAAAGAAATGGACGAATGGGATCTTCATGGGGACTCAGTGCTTGGCAAGATTACTCTGCATCATGCCGCAAAGCCACCCCCCATTGCAAGCGCGGCAGATGGGATTTTTCAGGGGGGAAAGGCCCAGGAGGCAAGCCTTGAAAAAACCCAACCATTATCCGATTTGCGCCGATGACCGAGATTGATGGTCCGGGCTTTTCGAGAGACGGTCTTGCCGCATGACACCCTCCCTCGCCAATGCCCCAGAGACCGCGCCCGGACGCCCTGCGGTGAACACCGTCTACGCAGTCCTCGTCGCGATCAGTTTTGCCCACCTGCTCAATGACACGATTCAGGCGCTCCTACCCTCGATCTATCCCATCCTAAAATCGTCCTACCATCTCAGTTTTGCACAGCTCGGGCTCATCACCTTCACCTTCCAAATCACAGCCTCGCTCTTGCAACCACTCGTCGGTTACATCACCGATCGCAGATCACTTCCCTACTCGCTGCCCGTTGGCATGGCCTTCACCGGCATCGGTTTGGTCGCCTTGTCGCAGGCCGCGAGTTTCGGCACCATCCTCGTGAGCGCCGCCCTGATTGGGTCAGGCTCCGCGATTTTCCATCCCGAGTCCTCCCGCATCGCCCACATGGCAGCAGGGCGCCGGAGAGGCTTCGCGCAGGCATTTTTCCAGGTAGGGGGAAATGCCGGCAGTGCCGTGGGGCCGTTGCTCGCCGCACTCATCATCGTTCCGCACGGTCAGCGCTCCCTCGTGATGTTCTCCGCCGTCGCCCTCGTCGGCGTGGTCATACTCTATCGCATCGGACGCTGGCAGGCGAAAAACAGTCATCGCATCCAAACCCGCACCAAGACCAACGGAGAAAATCACATACCCACTCACCCAAAGAAAACCGTCGTTTTTGCCCTCATCATTTTGATCTCGCTGATCTTCTCCAAGTATGTCTACCTCTCCTCGCTCACGAGCTACTACACTTTTTACCTGATCGACCGCTTCCAGATTTCCCAGCAGAGTGCCGTGATGCATCTCTTTCTCCTGCTCTTTGCCGTCGCCATCGGAACCATCGTCGGCGGCCCCGTCGGCGATCGTTTTGGGCGAAAAAATGTGATCTGGGTTTCCATCCTTGGAGTCGCCCCCTTCTCGCTTCTCCTGCCCCATGTAGGGCTGGGAATGACCGCCGTGCTCAGTGTCATCATCGGTCTCATCCTCGCCTCCGCCTTCTCCGCCATCCTCGTTTATGCCCAGGAGCTGATGCCCGGGAAGGTTGGCATGGTCGCCGGATTGTTCTTTGGCCTGGCCTTTGGGATTGCCGGGATCGGATCTGCCGTCCTAGGCAAAGTAGCCGACCACACCGGCATCAACTTCGTCTTCCAGATCTGCGCCTTTTTACCCCTCCTCGGATTGCTCACCGTTTTCCTACCCGACATCGAAGGGGAGAAAGACACCTGATCGGTCCCCCTCCCCTACCGACCACCTCGCAGCGCCGGAAACAATAGGCAATCGAACGTATTGCCAACGCTGCAACCCCGACTACACTTTCACGAAATGAAACGCATTCACCGATCCGTCTCCGGCGCCGCTATTTTTGCAGCATTCACTTTTGCACTCGGTTCCTTCGCCGGAGAGACACTCGAGGAACGCTTTGAGACCGTCCTCCCGAGTGAGGATGAGCAAGCGTGGCGAGAAGTCGGCTGGCAGACAAATCTGATGGTCGCACGAGAAGAGGCCCAAAAACGACAACGTCCGATCTTCCTGTGGATCATGGTCGGGAATCCCCACGGATGCACCTGAAACAATGGGCAGAGAGGCCGTCGGACCTTTGCAGACGCAGGGCTCCAGAACCGTCTCTCGCAGGAATTTGTCGCGGTCAGCGGCAACACCCAGGATCTCCAATGGCACAAGTCGATCACTCAAGAGTGGTTTATGAAGGTCGTCGACCGTACCATGGTCGAGGGACTCAGCGTCAAAAATGGCAGCAAACTGAGCGGTCTGGGACCGCATAATGCGAACCTCGATTTGAACCGCCAGATGGCGCAGAGCAATGACCCCCAGGGCATCTATATCTTCGGTGCAGATGGGACACCCTATGGATTCTGCAACGATCACGGACCAGAGGATATAGACAAACTCATGGACATGGCCCTGGAGCGATTTCGGAAAGCACCGCCGCAAACCGTCGCCGTCAGCAAAATCGAAAAAGAGACCCCGTTCAGCCTCGTTCCCCCAGCCACCGCTCAAGTCCTGCAAGTCTACGCCCGGATTCCGAACCCGCCCTCGACGAGCACCTTTCTCAATGAAGGGGTAGGGCGCGACTTCTGCTGGATTTACGAAGAGGAGCGCCGCGAAGTCGCCACTCTCGCCGCCCGGGGCGAGCCCTTTGAGATGCCTGCGGCGATCTCCCGACGCCTCGCCATGTTCCACCTCGTCGATAACGTGCGCGGGACGCCGAACATGTGGAGCCCTGACGAGGTGAAAACCTTGCGACTCACCGCCACCCCGGACGGTCCCGGACTGCTCCAGCTGTCCGGCCGATTTTCCCTTCGTTCCAAAAACGGGAAACGAACTTACCAGGGCGAGCTCGAAGGGAGACTTGCTTTCGATCCAAAGACCTTTGCCTGGAATCGCGTTCGTCTCCTCGCGGAGGGGATTGCCTCCGGTGCCGGAACCTACACCCCGAATCAGCCACCGAAACCCTACCGCTTGCTCGTCGGCATCCTCGAAACCACCCTCCCGGAATCCCGAGTCGTCCCGCCCGAGGGCGTGATGGTTTCCAACAGCGACAAAACCTATCATGCTCCGTGAACGGAGAGAGATGGGGAAGTGCGTGGGTTGAATCGCCGTTCTTATCAATTCGACTTGTCGGTTTGGATTGGAAACAAAAGCTCGCCAAAAGTCAATTCATGGGTTTTTGGGCCACAATTCCTGTCTAAACTTTTGCTCCTTTGGCTCACTGGGCCGATCTTATGAAACGTGAGGGACAGGAGTGTCCCTCCTCCTTGTTCTTCTCCGACCAAGGAGAGGCGACACTCCTGTCGCCCGCTTCGTGTCGGAGGAAGCGGTCTGATTGCCTCTACCGAACTCCTGCCGAACACCGTAGCCATGGCCGAATTCAACCACTCCGCTTTCAGACGCAAGCGGCTACGTATTCGTCCACAGTTTTCTGTAGATTAACCGGGTTGAGGTGATATAAAAGGGGTCTTCGCTGTTTTGTGTGGAAACGGGGTTAAATCCCGGTTGAAAGAGGCGTGAGCGTGCATTTGGTCAGGCATGGACCCGAATCAACTCTTCGCACTAGCCCTTCCTCTCCCGCACCCTTGGA